>NZ_NEJX01000005.1:0-314140 GCF_002113245.1 Pseudomonas sp. B13(2017)
TGAAGGTGGCGTGGTGACTTATACCGCTTCGGTCAACCACAAGGTCACCGGTTCGGACCTGGTGGTGAAGTTGGCCAACGGCCAGACCATCACCATTCCAGTGGGCGAGTCGTCGGCATCGGTGCCGTTCACTGCACCAGACAACGTCCACAGCACCAACCCGGATCTCACCAACAAGATCACCAATATCTCGGGCGGCAATTACGAGAAGGCCGTGGCCGTAGGCGAGCCGGTGACCACTGTCACTGACAATCCGGCCACTCCGGACATCACCACGCTCACCCTGACCGCAACGGACACCGTGGCCGAAGGTGGCAAGATCACCTACACCGCTACCTTGACCAACAAGGCCGGTACCGACTTGGTGATCAAGCTGAGCAACGGTGAAAGCATCACCATCGCTGCGGGCTCGAAAGAAGCCTCGATCACCATCGATGCGCCGAGCGACGACGTGTACCTCGATGCCGAAGACCTGAGCGTGACTGTCACCGGCACCACCGGTGGCGACTTCGAGAAGCTGAACATCAGCAACTCTGCAGCTGTGACCAAAGTCACCGACACCCTCGATAACACCGGGCTGACCCTGACTGCCACTCCTACCGTCCAGGAAGGTGGCCAGATCACCTACACCGCCACCTTGACCAACAAGGCCGGCACCGACATGACCATCAAGCTAAGCAACGGCGCCGTCATCAGCATCGAAGCGGGCAAGCTCTCCGGTAGCGTTACCGTTCCGGCGCCTACCGATGACGTCTATATCGATGCAGGCAACGTTTCGGCGAAGATCACCGAAACCAGCGGTGGCAACTTCGAGAAACTGAATGTCAGCGATACGGCGGCGGTCACTGCGGTAACGGATACCATCCAGACCACCACCCTCAGCATCAGCGGCACCTCCGCGGTCGCCGAAGGTGGCGATGCCACGTACGTCCTGAACCTGACCAACAAGGCCGAGAGCGACGTCACCGTCAAACTGACCTACACCGGCACCGCGGCCGATGGCACGGACTACACCGGCGTGGCCACCGTGGTGATCAAGGCCAACAGCACGCAGGCAACGTTCACCATCCCGACCCTCAAGGACAACTTCACCGAGGGCACCGAGCATTTCACCGTCAAGATCGATTCGGCCACTGGCGGCAACTTCGAGAAGCTCGACATCAGCTCCAGCGCCGGCAGCGTGACCACCCAGATCTTCGAGCCAGCCCCGGTTCTGGACCTGGATGGCAACGACTCCAGCGGCAAGACCGGTGCCGACTACCAGACCACCTTCACCGAGAACCAGCCAGGCAGTGGTGTGTCGATCGGCGATGTGGACGTCACCATCACCGACTTCGACAGCTCGAAGCTGACTGGCGCGACGGTCACCCTGACCAACCGCCAGCCGGGTGACGCGCTGAACCTGGGCAACAGTGTCAACGGCATCTCGATCAACGCCAACAGCACCGACGGCAAGGTAGTCCTGACCCTGAGCGGCGCTGCATCGCTGGCCGACTATATCCAGGCGATCAAGAACATCACCTTCATCAACAGCAGCGAGAACCCGAGCACCACGCCTCGCATCATTACCGTGACGGTGACCGACGGCGTTAATACCTCGAACACCGCCACGACCACGGTGAATGTGATCGCAGTCAACGACGCACCGGTTGCCACCGGCGGCGCCGTCACTGGCGTCGAAGACACGCCGCTGGTGCTGACCTGGAACGACTTCAACATTTCCGACGTCGACAGCCCCCTGTCGAGCCTGGGTGTGACCTTCACCCAGCTGCCAGCGGGTTCCCTGCAGCTCTTCAACGGCACCGCCTGGGTCAACGTCGCCCAGAACCAGACCGTCAGCCAGGCCGACATCGCTGCCGGCAACCTGCGGTTCGTGCCGAAACCCAACGAGTCGGGTATCGACGGATATGGCGGAACGGGCGTCGGCAACAAGCAGGCCGACTATGCCCAGATCAAGTACAAGCCTACCGACGGTACCGCTGCTGGTGGCGAGGCCACGCTGAAGGTCGATATTGCACCTGTAGCCGACAAGCCTGGCCTGAACATCGGCAGCAACACCCCCGATTCGCTTGGCCTGACCAAGGAAACCTGGAACAGCCTCACGGGCCTGGGCACCAACGGCAACGGCATCAGCGGTACTGCGCTGAAGAACGTGTTCGCCAACTCTGGCAGTGCCAGCAAGACCGAGCAGGTTACCAGCGCCGATTCGGGCGGTAGCGTTGCCGCCGGCACTGGCTCCAAGACCTCCGGCCTGATCTACCTGGAAGCCGGCCAGACCTACACCTTCAGCGGCACCGCCGATGACAGCCTGCAGGTCTACATCGGCAAAACCAGCGTGGTCGGCGCCACCTGGGGGGCGGGCGGTACGATCTCCGGTAGCTTCTCGCCGCCTGTCAGCGGCTACTACACCCTGGAGATCTACCACGCCAACCAGTCCGGCCCGGGTAGCCTGGATATCAACGTCAAGGTCGGCAACGGCCCGGTGACCGACCTGAGCAGCTCGGCCATCCCGATGTACCCGAACGTTGCGGCGATGGGTAACGCCGGGCTTTCCGTGTCCGATTTCCATGGCAGTGACGGGCAGGGCTACTACGACGGCTACAAGCTCAACGAAGGGCCGGAGAACGGCACCGTCAAGCTGGTTGGCATCTCCACCAACCTGACCGACACCGACGGCTCCGAGAGCCTGAGCGTCAAGCTGGACGGCATTCCGGCAGGTTCGGTGGTCAGCGATGGCGCCGGTCATACCGTAACCGTCGGCGCCACTTCGGTTGACGTCACCGGCTGGAGCCTCAACGGCCTGAGCATCAAACCGCCGGCGTACTACCAGGGCAGTTTCGATGTGAAGGTCACCTCGACCGCCACCGAGAGCGTGGGCGGCAGCAAAGCCTCCACCGAAGGCACGATCAAGGTAACTGTCTATCCGGACACCTACACCGCCAACAACCTGACCACCGACAGCGACAGTTTCACCGGCACCGCCACCAGCGACATCATCGTTGCCGACATCAGTGGCCTGCATGTGACGCCGGGTCAGGACTACAACATTGCGTTCATCGTCGATACCTCAGGCAGCATGGGCAGCGCGGTCGATGCCGCGCGCAACTCGCTGAAGTCGGTGTTCGATACGCTGGCCAACAGCGTCAAGGGCGCGCAGTCCGGTACAGTGAACATCCTGCTGGTGGACTTCTCCACCCAGGTGAACAGTACGGTTTCGGTCAACCTGGGCGACAAGAACGCGTTGAGCACGCTCTACACTGCGCTCAATACGCTCTATTCCAGCGGCTCGACCAACTACGAGGATGCCTTCAAGACCACCGCCAACTGGTTCAAGCAATTGATGGACGCGGGCAACACCGGCAGCCGCCAGACGTTCTTCATTACCGACGGCCAGCCGAACGTGTACCAGGCTGGCGAACGTGAGGGCACCTTCAAGAACATCGGCACCACGGTGGATTCCGTGCTCAAGTCGATCAGCTACAAGTTGGGCGACGTGGTCACCAACAAGATGGTGGGCAGCGACAACCGCTTCAGCATCGATGCCAAAGGCAACATGACCGCCGAGTACTGGGGCAAAAAGGGCTGGACCAACGACAGTGGTGCGTCTGGACAGCTGCATGCCCAAGGTGATGGCACCTTTGAGTTCTCCTACGCTGAAAGCGGTTACTACTATGTGGACTACAACTCGCAACAAAGCTTCCTGTTGCTGTCCAACCTGTCTGGCGTGGAAGCCATCGGCCTGAACAGCGCGGTCAATGTCAACGACCTGAAGCCCTACGACACCGATAGCAAGCCGCAGACCAACATCGACCCGAGCAAACTGGCGGAAGCGATCCTGGGCCACACCGAAGCCACCGTGCCGGGCAATGACACCGTCAACGGTGGTGATGGCAACGACATCATCTTCGGTGACCTGGTGAGCTTCGGTTCGGTCGCCGGCAACGGTGTCGAAGCCATACAGGGCTATGTCGCAGGCCAGCTGGGTGTGGCCCTGGGTGATGTCGACGGTCGCGTGCTGCACAAGTACATCGTCGAGCACGTCAGCGAATTCGATGTCTCGCGCAGCAACGATGGCAATGACATTCTCAACGGTGGTGCGGGCAATGACCTCCTGTTCGGCCAGGGCGGCGACGACACCCTCGACGGTGGCAAGGGCAATGACATCCTGATCGGTGGCCTGGGCAAGGACACTTTGCTCGGTGGTGAAGGCAATGACATCCTGCTTGGCGGCAAGGGCGATGACACCATGACCGGTGGCAGCGGTGCCGACACCTTCGTATGGAAGGCTGGCGATACCGGCAATGACGTGATCAAGGACTTCAAGGTGGCCGAAGGCGACCGCATCGACCTGAAGGACCTGCTCCAGGGCGAGAAGGGCAGCACCATCGACAACTACCTGAAGCTCACCACGGTGGAAGGCACGACGACGCTGCAGGTCAGCAGCGAAGGCAAGCTCAATGCCGCCGGTGGTATCGCCAACGCCGATGTGACCATCAAGCTGGAAGGGGTGAACTGGTCCAACACCACGATCAACTCGTTGATCAGCGGTGCTGACCCGACCATCATCGTCCACAACAAGGACAGCTGATGCGCCAATGGGCTGCCCTGCAGCCCATCGCCATCACCGGCTTCAGGCTGGCGCTGTCCCTGTAGGAGCGGCCTTGTGTCGCGATGGGCTGCAGAGCAGCCCCCAGGTCTCCGGCATTGTTGCCGAAACCGTGGGGCCGCTTTGCGGCCCTATCGCGACACAAGGCCGCTCCTACAGGGCGCGTGCCTGGGCCTTTCCCGCAACTCCATGACAGCGCATACTCTGGCGCCGGGCCGGCGTGCCTGGTGATCTTTGCCTATGCTGCTGTCTACCACCAAGGAACCAATGTGACGAGGGACACCGCCATGTTCTACGTGCAACGCGATGCCGCTGGCCAGTTGCTGCGGGTAGAAGCAGCCGCTTTTGACGAGTTCACCGAAATGCTCCCCGCCGACCATGCCGATATCCAGGAATGGTTTGCCCATGACGTGGTGGAAAACAGCCTAAACCAGCTCAAGCAAAGCGACCTCGACATGATCCGCGTGCTCGAGGACCTGATCGATGTACTGACCGCCAAGGGTGTGTTCAAGATCACCGACCTGCCCCCCGGTGCGCAGGCCAAGCTGCTCAACCGTTCTACAGCGCGCAAGGCGCTCAGCAGCCTGAACAACCTCATCGATGAAGAAGAGCAGGGCGGCTTGATCTGATTGCGTAGCACCCCTGGCAGCAGTGCTATGGTTATTCTTTAACGGTATTTAAAATAAAGCTCTTATGACTTTATAGTCACTTCCACTGCGTACCCGTCGACCAATCGATGCGCCGCACGACTTGAACCCACACGGGAAATCCCCGTGCGTTTCTGATCGTTGCGCGCCATTGAAGTCGCGCACTGCGTGGGAGTGAAAAATGTCAGCCGCCTCGAACGCCTTGTCGATCATCGACAGCGCCCAGCCGCAACGCTTCGAAATCCGCCCGTTCTCCGGTGCCGTGGGCGCCGAGATCATCGGCCTGGACCTGGCCAAACCGGTCAACGCCGAGGATTTCGCCCGTATCCATCGCGCCCACCTCGACCACCATGTGCTGGTGTTCCGCGACCAGCGCATCAGCCCCGACCAGCAGATCGCCTTCAGCCGCCGCTTCGGCCCATTGCAGATCCATGTGCTCAAGCAGTTCCTGCTCGCCGGCCACCCCGAGATCCTGATCGTTTCCAACATCGTCGAAAACGGCCAGAACATCGGCCTGGGTGATGCCGGCAAGTTCTGGCACTCGGACCTGTCGTACAAGGAGCTGCCCAGCCTCGGCTCCATGCTGCATGCCCAGGAACTGCCCGACGAGGGCGGCGATACCCTGTTCGCCGACATGCACAAGGCCTGGGACGCCGTACCCGCGGCCCTGCGCAAGGTCATCGAGGGCCGTGATGCTGCGCACTCCTACACCGCCCGTTACGCCGAGACCAAATTCGAAGGCAACTGGCGCCCGACCCTGACCGCCGAGCAACTGGCGCAGGTACAGGAAGTCATCCACCCGGTGGTCCGTACCCACCCGGAAAACGGCCGCAAGGCGCTGTTCGTCAGCGAAGGTTTCACCACCCGCATCGTCGGCCTGCCAAGTGACGAAAGCCGCGACGTGCTGCAACAGCTGTATGCCCTGAGCGTGCTGGAGCAGAACATCTACCGCCACCAGTGGCAGCCCCACGACCTGGTGTTCTGGGACAACCGCTCGCTGATCCACCTGGCCACCGGCTGCCCCGCACACCTGCGGCGCAAGCTTTACCGCACCACCATCCAGGGCGATGCCCCGTTCTGACGACTGAGGAAACCCATCATGCGCAAATCCATCAGCCGCCTGGCGGCAAGCATCGGCCTGGGCGCAAGCCTGGTCGTAGGCAGCCTGGCGGCCCCCGCCGCGGCGCAAGCAGAAGGCAAGATTCGCATCGCCGAACAGTTCGGTATTGTCTACCTGCTGCTGAACGTAGTGCGTGACCAGCATCTGATCGAAAAACATGGCAAGGAGCAGGGCATCGACATCGAAGTCGATTGGGCCCAGCTGTCGGGTGGTTCGGCCATCAACGACGCACTGCTGTCCGGTTCGGTGGACATCGCCGGTGCCGGCGTCGGTCCACTGTTGACCGTGTGGGACCGTACCAAGGGCCGACAGAACGTCAAGGCCGTGGCCTCGCTGGGCAACTTCCCGTACTACCTGGTCAGCAGCAACCCCAACGTGAAGACCATTGCCGACCTCTCCGACAAGGACCGCATCGCCGTGCCGGCGGTAGGCGTTTCGGTGCAGTCGCGCTTCCTGCAATACGCCGCCGCCCAGCAATGGGGCGACAAGGAATACAACCGCCTCGACAAGTACACCCTGGCCGTGCCGCACCCGGATGCCACTGCCGCGCTGCTGGCCGGCGGCACCGAACTCAACGGGCACTTCTCCAACCCGCCGTTCCAGGACCAGGTGCTGGCCAACAAGAACGTGCATGTGGTGCTCAACAGCTACGACCTGCTCGGCCCCAACTCGCCGACCTTGCTGTTCGCCACCGAGAAATTCCGCAAGGACAACCCCAAGACCTACAAGGCCTTCGTCGATGCGCTGGCCGAAGCCGCTGACTTCGCCCAGAAGGACAAGGCGGCCGCCGCCGACACCTACATCCGCGTGACCAAGGCCAAGATCGACCGCGACACGTTGATCAAGCTGATCGACAACCCGCAGTACGAATTCACCGTCACGCCAAAGAACACCTACAAGCTGGCCGACTTCCTCTATCGAGTAGGCGCCATCAAGCACAAGCCGGAATCGTGGAAGGACTACTTCTTCCAGGATGAACGCCCGCTGCAGGGGAGCTGACCGATCATGACCGCCCCATTGCCAGGCCACACGGCCAGCAACCTGAGCCGTGTCGCAACGCCGCCTTTGCTCAAGGTGGACAACCTCAGCCTCGAATACCGCACCGCGCAACGCGTGGTGCGGGCCACCCACCAGGTCAGCTTCGAAGTCGACCGTGCCGACCGCTTCGTGCTGCTCGGCCCCTCCGGCTGCGGCAAGTCCACCTTGCTCAAGGCCGTGGCCGGGTTCATCTCGCCCCAGGAAGGGCAGATTCTGCTGCAAGGTCAGCCAGTCAGCGGCCCAGGCCCCGACCGCATCGTGGTGTTCCAGGAGTTCGACCAGCTGCCGCCATGGAAGACGGTGAAACAGAACGTCATGTTCCCTCTGCTGGTGTCGGGCCAGCTGAAACGCGCCGAGGCCGAGGAGCGGGCGCTGCACTATCTGGAAAAAGTCGGCCTGGCCGCCTTCGCCGATGCCTACCCACACACCCTGTCGGGCGGTATGAAAGCGCGCGTGGCGATTGCCCGGGCCTTGGCCACGCAGCCGAAGATCCTGCTGATGGACGAACCGTTCGCGGCACTTGATGCGCTGACCCGGCGCAAGATGCAGGAAGAACTGCTGCTGCTGTGGGAGGAGGTGCGTTTTACCCTGCTGTTCGTTACCCACTCCATCGAAGAGGCTCTGGTGGTTGGCAACCGCATCCTGCTGCTGTCGCCCCACCCGGGGCGGGTGCGAGCCGAAGTGCACAGCCACCAGTACGACTTGGGCAGCCTGGGTGGTAGCGACTTCCAGGCCAGTGCCCGGCGCATCCATCGTTTGCTGTTCGATGAGGCGGATGCCCCCGAACAGCCCGACGATCTTGGTTTCAACGATATCCGTATCGCCTACTGACAGGAGCTTCAGCCATGACCACTACACCTGTACGCCAGGAATACGAGGTGCAGCTGGAGCCTTTGCTCAGTGTGCCTGTGGAGCGCAACCTGCCGTTGGCTCAGCGCCTGTGGCAGCACGGCTGGTTGCGCAAGGCGGTCATCCTGCTGGTGATCGCCGTGCTGTGGGAGGCCATTGCCCGCTACCAGGGCAACGATCTGCTGCTACCAACCTTCCTGCAGACGGCCACGGCGCTGTGGGACGGCATGGTCAGCGGTGAGTTGCCGGCCAAGGTTGGCGTGTCGCTGGTGATTCTGCTCAAGGGTTACCTGCTGGGGATCATCCTGGCCTTCGGCCTCACCAGCTTGGCGGTGTCGACCCAGCTTGGGCGCGATCTGCTGGGCACCCTGACCTCGATGTTCAACCCGTTGCCGGCGATTGCCCTGTTGCCGCTGGCTTTGCTGTGGTTCGGGCTGGGCGACAACAGCCTGATCTTCGTGCTGGTGCACTCGGTGCTCTGGGCGCTGGCGCTGAATACCTATGCGGGTTTTCTCGGCGTGTCGGAAACCCTGCGCATGGCCGGGCGCAATTACGGCCTGAAGGGGCTGCGGCTGGTGCTGCATATCCTTGTCCCGGCGGCGCTGCCATCAATCCTCTCGGGGCTGAAGATCGGCTGGGCGTTCGCCTGGCGTACACTGATCGCTGCCGAGCTGGTGTTCGGGGCCAGCAGTGGCAAAGGCGGGTTGGGCTGGTACATCTTCCAGAACCGCAACGAGCTGTACACCGACAAGGTGTTTGCCGGGTTGGCGGTGGTGATCCTGATCGGCTTGCTGGTGGAAGGGCTGGTGTTCAATACCCTCGAGCGGCTGACGGTGCGGCGTTGGGGGATGCAGCGCTAACTGGTATGCCTGTGCCGGCCTCTTCGCGGGCTTGCCCGCTCCCACAGGAAAACCACACACTTCAGAATCTGTAGAGTACCTGTGGGAGCGGGCAAGCCCGCGAAGAGGCCAGCACAGGCTAAAAATTCTGGTACTGCGCCGCCGCATTGCTCAGGATCTTGCCAATCTCCTCCCGCAAGCCGCCCGGCTGTTCCACCACCACCCCATCGCCATGGCTCAACAGCCACCAGCGCAGTGGCCAGCCGTCACTCACCGTGGCCTGCAACCGATGCCCGTGCTCCAAGGCCGTCAGCTGCATGTCGCTACTCAACGGCGCAACCCGCAACTGCCGCGCCAGCGTATCGCTGATCCGCGCCACCAACTCCACCCCCTCACCCCGAGCCGGTTGCAGCGCATCACCGCGCAGGTGCGTCAACAAGTCGAAATTGCCGCGCAAGTCGCCCACTGCGCTCGCCGACCAATGCCAGCCAAACGGGATGCTCTTGTCATTGCGCTCCAGCGGAAATATCAGCGACAGCTCATTGAGATCACGCTCGACAGTGCGTTTGCTGACAGTGAAGCCCACGTCACGCAGGCGCCAGACCAATTCGGCGCTGGTAATGCCTGGGGAGCGGCTGGGCAACTGGCGCAGCAGCGCCCACTGTCGGCTGAGGGTGGCGCGAGTTGTGGCGAACGGCAAAAGATAACGTCCTTGTCTAGGCTTGCCGCAATAGGATGGCGGCAGGCGTGGGTCATGGCAATTGGCCACAGCCTGCTCAGATCAAGGAAGTCGCATTTGGTTGCCTGGCGCCGAATCGTTCGCGACAGGTTTTGACGTTACGTCACGCAGAATCACGCCTCATCACAGCCGAAGGTTGGGGTTGTGTGTCGTTCAATGAGGATGAACATGTCTGCTGCCAGCAATATCCATTCGCTGCTTGCCCGCCTTTTGCCCGAGCGGGTCATTGCCCCACCGGCCGCTGTCGGGAGGCGACAGCGACTGTTTGCCGGGATAGGGTTGCCCAGCCAGCGCTCGCTGCTGGTCAGCCGCCTGGACGAAGCCAGCGACTTGCAGGCGGTGTACGTCGACCTGCGCCGCCAGGCCTTGCAAGGCAGCGTGGCGGCGCTCAACGACCTTGGCTGGATCTGGCTCAACGGCAAATACTGGCGTGCTGACACCGTGTTGGCCGGCCACCTGTTGCGCATGGCGGCCCTGCAAGGCAATGCCGCGGCATGGTTCAACCTTGGGCAGCAACATTACTTCGGCAAAGGCATCGAGCCCTCTTACATGCAGGCGGCGGAGTGCTACCGGCAGGCTTTCGAGCGGGGCATGCTGCATGCCGCTGCCGCGCTGGGTGACCTGTACGAGGAAGAGGTGTGTGATGGCGGCCTGAAGTGGCAGGTCGACCTGGTGCAGGCCTACCAGTGGTTCCTGCGCGGGGCCGAGCAGGGCGAGGCACGCTGCCGTTTCGAGGTGGGCTACCGGCTGATGCATGGGCTGTACGTGGAGGCTGATCTCAAGGCCGCGCTGTACTGGCTGGAGCTGGCAGCTGCTGCGGGGGTGGTACAGGCGGCCGAAGAGCTGGCGGTGCACTTCAGCAGCCGTGACGAGGGCCGCTACCAGGAGTGGCGTGACCGGGCGGTGCAGATGGGCAGTACATTGGCCTTGACCATGAAGCTGGAAGACCAGATACAGCCCTGAATTTGCTGCTGCTTGTCCGGGCCCTTTCGCGGGCTCGCCCGCTCCCACAGGAATTGCACAAATTTCAGGTCCTGTGAGGTCCCTGTGGGAGCGGGCAAGCCCGCGAAAGGGCCAGTAAGACAAAAGCATGAACAACATTTCACCCAGGCTATCCGTCACCCCCGGTTGACGACAGGGGGAGGCACAGGCGTATATTGATAGTTAGCAAACTATGAATATCCTTGGTTCCTGTCATGTCCCTTGATCTCCTGCGCCTGCAAGTCAGCAGTGGCATGGTGGTTGCCGCCCGCCATTGGCGGCGCATCTGCCATACCGCCCTGACCGGTTACGGCATTTCCGAGGCCTGCGCCGCGCCGTTGCTGATGATCGTGCGCCTGGGTGACGGCGTGCATCAGGTGGCCGTGGCCCAGGCCGCCGGCCTGGAAAGCCCGTCGCTGGTGCGCCTGCTCGACCAGCTGTGCAAGGCTGGCCTGGTATGCCGCAGCGAGGACCCGTTGGACCGCCGCGCCAAGGCCCTGAGCCTGACCGCCGAAGGCCGCACCCTGGCCGAGTCCATCGAAGCCGAGCTGGTGCGCCTGCGCCGCGAGGTGCTCCATGGCATCGACCAGGCCGACCTGGAAGCCGCCTTGCGCGTGCTGCGTGCCTTCGAAGCCGCCGGCCTGGGCAACACAGGCGGGGCAGCATGAACGGTTTCTTCAGCTCGGTGCCCCCAGCCCGCGACTGGTTCTATGGCGTGCGTACCTTTGCCGCCTCCATGATCGCCCTGTACATCGCCCTGCTCATGCAGTTGCCGCGCCCCTATTGGGCCATGGCCACGGTGTACATCGTCTCCAGCCCGTTCCTTGGCCCCACCAGCTCCAAGGCCCTGTACCGTGCCGTGGGCACGCTGCTCGGTGCCGGCGGGGCGATTTTCCTGGTACCACCGCTGGTGCAGTCGCCGTTGCTGCTGAGCATCGCCATCGCCCTGTGGACCGGCACCTTGCTGTTCCTTTCGCTGAACCTGCGCACCGCCAACAACTACGTGCTGATGCTGGCCGGCTACACCTTGCCGATGATTGCCCTGGCGGTGGTCGACAACCCGCTTGCTGTGTTCGACGTGGCGTCTTCCCGCGCCCAGGAAATCTGCCTGGGGATCGTCTGCGCGGCGGTGGTCGGGGCGATCTTCTGGCCACGCCGGCTGGCGCCGGTTGTAGTCGGTGCCACTGGTAGCTGGTTCGCCGAAGCGATCCGCTACAGCGACACCTACCTGGCCCGCCAGGCCAGTGCAGACCAGGTTGGCGGCATGCGCGGGGCGATGGTTGCCACCTTCAACTCGCTGGAGCTGATGATCGGCCAGCTCGGCCATGAAGGCGCTGGTCCGCACACCCTGAAGAATGCCCGCGAGTTGCGCGGGCGCATGATCCATCTGCTGCCCGTGATCGATGCCCTCGACGACGCTCTGGTCGCCCTCGAAGGCCGCGCCCCGGCACAGTTCGCCCAGTTGCAACCGTTGCTCGATGCCGCCCGCGAATGGCTCAAGGGCACCGTCGACAGCGCCTCCGTCGCCCGCTGGACCGCCCTGCACGAACAGATCGAACGCCTGCAGCCCGGCGCCGCTGCCCTCGACCAGCGCGCCGAACTGCTACTGTCCAACGCCCTGTATCGCCTGACCGAATGGGCCGACCTGTGGCAGGACTGCTGCAGCCTGCAACATGCCCTGCGCAGCGACGATTCCAAACCCTGGCGCGCGGTGTACCGCCACTGGCGCCTGGGCCGCCTGACGGCGTTCTTCGACCGTGGCCTGATGCTGTATTCGGTGGCCTCAACCGTGCTGGCGATCGTTGTCGCCTGCGGCCTGTGGATCGGCCTGGGCTGGAACGATGGCGCCAGCGCAGTGATCCTCGCCGCCGTGTCGTGCAGCTTCTTCGCCGCCATGGACGACCCGGCGCCGCAGATCTACAGGTTCTTCTTCTGGACGCTGATGTCGGTCATCTTCTCCAGCCTGTACCTGTTCCTGGTGCTGCCCAACCTGCACGACTTCCCGATGCTGGTGCTGGCCTTCGCCGTGCCATTCATCTGCGTTGGCACCCTGACCGTGCAGCCGCGCTTCTACCTGGGTACCTTGCTGACCATCGTCAACACCTCGACCTTCATCAGCATCCAGGGTGCCTACGATGCTGACTTCTTCACCTTCCTCAATTCCAACCTGGCCGGTCCCGTGGGGCTGCTGTTCGCCTTCATCTGGACCTTGGTGATGCGCCCGTTCGGCGTGGAGCTGGCAGCCAAGCGCATGACCCGCTTCGCCTGGCGCGACATCGTCGAAATGACCGAGCCGGCCACCCTGGCCGAGCACCGCCAGGTCGGTGTGCAGATGCTCGACCGCCTGATGCAGCACCTGCCGCGCTTGTCGCAAACCGGGCAGGACAGCGGCGTGGCACTGCGCGACCTGCGCGTGGGGTTGAACCTGCTCGACCTGCTGGCCTATATGCCGCGTGCCGGGCAGCAGGCTCGCGAGCGCCTGAACACGGTAGTCGAGGAAGTCGGCGCGCACTACGCCGCCTGCCTGCGCGCCGGCGAGCGCCTGCACGCCCCGGCCGCGCTGCTGCGCAACATGGAGCGCGCGCGCCTGGCGCTGAACCTGGATGAACTGTACGAGCGCGGCGATGCCCGTACCCACCTGCTGCACGCGCTGAGCGGCCTGCGCCTGGCGCTGCTGCCGGGCGTGGAGGTGATGCTCGAGCCAGCCGAACAACCGCAACTGCCCCCCGGCCTCGACGGAGCGCCCCTGTGATTGGTGAACTGGATATCAGCGGGGTATTCCTGCCCACGCTGCTGGTGATGATGTTTGGCACCTACCTGCTGTTCCTCGGGGTGCACGCGGTGCTGGTGCGCCTGCATTTCTACCGCCTGGTCTGGCACCGGGCGTTGTTCAACGTTGCTCTGTATGCCGTGCTGCTTGGTGCGGTGGACCACTTTTGCCGAAACCTGATGCTGCCATGAAAAAACCTTTGCTGACCCTGGGCCGTGTGGTCCTGACCTTGCTGGTAGTGACCTTCGCCGCCGTGCTCGTGTGGCAGATGGTGGTGTACTACATGTTCGCCCCCTGGACCCGCGACGGCCACATCCGCGCCGACGTGATCCAGATTGCCCCGGACGTGTCCGGGTTGATCCAGAAGGTCGAGGTGCGTGACAACCAGACCGTCAAGCGCGGCGATGTGCTGTTTACCATCGACCAGGACCGCTTCACCCTGGCCCTGCGCCAGGCCAAGGCGACCTTGGGTGAGCGCCAGGAAACCCTGGCCCAGGCCTCCCGCGAAGCGCAGCGCAACCGCAAGCTGGGCAACCTGGTGGCCGCCGAACAGCTGGAAGAAAGCCAGTCCCGCGAGGCCCGTGCCCGTTCCGCCGTCAGCGAAGCGCAGGTGGCCGTCGATACCGCCCAGCTCAACCTCGACCGCTCGGTGGTGCGCAGCCCGGTGGACGGTTACCTGAACGACCGAGCACCGCGTAATCACGAATTCGTCACCGCCGGCCGCCCGGTGCTGTCGGTGGTCGACAGCGCCTCGTACCACGTCGATGGCTACTTCGAGGAAACCAAGCTTGGCGGTATCCACATCGGCGATGCCGTGGACATTCGCGTCATGGGCGACAACACCCGCCTGCGTGGCCATGTGCAAAGCTTCGCCGCCGGCATCGAAGACCGTGACCGCAGCAGTGGCGCCAACCTGTTGCCCAACGTCAACCCCGCATTCAGCTGGGTGCGCCTGGCCCAGCGTATTCCGGTGCGCATCGCCTTTGATGAAGTGCCGCAAGACTTCCGCATGATTGCCGGGCGAACCGCCACGGTGTCGATCATCGAGGGCCAGCGCCCATGAAACAGCTGATCCTGGCGGGGCTGTGCCTGTCGTTGGGGGCCTGCATGATGGTCGGCCCCGACTATGAGGTGCCGAAGGACGCGGCGGTGCAACGCAGCGACCTCAACGGCCCGCTGCGCCAGGATGCCGACAGCGTGGTATCGGCACCGGTGCCTGAGGACTGGTGGCAGCTGTATCAGGATCAACGGCTGAACGAGCTGGTGCGCCAGGCCCTGAGTGCCAACACCGACCTGCGCGTGGCTGCCGCCAACATTGCCAAGGCGCGCGCCCAGGTCGAAGTGGCTGAGTCGCAAGGTGGCTTCAACGGCGGCGTCAAACTTGGCGCCCAGCGCCTGCAGGAATCGGGCGAGGCCTTCCTGCTGCCAGAGAAAGTGCCGGTGGCCAACATCGGCGAAGCCATCATCAGTGCTTCGTACCAGTTCGACCTGTGGGGTACTTTCAAGCGTGGCACCGAGGCGGCCAAGGCCAATGCCGACGCAGTGCAGGCCGCCGCCGATACCGCCCGCATCACCTTGGTGGCGGATGTGGTCAAGGCCTACACCCAAGTGTGCTCGGCCAACGAGGAATACCACATTGCCCGCGAGTCGCTCGATCTGCAGGAGCAGAGCGTGAAGCTCAACCAGCGCCTGCGTGATGCCGGGCGTGGCGACGAAACCCAGGTCACCCGCTCGCAGACCCAGTTCAAATCCTTGCGCGCCGAACTGCCACGCTTCAAGGCGGAGCGCGAGACGGGCATCTATACCCTGGCTGCCTTGTTGGCAAAACCGGTCGACCAGCTGCCTGCCGGCACTGCCGATTGTGCCGAGCTGCCGCACCTTAACCAGCTGGTCCCGGTGGGCGATGGCGCGGCGTTGCTCAAGCGCCGTCCAGACGTGCGCCAGGCCGAACGGCAGCTGGCCGCTGCCACTGCCTACATCGGCGTGGCCACCGGCGCCCTGTACCCCGACATCAGCATCGGCGCCCAGGTTGGCACCATCGGTATCCTCGAGAACCTTGGCGAGCCGGCGACCAACCGCTGGGGCTTCGGCCCGCAGATCAGCTGGACCATCCCCACCAATGGCACCCGCGCCCGCATTCGCATGGCCGAAGCCTCGACCCAGGCAGCCCTGGCGAATTTTGATGGGGTAGTGCTGAACGCCATTCGCGAGACCCAGACCCGCCTGGCGCAGTACAGCGCCCTGCTGGACCGGCGTGACGCGCTGGCCGAGGCGGAGAAGTCGGCCAAGGAAGCGGCGGACCAGACGCACCGCTATTACCAGGCTGGGCGTGAGTCGTTCCTGGCCGACCTGCAGGCGACGCGCACCTATACCGACATGCGCGCGCAGCTGGCAGCGGCCAATAGCCAAGTGGCTCAGGGGCAGATTGGAGTGTTCCTGGCGTTGGGTGGGGGGTGGAAGGACACCGCCAAGCCTTGAGGCCCAATCGCCGGCAAGCCAGCTCCCACAGGTACTCCACCGCCTTTGAGACCTGTGGTTCACCTGTGATAGCCGGCTTGTGCATGCCTTGAAGTTGGTCCGGACCATGTGGGAGCTGGCTTGCCGGCGATGAGGCCCAGGCAGGTCAGCGCCTGCCACAGGCCTGATGAGTACCCTGTGGGAGCTGGCTTGCCGGCGATAGGGCCCTGACAGGCAAAGCCCCATCAAAGCCAAATTGCATCCCAATGCGGATAATCCCCAACCCTCGCGACCAATCCTGCCCGCTTCGGATTCATGACGATGTACCGCGCCATTGCCTGCACATCCTCCTCCCGGCGCAATGCCCGGTCATGAAATCCCTTCTGCCAGAGCTGGCCGCTTCGCCCTTGATACCTGTTGATCATCATGGTGCTGCGAGATTTCACCCTGCGCATCAAGCGCTTCAGGCTGCCCGGTCCAAGCTCGACCAGCCAATGAAAATGATCTGGCATCACCACCCAGGCCAGCGATCTGACGGCACCTTCCTCTTCAGCCTGGCGCAACTCGGCAACCAGCAAGCGGGCCGAGTGAAAGTCATTGAATATTGGGGCCCTGTCGAGGGTTGTGCTGGTAAGCAGATACAATCGACTGGTTTCCGAAAAACGGCCAAGCCGTAACTGGTCTGAGTGGGGACGATCCATGTTCCCTGTCTCCTGATGGTTTGCTCCTCAGGCTAGTGGCTATGGATCTGCGAATAACCAATCAATTGGTACCCGGTGTTTCCAGTGACATCGGCGCAACCTTTATCGCCGGCAAGCCAGCTCCCACCTCGACCGCATCTCCCTCAAGCCATGTGCAATACCTGTGGGCAGGCAACACAAGACAGGATCTCCCACAGGTTCAGCGCATCCCCCCCTCTTCATCTGATTTGTAGCAAGATTTTTCATGAAATCCGCCCGGCACCCTTGAGCGAAGCAAAGTGGAAGTGAACAATGTTCTCTTTCGCATTCCCTTCGAGACTGGCCATGAAAACCCGTTCCCGTCTGCTTGCCTGGCTGCCGGTTATATTGCTCGGCCCGGTGCTGGCGCTGTGCAGCACCCTGGCGTTGGCCGAAGCCCCCGCCGAGGCCACCAAGGCCCTGCACCTGCTGGACTACATTGGCGCCGACTACCCGCCCACCGTGCAAGGCGGCAAGGTGATCGACGATGGTGAATACCGCGAGCAGCAGGAGTTCAGCGCGGTATTGGCCGACTTGGTCAAAGGCCTGCCTGCGCATGCTGAACAAGCAGCCCTGGAGCAGGGCGTCCAGGCGCTGCGCCAGGCCATCGACCAGCGCCAGGACGGCCCGGCTGTTGCCAGGCAGGCCCGCCAGCTGGGCGCACGCCTGGCGGTGGCCTACGAGGTCAGCCAGGCTCCAGTGATTACCCCGGACCCAGCCCGCGGCGCTTCGCTGTATGCGCAAAACTGCTCGATCTGCCACGGCGACACTGGCGCTGGCGACGGCCCGGCCGGCGTGGGCCTGGAGCCTGCACCCGCCAACCTGCGCGATGTTTCGCGCCTCGACCAGTTGAGCCTGTTCGACCTCTACAACACCCTGGCCCTGGGCATCGATGGCACCGAGATGCCTTCGTTTGCCGACCAGCTGGACGACCGCCAGCGTTGGGATGTGGCTGCCTACATCGCCAGCTTCACCGCCAAGCCAGAAGCCGGCAAAGGCGACAAGACCTGGAACATCGCCGACCTGGCCCGCCAGACCCCGGCCGAAGTCGCCGCCAGCGAAGGTGCCACGGCCGTGGAGGCGTTCCGCGCCCAGCGCGCCCAGCCGCCGCAGGTCAAGCGTGGCCCTGCGCAATTGCTCGAATACACCGCGAGCACCTTGGACAAGAGCCTGGCGGCCTACCGCGCAGGTGATCACGACCAGGCCTATGACCTGTCAGTGGCGGCCTACCTGGAAGGCTTCGAGCTGGTGGAAAGCTCGCTGGACAACATCGACACCCAGGCGCGCAAGGACACCGAAAAATCGCTGATGGCGTACCGTCAGTCGCTGCAGGACGGCTTGCCCGTGGCCCAGGCCGAGCAACGCCTGAGCGAAGCCAAGGCCAAGCTCGAGCAGGCTTCCAAACTGCTGGGCAGCGATGGCCTGAGCTGGTCGCTGAGCTTTGTATCCGGCTTGCTGATCCTGCTGCGCGAAGGCCTGGAGGCGATTCTGGTGCTGGCGGCGATCCTGGCCTTCCTGCGCAATACCGGCCAGCAGTCGGCGGTGCGCAGCGTCAACATCGGCTGGGGCCTGGCGCTGGTGGCTGGTTTCGCAACCTGGGCGTTGGCAGCCTACGTGATCGACGTCGGTGGCGCCCAGCGCGAACTGCTGGAAGGCTGCACGGCGCTTTTCGCCGCGGTGATGGTGCTGTGGCTTGGCGTGTGGATGCACGACCGCCGCCATGCCGCCGCCTGGCAGGACTACATCAAGAGCAGCCTGGTCAGTGGTGGTGGACGTTTCGGTTTTGCCGTGCTGGCGTTCTTCTCGGTTTACCGCGAACTGTTCGAAGTGATCCTGTTCTACGAAACCCTGTGGCTGCAGGCCGGCCCAGCCGGGCACCAGGCGGTGCTGGCGGGTGGTGCCACGGCGCTGGTGCTGCTGGTGGGGTTGGCCTGGGTGATCCTGCGTGGCTCGGCCAAGCTGCCGCTGTCGCTGTTCTTCAGCATCAACGCCGCGCTGCTATGTGCCTTGTCGGTGGTGTTCGCCGGGCATGGCGTGAAGGCGTTGCAAGAGGCCGGGGTACTTGGAACACGGCCGGTGGCGTTCTTCGAGTTCGACTGGCTGGGGATTCACGCTGACGCCTACTCGCTTTCGGCGCAGGCGCTGGCCTTGCTGGCCATCGTGTTCCTGTACGGGCGCTCGCGCCTGGCGGAGAAGCGCAGGGCAGCGGCCAACTGATTGGGGCCGCGCTGCGGCCCATCGCCGGCAAGCCAGCTCCCACCCCGACCGCATCGGCTTCAAGCCATTTGCAGTACCTGTGGGAGCCGGCTTGCCGGCGATGGGCTGCAAGGCAGCCCCTGGCATTATCAGTTCAGGCCGGCTGTGGCGCCTTGAGAATGTTCTGCAGCAACTGGACACTTTCGACAGCGTCATGACCCAGGCTGGTCAGGTAGCCGCCATCAGGTTGATCGGTCAGCCCCTTTTCATGCAGGCGTTGCGCGGCGGCTACCAGGGCGGGGGAAGCGTTCTTGTGAATCTTGATGCCTTCCTGGCTGCTGTCGTGCTTGAACAGCGAAAGGACTTCCAGTTCAGCGATCAGATCGGGGGTAAAAGGCATGGCGACTCCTGACTTCCAGACAAGGATGACGGCACCGTTCTACGGTGCCTGATCTTCGAGTGTAGCCGGGTTATTCGTCCTCGCCTTGATCCATCTCAGGCGGCAGTTCCGGCAGCGCGCGCAGGGCATTCTCGTACCACTCGCGGTCGAACTCGCGGTCTTCCACCAGCATGTTGTCAATTTCGAAGGCCAGTACATGGGCCATCAGGTTGAGAATGTCTTCGCGCTCGTAACCGACCAGGGTCAGCTTGTTGAACGTGGCTTTCGCCGCCGCCGGGTCGCCGCTTTCGATCTGGTTCTCGATAGCCTGGGTCAGCGTTGCCTCGGCGAAGGCTTCGTCGTCGTCATTGTCGATGTCGGTGGGCTCGCTCATGGCGGTACTCCTAGGATGGGATGCACAGTGTGCCACGCCTGTGGCGGCAATGCCCGGGCATTGACGGGGCGCATGACGCTGGTCAGGGGCGGGCGTACGGTCTATAAAAGCCGGGCCAACCCCTTACGGCCTGGAGGCTGTTACCTCATGCTCAAGCTTCATGGATTTTCGGTCAGCAACTACTACAACATGGTCAAGCTGGCCCTGCTGGAAAAAGGCCTGCCCTTCGAGGAAGTCACCTTCTATGGCGGCCAGGCGCCACAGGCGCTGGAAGTGAGCCCGCGAGGCAAGGTGCCGGTGCTGCAGACCGAACACGGCTTCCTCAGCGAAACCAGCGTGATCCTCGACTATATCGAGCAGACCCAGGGCGGCAAGGCGCTGCTGCCGGCCGACCCGTTCGGGCAGGCCAAGGTGCGTGAGCTGCTCAAGGAAATCGAGCTGTACATCGAACTGCCGGCGCGTACCTGCTATGCCGAGTCTTTCTTTGGTATGCAGGTCGAGCCGCTGATAAAGGAAAAAGCCCGCGCCGACCTGCTGGCCGGTTTTGCCACGCTCAAGCGCAACGGCCGCTTCGCACCCTATGTGGCGGGTGAGCAACTGACCCTGGCAGACCTGATGTTCTGCTTCTCGGTCGACCTGGCCTGCGCGGTGGGCAAGAAGGTGCTGAACATCGACTTCCTGGCGGACTTCCCGCAGGCCAAGGCGTTGCTGCAGCTGATGGGCGACAACCCGCACATGGCGCGGATCGTGGCGGACAAGGAGGCGGCGATGCCGGCCTTCATGGAGATGATTCGCAGCGGCAAGCGCTAAAAGCTGGGGCTGCTTCGCAGCCCATCGCCGGCAAGCCAGCTCCCACAGTTACAGCCACGCTATACCTGTGGGAGCGGGCGTGCCCGCGAACGAGGGCGAAGCCCTCGCAATGGGCCTTAACGCGAAGCCAGCAGCGCCTTGCCGCGGGCGACGGCCGCACGCACCTGCGCCGGTGCGGTACCACCAATGTGGTTACGGGCATTCACCGAGCCTTCCAGGGTCAGCACGGCAAACACGTCCTGCTCGATCTGGTCGCTGAACTGGCGCAGTTCGTCCAGGCTCATTTCGGCCAGGTCCTTGCCGGTGTCCACGCCATACTTCACCGCGTGACCCACGATCTCGTGGCAGTCACGGAACGGCAGGCCACGGCGTACCAGGTAGTCGGCCAGGTCGGTGGCAGTGGAGAAACCGCGCAGGGCCGCTTCACGCATGATGGCGTGCTTGGGCTTGATTGCCGGGATCATGTCGGCAAAGGCACGCAGCGAGTCGCGCAGGGTGTCGGCGGCGTCGAACAGCGGTTCCTTGTCTTCCTGGTTGTCCTTGTTGTAGGCCAGCGGCTGGCCTTTCATCAGGGTCAGCAGGCCGGTCAGGGCGCCGAACACACGGCCGCTCTTGCCACGTACCAGTTCCGGCACGTCCGGGTTCTTTTTCTGCGGCATGATGGAGCTGCCGGTGCAGAAGCGGTCTGGCAGGTCGATGAACTGGAACTGCGCGCTGGTCCACAGCACCAGCTCTTCGGAAAAGCGCGACAGGTGCATCATCGCCACGCTGGCGGCGGCGCAGAATTCGATGGCGAAGTCGCGGTCCGACACGCCGTCCAGCGAATTGCCGGCCACGGCTTCGAAGCCCAGCAGCTTGCAGGTGAGTTCACGGTCGATCGGGTAGGTGGTGCCTGCCAGCGCGGCGCTGCCCAGGGGCATGCGGTTGGCACGCTTGCGGCAGTCGACCAGGCGCTCGTAGTCGCGGCTGAGCATTTCGAACCAGGCCAGCAGGTGGTGGCCGAAGGTGACCGGCTGGGCCGTCTGCAGGTGGGTGAAGCCGGGCATGATGGTTTCGGCTTCACGCTCGGCCTGCTCCAGCAGGCCCTGCTGCAGGCGGGTGATTTCGGCCAGGATCAGGTCGATTTCGTCGCGCAGCCAAAGGCGAATGTCGGTGGCCACCTGGTCGTTGCGGCTACGGCCGGTGTGCAGCTTCTTGCCAGTGATGCCGATACGGTCGGTCAGGCGTGCCTCGATGTTCATGTGCACGTCTTCGAGGTCGACACGCCAGTCGAAGGTGCCAGCCTCGATCTCGCCCTGGATGGTCTTCAGGCCATCGATGATGGTGTCGCGCTCGGCATCGCTGAGCACGCCGACCTGCGCCAGCATGGTGGCATGGGCGATCGAACCCATGATGTCGTGGCGGTACAGGCGCTTGTCGAAATCGACCGAGGCGGTGAAACGGGCGACGAAGGCGTCGACGGGCTCACTGAAGCGGCCGCCCCAGGACTGATTGGTCTTGTCGGTGCTCATGGATTCACTCATTGCAGGCGTGAACGAAAAAGTGGCGCCGATGATAGCAGGGTTTGGGCTGGCCGCCGCAGGGCGCTGGTCGACAGAAATGCGCGGAAAACGATAGAGAAGGATTTGCAGGAATGAACGGCAGTGTTCCACGGACCGTCTACAGTTGGACAGAGGACTGGCAGTGAATCTGCCGGCCGAGTGAATCTTTGGCCATCGCACCGGTCTAGAGCGTGACCTTAGTGTCGCTCGAACCATACCTGTCTACGCTATACCTGTGCGAGACTCATTCAGGAATCCAGCGCAATTATGAATGTCCTGATCGTTGATGACGAACCCCAAGGCCGTGAGCGCCTTAGCCGGCTGCTCGGCGAACTGGAGGGTTACACCGTGCTGGAGCCTAGCGCCACCAACGGCGAGGAGGCCTTGGCGCTGATCGAAAGCCTCAAGCCCGATGTGGTCCTGCTGGACATCGGCATGCCAGGCCTGGACGGCCTGCAGGTTGCTGCTCGCCTGTGCGAGCGCGAGGCGCCGCCGGCGGTGGTGTTTTGCACCGGGGACGATGAATACGGTGCCGAGGCTTTCAAGGACAGTACCCTCAGCCATGTGACCAAACCTTTCCAGGCCCAGGCCTTGCGTGATGCCTTGCGCAAGGCTGAAAAGCCCAACCGCGCCCAATTGGCAGCGCTCACCAGGCCGGCCAATGAAGGCGGCGGCCCGCGTAGCCACATCAGTGCCCGCACGCGCAAAGGCATCGAGCTGATCCCTTTGCCCCAGGTGATCTATTTCATTGCCGATCACAAGTACGTGACCTTGCGCCACGAGGCCGGGGAAGTACTGCTCGACGAGCCGCTCAAGGCCCTGGAAGACGAGTTTGGCGAACGCTTCGTGCGTATCCACCGCAATGCGCTGGTCGCCCGTGAGCGTATCGAACGCCTGCAGCGCACGCCGCTGGGGCATTTCCAGCTATACCTGAAAGGCCTGGACGGTGACGCCCTGACCGTCAGCCGGCGCCATGTGGCCGGTGTGCGCAAGATGATGCAAACCCTCTGAGCCTGTACCGGCCCAATCGCCGGCAAGCCAGCTCCCACAGGTATAGCGTCAGCCTTGAGCCTTGCAGGGCTTCTGTGGGAGCTGGCTTGCCGGCGATTGGGCGGTACAGGTAAGCACAGGATCCTGATCCACATCTGCTAGCGATACCGGCGATGCTGTTATCATCGACAGCATTTCTCTGGATCGGGGCGTTCCATGTCCACTCGCGAAATCCGCATTGCCACCCGTAAAAGTGCCTTGGCCCTGTGGCAGGCCGAATACGTCAAGGCCCGCCTCGAGCAGGCCCACCCCGGTCTGCTGGTGACCCTGGTGCCCATGGTCAGCCGTGGCGACAAGCTGCTCGACGCGCCGCTGGCAAAGATCGGTGGCAAGGGCCTGTTCGTCAAGGAACTGGAAACCGCCCTGCTGGACAACGAAGCCGACATCGCCGTGCATTCGATGAAGGACGTGCCCATGGACTTCCCCGAAGGCCTGGGCCTGTATTGCATCTGCGAGCGCGAAGACCCGCGCGATGCTTTCGTTTCCAATACCTTTGACAGCCTTGACGCGCTGCCTGCCGGCAGCATCGTCGGTACCTCCAGCCTGCGTCGTCAGGCCCAGTTGCTGGCGCGGCGCCCGGACCTGCAGATCCGCTTCCTGCGCGGCAACGTCAACACCCGCCTGGCCAAGCTGGATGCCGGTGAGTACGACGCCATCATCCTCGCCGCCGCCGGCTTGATCCGCCTGGGCTTCGAAAACCGCATCACCTCCACCATCAGCGTCGATGACAGCCTGCCGGCTGGCGGCCAGGGCGCGGTGGGCATCGAATGCCGCAGCGCCGACCAGCAAATCCACGCGCTGCTGGCGCCGCTACATCATGCCGATACCGCCGACCGGGTGGTGGCCGAGCGCGCCCTGAACAAACGCCTGAATGGCGGCTGCCAGGTACCGATTGCCTGCTATGCGGTACTGGAAGGTGACCAGCTGTGGCTGCGTGGCCTGGTCGGCCAGCCCAGCGGCGGTACCCTGCTGGTGGCCGATGCCCGCGCACCACGTACTGCCGCCGAAACCCTGGGCGTGCAGGTGGCCGAGGACCTGCTGGGGCAGGGCGCCGAGGCCATTCTCAAGGAAGTCTACGGCGAGGCCGGCCACCCGTGAGTTCGTGGCGCCTGTTGCTGACCCGGCCTGCCGAGGACTGTGCGGCACTGGCGCAAAGCCTGGCAGCGGCGGGGGTAGCCAGCAGCTGCCTGCCGCTGCTGGCAATCGAGCCCGTCGCTATGGATAACCAGCAACGCCTGTTGCTGGAAGGCCTGCAGGGCTTTCAGGCGATCATCGTGGTCAGCAAGCCGGCAGCCCGGTTGTTGCTTGAGCAACTGGCCGATGCCGGCCTGCAGCCACCCGTGCAAGGCTGGTTCACTGTGGGCGAGGCAACCGCCGCCGTGCTGCAGGGCGCGGGCCTGGCGGTGAGCTTCCCCCCACGTGGCGATGACAGCGAAGCGTTGCTGGCGCTGCCAGCCCTGCGCCAGGCAGTTGCCGTGCCGGCACCGCGGATCTTGATCGTTCGTGGCGTCGGAGGTCGCGAACTGCTGGCAGAGCGTCTTGCAGAGCAAGGTGCTAGTGTCGATTATCTGGAACTGTATCGTCGCTGCCTGCCGGCTTACCCACCAGGTACCCTGATGCGCCGCATCGAAGCGGAACGCCTCAATGGGCTGGTGGTCAGCAGTGGGCAGGGTTTTGAACACTTGCAGCAGATGGCCGGCGCCGATTGGCCGCAGCTGGCGCGTCTGCCGCTGTTCGTGCCCAGCCCTCGGGTTGCCGAGCAGGCCAGGGCCGCCGGGGCCCAACAGGTTGTGGATTGCCGTGGCGCCAGTGCCACGGCCTTGCTGGCAGCCGTGCAGCGCAGCGCTGCACCTGCCTCTTAAGGCGCTAAGCTGAACGCGATGCGCCCCCATGCAAAGGATGGATACGTGAGCGAGACTGTCTTGTCCAATAACGATCAGCCGTCGGCACAAGCGCCGGCGGAACCCGTCACCACCCCACCTGCCAAGCGCTCCGGCAGTGGCCTGGCAACGCTGGCCCTGCTGTTGGGCGCGGCCGGGGTGGCGGTAGGTGGCTGGGGTGTCTGGCAGGTGCGTCAACTGCAAGGCAGCGAATTCAACCAGGGCCAGCACATCGAGGCGCTGAACCAGCGCGCCGAGGCCCTGCAGCAGCGTGAGCAGCAGATCAGCGCGCAACTGGCCAGCCTGCCAGCGGCCAGCGAGCTGGAAGACCGCCGCCGCCTGGTCGCACAGTTGCAAGGCGACCAGCAACGCCTCAGCCAGCGCCTGGAAACCGTACTGGGCGAAAGCCGCAAGGAATGGCGCCTGGCCGAGGCCGAGCACCTGCTGCGCCTGGCCACCCTGCGCCTGTCTGCGCTGCAGGACATCACCAGTGCCAAGGCCTTGGTCGAGGGGGCGGACGAGATCCTGCGCGAGCAGAGCGATCCGGGTGCCTTCGCCGCCCGTGAGCAACTGGCGCGCAGCCTGGCCACGCTCAACAGCACTCAGCAACCGGACCGTACCGGCCTGTTCCTGAAACTGGCCGCTCAGCGTGAGCTGGTGCAGCAACTCAGCGCCCAGTCGCCGGAGTTCGACACCAATGCCGATGCCTTGGGCGCGCTCACCGCCGATGGTGACGGCGCCAGTCGCCTGTCCCAGTGGTGGGCCGAGATCTCCAAGTACTTCCAGATCGACTTCAACGCCGATGACAACGTGCGTCCGCTGCTGGCCGGGCAGCAACTGAACCAGCTGCGCCTGGCCCTGAGCCTGACCATCGAGCAGGCCCAGTGGGCAGCGCTCAATGGCGATAGCAAGGTGTACACCCAGGCGCTGGACGACGCCCGCAGCGTGCTGCTGGCCAACTTCAACGCCGACAACCCGCAAAGCAAGGCCATGCTTGACAGCCTCAACGCCCTGGCCGAACAGCCGGTATCGGTGGTTACCCCCGACCTCAGCGAAAGCCTGGCCGCAGTGCAGGCCTATATACAGCGCCGCCACCTGCCGGCCGAGGCTGAAGGGGGCAAGCCATGAAGCGTGTCTACCTGCTGGCCGTGCTGGCGATCGTGGTCGCCGCGGCGCTGGGTATTGCGGTCGCCAAGCACAGCGGCTACGTGCTGATCTCCTATGGCAGCTTCCGCTACCAGTCGGGGCTGTGGGCGGCCCTGGCCGGCTTGCTGGCTGTAGTGCTGCTGCTGTGGTTGGTGCGCTACCTGGTCGGCCTGGTGCTGACTTCCAGCGGCGTGGTCAACCCGTGGTCGCGGCGTAATCGCAGCCGGCGCGTTCGTCTGGCCATCGAGCAGGGCCAGTTGGACCTCGCGGAGGGCCGTTGGGCCAGTGCCCAGCGCCACCTGCACCGTGCCGCCGAGGCCGAGCGCCAGCCGTTGCTGTACTACCTCGGTGCCGCGCGTGCCGCCAACGAGCAAGGCCGAACCGAAGACAGCGACAACCTGCTGGAACGCGCCCTGGAGCGCCAGCCGCAAGCGGAACTGGCTATCGCCCTGACCCATGCACAGTTGCAGATGGACCGTGGCGAAAGCGACGGCGCCCTCGAAACCCTGCTGGCCATGCAGGAGCGCCACCCGCACAACGGCCAGGTGCTGCGCCTGCTGCAGCGCCTGCACCTGGAGCGCGGCGACTGGTCGGCACTGATCCGCCTGCTGCCCGACCTGCGCAAGGGCAAGGTGCTGCCGGCCGCCGAGCTGGCAGCCCTGGAACAACGTGCCTGGGGCCAGAACCTGAGCCTGGCCACCACCCGTGGCGAGGACGCGCAAAGTGCCCGTCAGGCCTTGGAGCGCGCCTGGCAGCAACTGACCGCAGCCCAGCGCCAGGAGCCACAGCTGGTGCTGGCCTATGCCGAGCAATTGCGCCAGGTGGGTGCCCAGAGCGAAGCCGAACAAGTGCTGCGTACCGCCCTCAAGCGTGAATACGAAAGCCACCTGGCCCGCCTGTACGGCCTGGTGCGCGGCGATGACCCGGCGCGCCAGCTGCAAACAGCCGAAGGTTGGCTCAAGGCCCACCCGCAAGATGCCAGCCTGCTGCTTACCCTGGGCCGTCTGAGCCTGCAGAACCGCCTGTGGGGCAAGGCGCGCGACTACCTGGAAAGCAGCCTGCGCATGGAGCGCAACCCCGAGGCCTGTGCCGAGCTGGCGCGCCTGCTCGCTGGCCTGGGCGAGACCGAGCGCAGCAACCAGCTGTTCCAGGAGGGCCTCGGCCTGCTGGACGAGCGCCTGCTGGCCCTGCCTTTGCCCGAAGGCGTACGCGCCTGACCTACCCCAGGGCCCGCGCAAAGGTGCGGGCCTTGGGGGCGGGTAACCTTTCTCTCGATGTAAGTTAGATCTGCAATCCATTTCTTCAGACGTTTCCTACTGCATAGTTGGAAATTTCCTTCGCGATTCAGCGACTTGTCGTTGCTGTCGCGCCTTGAAACAAAGCGCGTCTTTCCTCTACCGTTTCAGGCCACTTCATTATCCCGGGACCTTCACCGCCCATGCTGCCGGCCCGTTTGCGCACCTTTTTCCTACCTGCCTGCCTTGCTGCACTGGCGGTACTGGCCGCGTCCTTCCACCTGGAAAGCGTCCTCGGGCTGGTGCCCTGCCCGTTGTGTTTCAGCCAGCGGCTGCTGCTTGGCGTGTACGCGCTGCTGTGCCTGGCGGCAGTGCTGCAGGCACCGGGTACGGCGGGCATTCGCTGTTACGCGCGGGCGACGCTGGGCTGTTCGCTGGCCGGGGCGTTGCTGGCAGCGCGACATGTCTGGTTGCAAGGGGATGACGGGGCCATCCCGGTCTGCCCGGTGCCGCTCGGGCGGCTGTTCGAGCAATCCTGGGGCGAGGCGGCACGGCAATTGTTGTTCGGCGGCCCGGATTGCAACTCGCTGACCTGGAGCTTTCTCGACCTGACCCTGCCCGAGTGGAGCCTGCTGGCCTTCCTGCTGCTGGCGGTGCTGCCCTTGAGTTGCCTGCTGGCGTATCGTTTCCGCACCCTGGCGAGAACATGACCTGGCGCAAGGTTGCGCCATTGGCACGACCAATGGCCGTGTAACAGGGTATTAAACACTTGTATGAACTTTGTCCGCTGCGTACCTTGAAGGGCAGCACGCGCGGGAATAATCTCCCAGCACGCATACCGAAAACACAACTGCTCGATGCCGCCTGCTGATGTCACCTTTGTGCTGCACGGTCGTGGTGCGAGGTGCAGCGGCATCTACCCAGAAGGGAAGAGATCGCCATGCTCGATAGTTGTCAGAACGCTCAGGAACGCTGGGGTGGGGTTCACAAACTGATCGACCGCTGGCTGGAGGAGCGCCAGGAACTGGTGCAGGCTTTCCGCGCGCTGCGCGATGCCAAGCCGGCCTTCGCCGACAAGGACACGAACGGGGAGTTTTGCGCGCTCCTTGTCGACTACGTTTCGGCGTGGCATTTCGAAGTCTGCGAGCAGCTGGTCAGTGAGGCCAAGGCCTTCGGCGACGAGAAGGCGCTGAAGTTGGCCGAAGATATCAACCCACGGATCAACGACAGTACTCAGATCGCACTGGCCTTCAATGACCATTGCGCCAAGGGTGAATGCAAGGACACCGAACGCTTTGCCGAAAAGCTGGGCAAGCTGGGTGGCCTGCTGCACGAGCGCTTCGAACTGGAAGACTGCCTGATCGAAGTGTTGCACAACGCGCACAAGGAAGAAGGCGCGGTCCAGGCTTGAGGGTTGGCGTCAGTCGCCAACCGCCAGCAGTTCGATCTCGAACACCAGGGGTGTATAGGGGGCGATCAGGTCGCCCGCGCCCTCGGCGCCATAAGCTTGCGCTGAGGGAATCACCAGGCGCCATTTGGCGCCGGTGTGCATCTTTGGCAAGGCCACCTGCCACCCTTCGATTACCGAGTCCAGGCTGAACCACTGGGGCGTCTGGTTCTGGTCGAACACCGAGCCGTCTGGCAGCCTGCCCACGTAGCGCACCTGCACCTTGCCACCGGCTTTGGGCTGCGCGCCCGTACCTGCTTGCAGTTCGCTGTAGAGCAAGCCCTCCGGTAGTTCGTGCACGCCATAACGACCACGCTCGTTGGCCATGAAGCGTGTTTCGGCAGCTTGAAGTTTCTGCATGGCGGCATCGCCTTCCTGGGCTTCCTGCTGCTGGAGCAAGGCCTGCATGCGTGCCTTGTCGAGTTTCAGCGGTTGCCCCTGGTAGGACTGGCGCAGGCCTTCTACCAGCGCATCCAGTTGCAGGCCCGGCATATCCTGGCGCAGCCGCTCACCCAGGCTGGCGCCGATGCTGTAGGCGAGGTCATGTTCTTCGCTGTCGGCCAAGGCGATGGGTGCCAGCAGGCATAAACCTAAAACAAGATATCGAGGCATGGTGAGTTCCTGCGCCAATGAGCGGGGAAGTATGCCAGTGTTCGTTATTTGTATTTGCCTTTTTACGCCCGCTGTAGGAGCGGCCTTGTGTCGCGAAAGGGCTGCGGAGCAGCCCCGGCGATATTTGCCCTGGCGCTGACACCGGGGGCCGCTCTGCGCCCCATCGCGACACAAGGCCGCTCCTACAGGGGGCTGTGCAGTACAGATAATTGCCAAATATCAGCAATGATTTATTCAGCAACTACACTTGCTCGGAGCTGCAAGATAACAACTTTGCCCAGGCATGCAACGCGGCGTAAATAATACTGTCAACATGCCCTAGCGGCGGTAGCAGCAGAAGCATAGTATGAGCCGCAATCTCGTCAGCCAGGAGGTAAACCATGTCGGCTAAAAAGAAGCCAGTAAGCACGCCGTTACACCTGCTCCAGCAACTTTCGGGCAGCTTGCTCGAACACTTGGAAGATGCCTGCTCGCAAGCGCTGGCTGATGCGGAAAAACTGCTGGCCAAGTTGGAAAAGCAGCGTGGCAAGGCCCAGGAAAAACTGCACAACGGTCGCCTGAAACTGCAAGACGCGGCCAAGGCAGGTAAAGCCAAGGCGCAGACCAAGGCACAAAAAGCCATTGGCGAACTTGAAGAACTGCTCGACTCCCTCAAGGAGCGTCAAACCCAGACCCGTTCTTATATCCAGCAACTCAAGCGCGATGCCCAGGACAGCCTCAAGCTGGCCCAAGGTGTAGGCAAGGTTCGCGAAGCTGCAGCCAAGGCGCTTGACCAGCGTGCTGCCAAGACCTCCAAACCCGCAGCCGCCAAACCCGTCACCAAGGCTGCTGCGGCCAAACCTGCAGCCAAGCCTGCAGCCAAGCCTGCCGCCAAGCCTGCCGCCAAGGCCACTGCTGGCAAACCTGCGGCCAAGCCAGCCGCCAAGGCCGTCGCTGCTGCCAAACCTGCGGCCAAGCCGGCAGCCAAGGCGACTGCTGCTGCCAAACCTGCAGCCAAACCAGCCGCCAAGGCCACTGCTGCTGTCAAACCTGCAGCCAAGCCAGCCGCCAAGGCCACTGCTGCTGCCAAACCTGCGGCCAAGCCAGCCGCCAAGGCCACTGCTGCGGCCAAACCTGCGGCCAAGCCAGCCGCCAAGGCCACTGCTGCTGCCAAACCTGCAGCCAAGCCGGCTGCCAAGGCCACTGCTGCTGCCAAACCTGCAGCCAAGCCAGCAGCCAAAGCCACCGCAGCCGCTAAACCTGCAGCCAAGCCAGCGGCAGCCAAAACGCCAGCCAAAGCCGCTGCTGCCAAGCCGGCCGCGAAACCAGCTGCCGCCAAGGCCCCAGCACGTACGGCCGCCAAACCCGCCGCCAAGCCAGCAGCTGCCAAGCCTGTTGCCAGCAAGCCAGCCGAAGCCAAACCGGCTACGCCAGCCGCCAGCACTCCGGCCGCCGCGACCAACTCGGCCACCCCGGCAGCTTCGGTAGCGCCATCGGCACCTGCCAGCACCCCGGCTCAGGCACCGTCTTCGGCGTCCTGAAGCGCTGCCGCCGCGACGCGCAACCGAACCAGCGCGTCGTGGTGGCGGGCCTGGGCCGGCGCCAGCTGGTCCAGCCAGTTTTCCATGGGCTCATGGGCACCCACCGGCCACTGTCGCGAACGGTCCTGCAAGCGTTCCAGCAAGGCTTTCTCGGCTTGTAACTCCAATCCTTTCACCTGCTCCCGCAACGCCGCCAGCTGCGCATCACCTTGCGCCGCTGCTCGCCACTGTTGGCGCAAGCTACGTAACGGGTTGACCACTTCGCGCTGCCAGGGCTCGGTAACCTCGCGCAATGCCTGTACGCGATCGTCCCGCACGGCCACGCCACGTGCCTGCAACCAGGTTGCGCACAGCAGCAGACAGACATCGCCACCCAGCGCCTGCAGGTCTAGGCAGGCGGCTTCCACGCCGGGCCTGGCGTACAGGGCCAGGGCGTGATTCCACAGGTCGGTGTGCATGGTTCCACTCGCGCTATGGGCCGAGGAAGCTGGTAGACTCCGCGACCATCATGATCAGACTATCCAACCTCACTTTACAGCGTGGTCCGCAGCGCTTGCTAGAAGGCGCCGAGATGACCCTGCACACCGGTCACAAGGCCGGCCTGATCGGCGCCAACGGCGCCGGAAAATCCAGCCTGTTCGCCTTGCTGCGCGGTGAGCTGTCGCCTGATGCCGGCGATTGCCAGCTGCCCGGTGACTGGCGCATCGCCCACATGCGCCAGGAAGTCGATACCCTCGACCGCCTAGCCGTGGACTATGTGCTCGACGGTGACGTGCGCCTGCGCAAGGTCCAGGCCGAACTGGCCGCGGCCGAGCAGGCCCACGACGGTACCGCCCTGGCGCGCCTGCACATTGAGCTGGATAGCGCCGACGGCTATACCGCCGACGCCCGCGCACGCAAGTTGCTGGCCGGCCTTGGTTTCACCAACGAACAGATGGACCGCCGCGTCGGCGACTTCTCCGGTGGCTGGCGGATGCGCCTGAACCTGGCCCAGGCCCTGATGTGCCCGTCCGACCTGCTGCTGCTCGACGAGCCCACCAACCACCTGGACCTGGACGCTATCCTGTGGCTGGAGGACTGGCTCAAGGGCTACCCCGGCACGTTGTTGCTGATCTCCCACGACCGCGACTTCCTCGATGCCGTGGTCGACCATGTGCTGCACGTCGAGCAGCGCAAGCTGAACCTGTACAAAGGCGGCTACACCGCCTTCGAGCGCACCCGGGCCGAGCGCCTGGCGCAACAGCAGCAGGCCTACGAGAAACAGCAGGCCCAGCGTGCGCACATGGAAAAGTACATTGCCCGCTTCAAGGCCCAGGCCACCAAGGCCCGCCAGGCACAGAGCCGGATCAAGGCCCTGGAGCGCATGGAGGAGCTGTCGGCGGCGCATGTCGATTCGCCGTTCGACTTCGTTTTCCGCGAGTCACATAAAATCTCCAGCCCGCTGCTCAGCCTGTCCGAAGGCCGTCTGGGCTACGGTGACAAGGCGATCCTCGACAAGGTCAAGCTGCAGCTCACCCCCGGTGCGCGCATTGGCCTGCTCGGCCCCAACGGCGCTGGCAAGTCGACCCTGATCAAAAACCTCGCAGGCGAGCTCGAGCCATTGTCGGGCCGCCTGGTGCGGGGTGAGAACCTGGCTGTGGGCTACTTTGCCCAGCACCAGCTGGATTCGCTGGACGACAAGGCCAGCCCGCTGCTGCACCTGCAACGCATTGCCCCCACCGAGCGTGAGCAGACCCTGCGCGACTTCCTGGGTGGCTTCGACTTCCATGGCGATCGCGTCGACGAGCCGGTGGTGAACTTCTCCGGTGGTGAGAAGGCCCGCCTGGCGTTGGCCCTGATCGCCTGGGAGCGACCGAACCTGCTGCTGCTCGACGAACCGACCAACCACCTCGACCTGGAAATGCGCCTGGCGCTGACCATGGCCCTGCAGGAGTTTGCCGGTGCCGTGGTGGTGGTGTCGCACGACCGTCATCTGCTCAAGAGCACTACCGACGACTTCCTGTTGGTGGCTGACGGCAAGGTCGACATCTTCGATGGTGACCTGGACGACTACAGCCGCTGGCTGGTCGAGTACCGCCAGCGCAGCGCGCCGGCCAGTACCGCCCCGGTCAACCCGGACAAGACCGACAAGAAGGCCCAACGCCAGGCTGCCGCAGCCTTGCGCCAGCAACTGGCCCCGCACAAGAAGGCTGCCGACAAGCTGGAAGCCGAGCTCAACCAGGTGCACGCGCAACTGGCCGAGATCGAGACCGCGCTGGGTGATGGTGGCCTCTACGACGCGTCGCGCAAGGACGAGTTGCGTGACCTGCTGGCGCGCCAGACCAAGCTGAAGCAGCGCGAAGGCGAACTGGAAGAGGCCTGGATGGAAGCGCTGGAAACCCTCGAAAGCATGCAGGCCGAGCTCGAGGCGCTGTCCTGATGGAGGAACTGCGTTCGCTGCTGCCAGGGCAATGGATGGACACCTTCTGGCTGGGCTTGCAGATCCTGTTGATCCTGGTAGCGGCCTTCGTCCTGCAGCGCATCGTTGCACGCGGGCTGAGCCGCCTGAGCCAGCGTTACCCGTTGCCGCCGGAACTGCTGGTGCCGGTGCGTGGCGGCCTGCGCTGGCTGATCATGGGCAGCGCGTTGCTGTTTGTGCTGGAGCGCCTGGGTGTATCGGCGACTGTGCTGTGGACAGCACTGTCCGGCTTCGTCGCGGTGGCGGCAGTGGCCTTCTTCGCCATGTGGAGCGTGCTTTCCAACCTGCTGTGCGCGGTGCTGATCTTCACCGTCGGGCCGTTTCGTATTGGTGACGTGGTCGAACTGGTCGACACCCTGGACAAGCCGGGCGTCAAGGGCCGGGTGATTGCCATCAACCTGCTGTTCACCACCCTGATGGAAATGCCCGAGGCGGGCGGGGCGCTGGTGCAGGTGCCCAATAGCCAGTTCTTCCAGAAGTCGGTACGGCGCTGGCGCGGGGCTGAGGTGCAGGTTATGCACAAAGAGTCGCCTGTCGAGGCTGACTGAACCTGCACCGGCCTCTTCGCGGGTAAACCCGCTCCCACAGGAATTCCGCAGCCCTTGGGGACAGCGCGATACCTGTGGGAGCGGGTTCACCCGCGAAGAGGCCAGCACAGACAATACAAATCCTTCAGAAATCGCTGGTTATTTTTTCACCAACACCTTAGCTTAACGTTTTGCAACATATGTTCGAGCGAGGTGTGTGATGTCGATGGAAGTGTGGTTGGGCTTCTTTGCCGCCTGTTGGGTGATCAGCCTTTCACCCGGTGCCGGGGCGATTGCCTCGATGTCCAGCGGCCTGCAATACGGCTTCTGGCGCGGTTACTGGAACGCCCTGGGCCTGCAACTGGGCCTGATCGTGCAGATCGCCATCATCGCCGCCGGCGTCGGCGCCATCCTGGCCGCCTCGGCCACGGCCTTCCAGATCATCAAATGGTTCGGCGTCGCCTACCTTGTCTACCTGGCCTACAAGCAATGGCGAGCCTTGCCGATGGACATGAGCGATGAATCCGCCGTGCGCCCTATCGGTAAACCGCTGAGCCTGGTGTTCCGTGGCTTCCTGGTCAACGTCAGCAACCCCAAGGCACTGGTGTTCATGCTGGCGGTGCTGCCGCAGTTCATCAACCCGCATGAGCCGCTGTTGCCGCAGTATGTGGCGATCACGGTGACCATGGTCACCGTGGATATGCTGGTGATGGCGGGGTACACCGGGTTGGCTGCGCGGGTTTTGCGCTTGCTGCGTACGCCCAAGCAGCAGAAGCGTTTGAACCGGACGTTCGCCGGGTTGTTCATTGGCGCGGCCACCTTCCTGGCGACTTTGCGTCGCGCGCCAGTCTGACAGACCGTATGTAGGCCATTCGCGGGCTTGCCCGCTCCCACAGGTATTACTGCAGCCCTGAGGGCAGCGCAGTACCGGTGGGAGCGGGCAAGCCCGCGAATGGGCCACCTCTATTTCTGCTTGTCCACCAACCCCTTGAGCAAATCCACCGGCAGCGGAAAGACGATGGTCGAGCTCTTGTCCCCCGCAATCGTCCCCAGCGTCTGCATGTAACGCAACTGCATCGCCCCAGGCTCCTTGCTCAGCATCTGCGCCGCCTGCATCAATTTCTCCGACGCCTGCAACTCACCCTCGGCATGGATCACCTTGGCCCGTCGTTCACGCTCGGCCTCGGCCTGGCGGGCAATGGCACGCACCATCGATTCGTTGAGGTCGACGTGCTTGATCTCGACGTTGGCCACCTTGATGCCCCAGGCATCGGTCTGTGCATCCAGCACCTGGCGAATGTCCGAGTTCAGCTGCTCGCGTTCGGCCAACAGTTCATCCAGTTCGTGCTTGCCGAGCACCGCGCGCAGCGTGGTCTGGGCCAGCTGGCTGGTCGCCACGAGGAAATCCTCGACCTGGATGATCGCCTTCTGCGGATCGAGCACGCGGAAGTAGACCACGGCGTTGACCTTGACCGAGACGTTGTCACGGGTGATCACATCTTGCGGTGGTACATCCAGCACCACGGTGCGCAGGTCGACCCGCACCATTTGCTGGATCACCGGGATCAACAGGATCAGCCCCGGCCCCTTCACCTGCCAGAAGCGCCCCAGCTGGAACACCACGCCGCGCTCGTACTCGCGCAAGATGCGGAATGCCGACAGCAACAGCATCGCCAGCACGATCAGCACCGCGCCGAAGCCCAATTGCATGAACATGGTCATTCTCCTTGCGCCGCGGGCGCGGCGGCGCTCACTTCCAGCATGACGCCATGGCGCGCGGTCACCCGCACGTTCTGGCCCGCTTGCAGTGGCGTTGCACACTGCGCCTGCCATTGCTCGCCCTGGGCCAGCACAAAGCCACAGAACGGGTTGCCCGCCATCACTTGGGTGACGGTGACCAGGCTGCCGACCAGGCCGGCGTCACCGCTGACCAGCGCCCGTCGGCGGGCCTTGAGCGCCATGCCCAGCACACCGCCGATCAGCAGCGCCGAGAGCCCCGCCAGGGTGCCGATCAGGGCCAGCGGGATACCGAAACCAGGGGCATCGGTGTCGATCAGGATCAGCGCGCCGACCACGAAGGCGACGATGCCGCCAAAGCCGACCACGCCGAAACTGGGCAGGAAGGCTTCGGCGATCATGAAGGCGATACCGAGCAATATCAGCGCCACCCCGGCGAAGCTCACGGGCAACAGCTGCAGGGCATACAGCGCCAGCAGCAGGCAGATGCCGCCGACCACGCCGCCTACCGTCGAGCCGGGGTTCATGAACTCGAACAGCAGGCCGTACACACCGATCATGATCAGGATCAGCGCCACGCTGGGGTTGGTGATGACTGCGAGCACCCGTGTGCGCCAGTCCGGCAGGTGCTCGACCAGGCTGGCGCCGGCAGTCTGCAGTTGCTGGGGCTGGCCAGCGACAGTGAGCGTTTTGCCATCGAGCTTGCGCAGCAGGTCGGGCAGGTCATCGGCCACCAGGTCGATCACGTCGAGCCGCAAGGCCTCGCTGGCGGACAGGCTGACCGCCTCGCGCACAGCCTTCTCCGCCCAGTCGGCATTGCGCCCGCGCAGCTGCGCCAGGCCACGAATGTAGGCTGCCGCATCGTTGACCTGCTTGCGCGCGAGGGTTTCGTCATCGCTGCCTTTGGCCTTGTCGTCCTTGGGCGTGCCTGGCGGGGCGCCTATCTGCACGGGGGTTGCGGCGCCCAGGTTGGTACCGGGCGCCATGGCCGCGACATGGCTGGCATAGAGGATATAAGTGCCAGCGCTGGCGGCGCGGGCACCACTGGGGGCGACGAAGGTTGCGACCGGCACGGGGCTGGCGAGAATCGCCTTGATCATCTGGCGCATGGCGCTGTCGAGCCCGCCCGGGGTGTCCATGCGGATAACCACCAGTTGCGCACCCTGCGCCTTGGCCTGGTCGAGGCTGCGCACCAGGTAGTCGGCGCTGGCCGGGCCGATGGCGTCATCGATGCCCAGCACCCAGACTGCACCGGGCGCTGCCAAGCTGCCTGGCGTGATACCAAGCAGCAACAGCAGCAACAGCCAGCGCCAGCAGCGGGTGATCACCTGTCGTCACCTCGTTTGCCTCTATTGCACAAGTTTAGCCCTGCCTGCTGGTACCCGACCTAAAATTGGAAATTGGGGGGCGAAACCGGAGGTGCATCATGCGTATGGCAAAGACCCTGCAGGATCGCCTGGACAAGGCCAACTGCGATTACGACATCATTCCCCATCCACATTCGGCCACCAGCCTGGAGTCGGCCCGTACGGCCGGCGTGCCCGCCGAGCGGGTCGCCAAGTCGGTGATGCTCGATGACCGTCATGGCAACTACATCATGGCCGTGCTACCGGCCAACCGGCATCTGGACATGACCAAGGTGCGCATGTCCGGGGCCTGGCAACTGACCCGTGAAAGCGGCCTGCCGAGCCTGTTCGGCGACTGCGAGCGCGGTGCCGTACCGGCGCTTGGCGATGCCTACCAGATAAAGATGCTGCTTGATTCGAGTCTTACCCGCCAAGGCGATGTCTATCTGGAGGCGGGTGATCACGATCACCTGATCCACATGAGCATGGAGCAATATCTGAAGCTGGTGCCGCGCGCCGAAGTGCGTGAGCTCAGCTGATGCTCTCAACCCATGCCGGGCCGGCATCGTCGACGACCGGTCTGGCGACGAGGAGGAACCATGGATAAGCCGATTCATCCTTTGTCCGAGATTTTCAAACAGCTGGGGCTGTCTGACGATCCGGTCGATATCGACCGTTTCATCACCACCCATTCGCCGCTCGACGACGATATAAAGCTGGTTGATGCGCCTTTCTGGAGCGATTCCCAGCGCGATTTCCTGAAAGAGAAGTACATCGCTGATGACGACTGGATTCCGATGATCGACCAACTGAACGAGGCGCTGCACCTGCGCAAAAAATAAAGCGCCGAGTGGTGCCTGACGAGTGATTGGCCGTTGCTATGCTCAGGAAAACAACAAGGGGATAGCGCGATGAAAGATCCCTACGCACCGGGCTTCTGGTGCTCCGTGACGATCCTGGGCACATTGACGGCCAGTTATTTCTACGGCATACGGCAAACGCAACAGATGAACCAGGCAGTGCACTTTCTGTATGCCGCTGCCGCCGTCACCGTGGCGGTTGCACTGGTGGCGCTGACCTGGATCGCCTGGCAGCAATTGCACCTGAACAAGCGTGAGGTGGTGCAGGGGCGAACGTTGCTGACCATCTGGAACACCAAGGTCGCGCTACGCCGCGTCGAGACGGTGTTCGACCGCTACTTCTGGGGCAGCTACTGGCATTCGGGGCGCACTTTCGAAGAGGTCATGGGCGAGCTCAAGGGCACGCCGCTGGAGCAGAGCCTGGATGCCCTGAAACGCCAGTGCCGCTTGCTCGATCGCGAAATTCATGACCACCATCACCACTGGCTGGCCAATGCCCGCGACCTGTCCAGCGTGGCCCAGGCCATGGCCCGTGAACGCTACCAGCTGGATGTGGGCGAGCCGACCCGCAGCGGCCATGGCAACACCGCCGTGCTCAACCGGGACTTGGAAGTGCTGGTGTACACCTGGTCGGCGCGCCTGCGCAGTTTCGACCATCAGCTGGACGAGCTGGAGCGCGCCTACCACTGAGGTGCTTCATTCGCCGCGGATGTATTGCTCCAGTTTGAGGATCAGGTTTGCCTGTTCGGCGATGGTTTCCTTGACCAGGTCACCGATCGACAGCAGGCCGAGCAGCTCGCCATTGCTGACCACCGGCAGGTGGCGCAGGTGGCGGTTGGTCATCAGGTTCATGCAGTACTCGAGGTTCTGCTTCGGTTCCACGGTGACCACCGGCGCACTCATGATCTCGCGCACGGGGGTAGCGGCGGACGAGCGGCCCTTTAGCACCAGTTTGCGCGCATAGTCCCGTTCACTGACGATACCCACTACCTGGTTGGCCTCGACCACCGGTAGCGCACCGACGTTTTTCTCCGCCAGCAGCTTCAGGGCGTCGAGTACCGAGTCATCCGGGCCGATGGTGTACACGGTCTGGTGCTGGGACTTGGTCTTGAGGATTTGTTCGACGGTCTTCATACGGGCCTCTGCGGGTGAAAAAAGCGATGTCTCGGAGTAAATAAAGCATCCGGCACGGCGCTCTGCACGGCAATGCAGGAAACGGCATCGAGTCGATTGAAAAACGTCATGAGCGGTCGCCTGTGCCGGCCTCTTCGCGGCTAAAGCCGCTCCCACAGGGTGGGAGCAACTGTCTTGTGTTGCCTGTACTGGCCTCATCGCCGGCAAGCCAGCTCCCACAGGGATAGCGCCTGGCTCGAGGCCGATGCGGTCGAGGTGGGAGCGGCTTTAGCCGCGAAGAGGCCGGTAAAGTTGGCTCAGAGCTTCGGCATCTGCCCGATCCGCGCCACCATCTCGCTCACCACCTGCAAGTCCAGCATGAACTGCTCAACGGTCTTGAACTCGTTGTCGTTGTGCCCGGTGTACTTCACATCCGGCATGGCCAGGCCGAACTGCACGCCGTTAGGCAAGTCGTGTACCGAGGTGGCACCCGCCGAGGTACCGAACTCGTGCTTCATGCCCAGGTTCTCGGTGGCCACATCAAGCAAGGCCTTGACCCATTCGCCCTCGGGGTTGCGGTACATCGGCTCGTCCAGGCTGTAGTCGAAGGCCACCGAGGTATGGCTCTGCCGGGTCCATTTGCCCAGCTTGTCAGCCAGTTCGTCCTTGATCGTGGCAATTGGCTTGCCTTTCGGAATGCGCAGGTTCACCGCCAGTTTCAGGCCTTTTTCATCCACCCCGACAAAGGTCAGCGAGGCGGTCAGCGGGCCCATGAACGAATCCTTGAAGGCCACGCCGAGCTTGTTGCCCAGGTAGTCCAGGCCCCAGTTGTCGGCGGCGTAGCGGGCGGCATCGGTGAAGTGGTTGTGCTTGAGCGGCACATCCTTGCCCAAGCCGTTGATGAACCCAAGCATGCGCGCCACCGGGTTGACCCCGGACTCCGGCTCCGAAGAGTGGGCGGAAACGCCGGTCACGGTGAGCAATACCTGCTTGCCATCGGCCTTGGCAGCGATGCTGAAGTCGCCGCCATTGCGCTTCACGTAATCGGCGCCGGCTTTTTCCAGCTGGCTGGCCAGCTTCGCCGGGTTGTCGGTGACCAGGGTCGCGACGGAGGTTGTCGGGATCTGGTTGGTGGCCAGGCCGCCGGTCAGGTTGACGATCTCGGCACCCTTGCCACTGGCCTGGCGCTTGCTGAAGCTGGCCATGATCGTGCCGTAGCCTTTCTCGGCGATGACCACAGGGTAGCCGCCATCGAGTGCCAGGTTGTAGTCGGGCGTGGGGTTGCGCTCGAAGTAGTAGGGGATGGCATCACCGCTGGTTTCTTCAGTGGTGTCGATCAGCAGCTTGAACTGGCGAGCCAGCGGCAGGTTCTCGTCCTTGGCCACTTTAAGCGCGTACATCGCCACGACAATGCCGTTCTTGTCGTCTTCGGTGCCGCGGCCGTACATGCGGTCACCGACCAGGGTGACCTTGAACGGGTCCAGGCGCGTGCCATCGGCCAGCTTCCAGTTGTCCGGGTTGACCGGCACTACGTCGGCGTGGGCATGGATGCCGACCACTTCCTTGCCGCTGCCCAGCGAAATCTCGTACACCCGGTTGTCGATATTGCGGAAAGCCAGGCCGAAGCTATCGGCCAGGGCCTTGATCTTGTCGGCGATCCTGAGGAACTCGGGGTTCTCGTGCTGCGGCGTGCCTTCGACGTTGAAGGTGGGGATGGCCACCAGTTCACGCAGGGTTTCGCTGGCAGCCTTGCCGTACTTGATGCGGGTATACAGGCCGAGCAGGCGGTTGATCTCGTTCTGCTGCTCGGCGGCCAGTGGCTTGCCGGCCAGGTAGGCATCCAGGGTTGCCGCGAGGTTGTCGGCCTTGGCCAGGTCGCTGCCTTTGAGCTTGCCGAGGAACTGCTTGAAGTCGCTTGGGTCGCTGCCGTCGAAGGCTTTGACGATGGCCGCGGACTGCTGCTGGGTAAGGTTGGCCTGTGCCGGTTGGGTGAACAGGCCGATGCTGGCCAGCAGCAGGGTGGTGGCGGTAAGTTTTTTCAGGTGCATGGTTGTGCGCATTCCTTCGCCAATCATTGTTGTGGGTTGCCCGTCGGGAAACGGGAAGACGCCCACGCTAACACCAATGACCCGTGGCACGGGAGTGCCAGAAACGCGACATGTCGCACAAACGAAAAAGCCCCGGGCACAGGCCCAGGGCTTTTTGATATGGCGCACTCGGCGGGATTCGAACCCACGACCCCTGCCTTCGGAGGGCAGTACTCTATCCAGCTGAGCTACGAGTGCAACGCGCACGCATGATACCCATCTGATCCGATGGCGTCCATCGCCTTGATCTGTAGCCGTTTTTACCTTTCGCCGAGAGCTGCCGACAGCAGCAATCACAAACGCATCTATCCATATGCGATATCGATATTTCCACAGCAGTTATTATGCCCTCTATTCTCTGGTCACAACTTGTTATAACAAGTATTCGATCAGCGAAGAGACCCCATGGCCGAACTGCTCCCCCTGTCCCCGGTACCGCTTTACACCCAGCTCAAGGAATTGCTGCGCGAGCGCATCCTCGACGGCACTTATCCATCGCATAGCCGCATGCCCTCGGAAAGCGAACTGGGCAAGGCTTTCGACGTCAGCCGCATCACTGTGCGCCAGGCACTGGGCGACTTGCAGAAGGAAGGGCTGATTTTCAAGATTCATGGCAAGGGTACCTTCGTAGCCAAGCCCAAGGCTTTCCAGAACGTCAGTACCCTGCAGGGGTTGGGCGAGTCGATGACGCAAATGGGTTACGAGGTGATCAACCGCCTGCGCAGCTTCCGCCATGTGCCAGCCAATGCATTGGTGGCCGCGCGGCTGCAGGTCGAGGAGGGCAGCCTGGTCACCGAGATCCGCCGGGTGCGGTTGATCAACCGCGAGCCGGTGTCGCTGGAGCTGACCTGGTTGCCCAAGGCCGTCGGCGAAAAGCTGGAAAAGGCCGACCTTGTCACCCGCGACATTTTCCTGCTCCTGGAAAACGACTGCGGCATTGCCCTTGGCCACGCCGACCTGGCCATCGATGCCGTGCTGGCCGACAGCGACCTGACCCAGGCCCTGGATGTTGAAGAAGGCTCGCCAATCATGCGCATCGAGCGCCTGACCCATGCCGCCGACGGTACGCCACTGGACTTCGAACACCTTTACTACCGCGGCGATGCTTTCCAGTACCGCCTGCGCATCGACCGCCAGAAGGGGAGCAAGGCATGAGCATCCAGACCCAGGACTACGACATCATCGTCATCGGTGGCGGTACCGCCGGGCCGATGGCGGCGATCAAGGCCAAGGAGCAGGACAAAAGCCTGCGCGTGCTGCTGCTGGACAAGGCCAACGTCAAGCGCAGCGGTGCCATCAGCATGGGCATGGATGGCCTGAACAACGCGATCATCCCAGGCCATGCCACCCCCGAGCAGTACACCAAGGAAATCACCGTGGCCAATGACGGTATCGTCAACCAGGCCACGGTGCATGCCTACGCTACCCACAGCTTTGAAACCATCGAGCAACTCGACCGCTGGGGGGTGAAGTTCGAGAAGGACGAGACCGGCGACTACGCGGTGAAAAAGGTTCACCACATGGGCGCCTACGTGCTGCCCATGCCCGAAGGCCACGACATCAAGAAGGTGCTGTACCGTCAGCTCAAGCGTGCCCGGGTCGAAATCAGCAATCGTATGGTCTGCACCCGTGTGCTGCTCGATGGTGAAGGCGCGGCCGCTGGCGTGCTGGGTTTCGATTGCCGTAGCGGTGAGTTTCGCGTGGTGCGGGCCAAGGCGGTGATCCTTGCCTGCGGCGCGGCCGGGCGCCTGGGCCTGCCGTCGTCGGGCTATCTGATGGGCACCTACGAGAACCCGACCAATGCCGGTGATGGCTACGCCATGGCCTACCATGCAGGTGCCGAACTGGCCAACCTCGAGTGCTTCCAGATCAACCCGCTGATCAAGGACTACAACGGCCCGGCCTGTGCCTACGTCACCGGCCCACTGGGTGGATATACCGCCAACAGCAAGGGTGAGCGCTTTATCGAGTGCGACTACTGGAGCGGCCAGATGATGTGGGAGTTCCATCAGGAACTCGAGGGCGGCAATGGCCCGGTGTTCCTCAAGCTCGATCATTTGGCCGAGGAAACCATCCAGAACATCGAAGAGATCTTGCACAGCAACGAGCGCCCCAGTCGTGGCCAGTTCCACGCCGGGCGTGGCACCGATTATCGCCAGCACATGGTCGAGATGCATATCTCGGAGATCGGTTTCTGCTCGGGGCATTCGGCGTCGGGGGTGTGGGTCAATGAAAAGGCCGAGACCAGCGTCAAAGGGCTGTATGCCGCGGGCGATATGGCAGCGGTGCCGCACAACTACATGCTCGGGGCCTTCACCTATGGCTGGTTTGCCGGTGTGAACGCTGCGCATTACGTGACCGGGCGCGAATTCGCCGAGGTCGATGCCGAACAGGTCGAGCGCGAGCGCGCGCGGGTGTTTGCCCCGCTGCAGCGTCAGCATGGCCTGCCGCCAGCGCAGGTCGAGTACAAGCTCCGACGCATGGTCAACGATTACCTGCAGCCGCCGAAGGTGACCAAAAAGATGGAAATCGGCCTGGCGCGCTTTGCCGAGATCGAACGTGACCTGGACCAGATGAAGGCCAGCAACCCCCATGAACTGATGCGTGCGATGGAGGTTTCGGTGATTCGCGATTGCGCCGAGATGGCGGCGCGGGCCTCGCTGTTCCGCGAGGAAAGCCGCTGGGGGCTGTACCACCACCGGGTGGACTTCCCTGAGCGCAATGATGGCGAGTGGTTCTGCCATTGCCATCTGAAAAAGGGCGAGAACGGTGAAATGACCAGTTTCAGGAAAGCGGTCGAGCCTTATCTGATTGCGTTGGACGCAGAAGAGCAGACCGCCTACGACCAGCTGCGGGTAAAGGCCGATGCAGCCTAGGCGACGCTGTGTCCTGTGAACACTTCGAAGAACGAGGGCCGCAGGCCCCGAGGACTCCGTGAAATGGCCTACCAGCCGCAAGAAATCTTCTTCCGCAGCAGCGCCCCCGTCACCATCGACGAAGACAAGTGCATCGCCGAAAAAGGCTGCACCGTCTGCGTGGAGGTTTGCCCCATGGACCTGCTGGCGATCAACCCGGCCACGCAGAAGGCCTACATGGCCTTCGACGAATGCTGGTACTGCATGCCCTGCGAAAAGGACTGCCCCACGGGTGCGGTGAAGGTCGACATCCCGTACCTGCTGCGCTGATTCATCCCGCCATCCGGCGCACCACCGGACGCCCTCCTGCTGTGCCCCTCGTTTCCCACCACCCAAGCCGGGCGGCGGAGACGGCCCAACTCTTATAACGACTCGAGGGGAAACACCCATGCGCCTTGTTGCAACCGTGGCCGGCCTCGCGCTGGCGCTCACTGGCCTGAATGCCAGCGCCGAAACCGTCCGCATCGCCATTGGCACCCAGGACACCACCATCAACTGCGCCACTGGTGGCCTGCTGATACGCGAGCTTGGCCTGCTGGACAAGTACCTGCCGCATGACGGCAAATACAAAGATGCCAAGTATCAGGTGGAGTGGAAGAACTTCACCAGCGGTGCGCCACTGACCAATGAAATGGTCGCTGGCAAACTCGACTTCGGTGCAATGGCCGACTTCCCCGGGTCGTTCAACGGTGTTGCTCACCTGGATGCCGGCAAGCGCAGCCTGTTCATAAGCGTGCTGTCGGGCAGCGTGCACGGCAGCGGCAATGGCATCGTCGTACCGGCGGCGTCCAGCGTGCAGTCGCTGGCTGAACTCAAGGGCAGGACCATTTCCGTGCCGTTCGCCTCCACCGCCCACGGCATGCTGCTGCGTGCCCTAGCAGCCCAGGGCTGGGACCCGCAGAAGGATGTGCGAATCATCGCCCAGGCGCCGGAAATCGCCGGTTCCGCCCTGCGTAGCAACCGCATCGAGGCCCATGCCGACTTCGTGCCGTTCGCCGAACTGTTCCCCAACCGCGGCTTCGCCCGCAAGATCTATGACGGCGCCCAGGCCAACGCACCGACCTTCCATGGCGCTTTGGTCGATGCCGATTATGCGAAGAAGTACCCCGAAGTGGTCACCGCCTACCTGCGCGCCAGCCTCGAAGCCGATCGGCTGATCGCTGCGGAACCTGAGAAGTACAGCGAGTTGATCGAGAAAGTCACCGGCATCGAGGCCGAGGTCAATTACCTGTTCCACGGCCCGCTCGGCCTGCAGACCCGCGACCTGACATGGAAGCCTGAATACCGTCAGGCAGTCGCAACCTCCATCGATACGCTCAAGCTGCTTAAAAAGACCGACCGCGGCCTCGACACTGACAAGTTCATCGACGACCAGTACATCCGTGCGGCCTTCAAGGAGGCTGGCCTGGACTACGACAAGGCGCTGAAAGACTACGATCCGCAGCCACTCAAGGCCAATGACGCGCTGACAGGCAAACCGATTACTGACTTCAGCCGCCTGGCACAGATCTGGGTGCGCGGTGAAGGCAAGGTCCGCCACTACGCTTCGCCGGAGGCCGCGCTTGGCGCCTTGGCCCAGCTGGAGCAGGAGGGCAAGGACATCCGCGCCATCTACGCCCAGGCCGCCGACAGCGGAATCAAGTTGCTGGCGAACCAGGCCTGGTTCGTGCGTAACGCCAAGGGTGAACTGGCGGCGTTCCTGCTCAAGGACCAGGCCGAGCAGTATGCCAAGGCCCATGGCGGTGAAGCGCTGGACTTCGTCAGCGCCAACCAGAAGCTGGTCGCCCAGCGCTGACCGGGAGGCACCGACATGACCTGCAACCTCAAGCGCTGGCCGGTGCGCCTGGCTTCGCTGCTGGCCTGCCTGCTGTTCTGGCAGGTCGCGGCGAGCGTGAAGCTGGACCTCGGGCTGCTGACGTTCACCTATGTCCCCACACCGAAGGCGGTGCTGGAAGCTGCCTGGCAGTTGCTGACTTCCAGCACCCTGCTGGCGCACCTGGGCAGCAGCCTGTCACGGGTGTTTGCCGGTTATGGCGCCGCGGCGCTGATTGGCGTGGCCCTGGGGTTGTTGATCGGCCGCTCGAAATGGGCCGAGGACACCCTGCTGCCACCACTCGAAGTGCTGCGGCCGATTCCGGCGGTGGCGTGGATCCCGCTGGCGATCCTGATGTTCCCGTCGTCGGAACTGTCGATGGTGTTCATAACCTTCACTGGCGCGCTGTTCCCGATCCTGCTGAACACCGTGCACGGCGTCGAGGCCATCGACCCGCGCCTGGTGGCGTCGGCGCGCAGCCTCGGTGCAGAGCGTTGGTCAATCCTGCGCGAAGTGGTGTTGCCTGGAGCGCTGCCAAGCATCGTCACTGGCCTGGCCATCGGCATGGGGACTTCATGGTTCTGCCTGGTCACCGCCGAGATGATTTCCGGACAGTTCGGTATCGGCTACTACACCTGGGAGTCGTACACCTTGCAAAACTACCCGGACATCATCGTCGGCATGCTGCTGATCGGCGTGCTGGGCATGGGCAGCAGCGCCTTGGTCAAGCGCCTTGGGGAATTGGCCACGCCTTGGTACCGCACGCGGAGGGCCAGCTGATGAACAGTTATCAACCAGCGCCAGGGCGTATCGACGGGCGTGGCCTGTCGATTCGACTGGGGCACGGCAGCGAAGCATTCGAGGCGGTGCAGCGTCTGGACTTTGCCGTAGAGCCTGGCGAGTTCGTCTGCATCCTTGGCCCCTCCGGTTGTGGCAAGTCGACGTTGCTTGGCGCCCTGGCCGGGCACCTGGTGCCCAGCAGCGGCCAGTTGAGCGTGGATGGCCAGACCGTTGCCGGGCCGTCACCGCAGCGTGGCATGGTGTTTCAGCACCACACCTTGCTGCCTTGGTGTAGCGTGCTCGACAACGTGGCCTTTGGTCTGAAGATGCAGGGCCAGAGCCGCGCCGAACGTCGCCGGCAGGCTCGTGAAATGCTGCAACTGGTGGGGCTGGCCGACTTTGCCGGGCGCTGGCCCAGTCAGTTGTCCGGCGGCATGCAGCAACGGGCCGAGATTGCCCGGGTGCTGATCAACCGGCCGCGCCTTTTGCTGATGGACGAACCCTTCGGTGCCCTGGATGCGCAAACCCGTGCACGCATGCAAGAGCTGTTGCTGGATATCTGGGCAAGCATCCGCACCACCGTGGTGTTCGTCACCCACGATATCGACGAGGCGCTGTTCCTGGCCGACCGTATCCTGGTGATGAGCCCGCGACCTGGCCGCTTTATCGAAGACCTGCACCTGGAGTTTCCGCGCCCACGCCGCGCCAGCCTGCTGACCAGCCCTGAATTCACTCACCTCAAGCGTCACTGTCTGGCCTTGCTCCGTCACGAGGAAGGCCGCGAACTCCCGCGCCTGACCCCGCTGGGCCTGCCGGACACTGAGCACCCACCGCTACGGATCGCGCTATGACTGAACGAACGACTGACAACCCCGACATCCTTGCTCTTCTGCCTCGCCTTGGTGCCGCTGATGCAGGTGTGCGCCGTATCGCCCTGATCGAACTGGCCGACCTGGAAGACCCGGATGGCTTGCCATGGCTCACCGATGCACTGCTGGTGGATGCCGCCGACGAGGTGCGTGCCGAGGCCGCGCGCCTGCTCGAGGCCTGGGAAGAACCCGAAGTTGTGCAGGCCCTGTGCGCTGCGCTGGCCGATGCTGGCGAGCCGGTACGGCTGGCTGCCGCCCAGAGCCTCAGCGAACTCAAGAGCCTTGAAACCGGTCAGCTGATCCTGCCATGGGTCAAGCATGCAGATGCCTTCGTCCGTGCCAGCGCCCTGCGTGCCTTGCGCGAGCTGCGCCTGGAAGATGCTGCAGAGCCTGCACTGCTGGCCCTGGCCGATGGCGACGCCGCGGTCCGGCGTGAGGCAGTGGGTATTCTTGGCTGGCTCAAGCACCAGCCGGCATTGCCAGCATTGGCAAAGCTTGCCGCAGACGAGCCGGACACCGAGGTGCGCCGCGCGGCCATTGGTGCGCTGGGCCTCGCCCGCGACAGCGCGGTGGTGCCAGCATTGGTGGCTGCATTGGCTGACAAGGCCTGGCAAGTGCGCGAAGAAGCCGCCACCACGCTAGGCAAGGTGGGCCTGGCCCCAGCAGGCCCGGCACTGGTAAATGCTCTTGCCGATGACTTCTGGCAAGTACGTCTGCGTGCGGCGCGGTCCCTGGGACGGCTGCGTCATGCTGCGGCCCTGGACGCGCTTGGCGAGTTGCTCGGCCACGGCATTGCCAACCTGCGCAAGGAGGCGGCTCTGGCCCTGGGTGAGCTGGGCCAGGCGCGTGCCTTGCCGGTGCTGCAGGCCGCCGAGGCCGATAGCGACCCCGAGGTGCGCAAGGCTGTGCGGATCGCCATGGCGCAACTGCGCGGGGCCTCCTGATGAACGCCCCGCAAGCTATTCGCAACATGCGCGGGCCCGGGCAATTGGTGCTGCAATGGCAAGACGGCGAACACAGCCTCAGCCATGCCCGCCTGCGCGGTGCTTGCCCCTGTTCACAATGCCGAGCGGCACGGCTGCAGGGGAGCATCAGCCTGGTTCGCGATGATGTGCGCGTGGTGCAAATCGAGCCGCAAGGATATGGCGTGCAGCTGGTGTTCAGCGATGGGCATGAGCGGGGTATCTACCCTTGGGCTTACCTGCGTGACCTCAGTGCCCGGTTAGACCTGAATTCGCAAGTGGTCCGCGTACCCTGTGGGAGCGGCTTTAGCCGCGAAGAATCCAACTCGGTGCATGGCACCGGCTGCGCCGGTGTTCGCGGCTAAAGCCGCTCCCGCAGGGGCCCTGCTAATTCAGTGAGTCATGGGCAGTTCTATGAGTACGGGCCCGTTCCCACAGGCTCAGAGCGCAATCAGCTCCGGCCTCAGCCCTTCGACCCGTCGCACCGGCGGCGTCAGGTAGCCGCCATCCCCGGTGATCTGGTGCAGCACCTTCTCCCGCAGCTCGTGAAGTGCCACGCCCGTACGCAACCGTGGGTGTGGCAGGTCGATCTCCACCACCGACTTGATCCGCCCCGGGCGCGGCTCCAGAACCACCACCCGGTCGGCCAGGTAGGTGGCCTCCTCGGCGTCATGGGTGACCAGCAGCGTGGTGATGCCGGCACGTTCGCGAATGGCCAGCAGCTCGTCCTGCAGTTGCTGGCGGGTCAGCGCATCCAGCGCGCCGAACGGCTCGTCGAGCAGCAGGATACGCGGGCTGGCTACCAGGCCTCGGGCGATCGCCACGCGCTGGGCCATACCGCCGGACAGCTGGTGAGGGTAGGCCGACTCGAAGCCGACCAGCCCCACCAGTTGCACGAACTCATGTACCCGCCGCGCGCGCTCACCCTGGGTGAGCGGTTCGTTGACCAGGCCCAGGGCAATGTTCTGTTCCACGCTCAGCCAGGGGAACAGCCGGTGTTCCTGAAACACGATGCCGCGTTCGCTACCAATGCCGCTGACAGTGTGGCCGTCCACACGGATGTTGCCGCTGTAGTCGGTATCCAGCCCTACCAGCAGGCGCAGCAGGGTGGATTTGCCACAGCCGGAAGCACCAACGATGGCGATGAACTCACCCTGGTTGATCGACAGGTTGAAGTTGCGGATGGCTTCCAGCGGCTGGCCATCGACGCTGAACACTTTGCCGACCCCCTCGAAGCTGACCAGGGGCGGGGTGACGTCGGGCTGGTTGGCCGCGTGCAGGTGCGAGGTATTGAAGGCGTTCATGCGGTTCTCCAGCGCGTGGCGCGCGATTCGAGGCGTTGTCCAAGGGTGCCGAGCAGGGCGCCGACCAAGCCGATCAGCAGCATGGCGGCCATTACCTGGTCCATGCGGAACAGTTGCTGGGCGCCGATCATCAGGCTGGCGATGCCACCGTCCGAGGGCATGAAGTATTCGGCACCGATGGTGCCCAGCCAGGCGTAGATCAGCGACAGGCGCAGGCCGGCAAAAATGGCCGGGGCTGCGCCGGGCAGCACCAGCAGGCGCAGGCGTTGCCACAGGTTCAGGCGCAGGGTGCGCGCGGCTTCACCCAGCTGCGGCGAGAGGCTGGCGATACCGCGCTGGGTGGCGATCAGCAACGGGAAGAACGCAGCCATGCCGACGAATACCTGCTTGGCCCCTTCACCCAGGCCGAACCAGGCTGTGAGCAGCGGCACCCAGGCAAACAGCGCCACCTGACGCAAGGCCGACAGGCTGGGCCCGAAGATACGTTCGGCATTGGCCGAAAGCCCCAACAGCAAACCGACCAGCAGGCCAGCGCTACCGCCCAGCAGCAAGCCGGCCAAAGCGCGCTGCAGGCTCAGCAGCAAGGCTTGCGGCAGCGAACCATCGGCCAGGCCGGTCAGCAGGGTGCGCAACACTTCAAGTGGCGAGGTCAGGATGTTGCTGTCGACCCAGCCAAAGCTGCTGCTGGCCTGCCACAGTGCCAACAGTGCCAGTGGCAGCAGCAGGCTTTGCCAACCCCGCGGCACGGGGCCACGGTGCTGCTCCCCTGTGGCCGCTTGCGGCCAGTACAGCAGGCGCTTTTCCAGGGCCGAGAAGCCGCGCTCCAGCAGTGCGCCGACCAGGCCGATCACCAGGATGCACAGCAGCACCAGGTCGAGCATGAACAGCTGCCGTCCCCACACCATCAGGTAGCCAATCCCTTCGCTGGAGGCCAGCAGTTCGACCGCCAGCAGCGAGGTCCAGCCGGTGGCCAGGGCCAGGCGTACGCCGGTGAGGAAGGCGGGCAGGGCAGCCGGTAGCAGCAGGCGCAGGAACAGTAGATGGCGAGGCAGGCGCAGCACCGCAGCGGCCTCTCGCAGCTTGGGCTGGGCATCGCGTACACCGACCAGCGTGTGCAAGGTAACGGGGACCACCACGGCTTTCACCAGCACCACCAGCTTGAGCAACTCGCCGATCCCGAAGAACAGCATGAACAACGGGATCCAGGCCAGGGTAGGAATCTGTGCCAGCGCCACGAAGGTCGGCAGCACCAGCGCCTGCGCCCGCTGCGAAGCACCCAGCCAGACCCCCAGCAGCAACCCGCTGCCGATGCCGACCGCCAGCCCCCAGAACAACCGCTGCAAGCTTATCCACAGGTGCCCCCACAGCTCGCCGGAGCCAAACTCCACCGCGCTCTGCCACACCAATGCTGGCGCCGGCAGAATCTGCTCGCTCATCCAGTGCTCCCGGCTGGCCACCACCCACAGCAGTGCAACCAGCACAGGCAAGACCCAGGGCAACAAGCGGGCGCGATCCTTGTGGGAGCGGCCTTGCGTCGCGAAAGGGTCGCGCAGCGACCCCCGGAACAATCCCCGACCTCTGCTCAGAATTCCATTCATCGGCCATCTCTCGAAGCGTTGTTAGATTATTCATTTATGGAATTAAAAATTCTAAAAAATGACTTTCAAGAGATAAGAGCATGCGCTTCATGCATACGGAAGCCCCTCGCCGTTGCGTTTTCCTCATATTTTCCATGCGTTTTCCGCAAGCCAGCCGCAGGCCCGCGTGCCGCCTGATTTATGCCTTCCAGTTACTGAAGAATGAAGTTTTGATCTTTGTAGGTTCTAACCAGACCTGCCTAGCTTCTGGCCAAAGCGCCGGCCATCGCCGGTGGCAGCCTGCCAAGGAGCCTTGCCATGAAAACCCCGCTGCGCCATCTGATCACCGCCCTTGGGCTGGCCCTCACCCTCAGCGCCCACGCAGCTGAACCGGCCAAGCCAGCAAGCATCCGCATCGCCGTGCCCGACCTCAGCGCGGGCAGCAAGCCCAGCGCCGGTGGCGTGGTCGACGTGCTGCGTGACCAGCAACTGCTGGAGAAGGAATTCGCCAAGGACGGCATTCGCATCGACTGGCACTTCTTCAAGGGCGCCGGGCCGGTGGTGAACGAAGCGCTGGCCAACGGCCAGGCCGATTTCGCCTACCTCGGCGACCTGGCCGCCATCGTCGGCAAGGCCAATGGCCTGGACACCCGCGTGCTGTCGGCGGGGGTACGTGGGGTGAAGAGCTACCTGGGCGTGGTGCCCGGTTCCGGCATCAAGACCCTGCACGACCTCAAAGGCAAGCGCGTGGCGGTGTTCCGTGGCACCGCCAACCAGCTGTCGTTCGCCAGCGCCCTGGCCAGCCAGGGGCTTAGCGAGCGCGACCTGAAGGTGATCAACCTGGACTTCAACGCCGCCAATGCCGCACTGGCCGCCAAGCAGATCGACGCCACCTGGGGCCTGTCCAACCTGCTGTCGCTGCGCGAGCGCGGGCTGGTAGAGCTACCGGTCAACTCGCGTGACCTGGAAGGTGCCGGCAGTACCCAGGCGGTGCTGCTGGGCACTGGCGATTTCATCCGCAAATACCCCGAGCTGGTGCAGCGCCTGGTCAATGCCCAGCAACAGGCCAGCGCCTGGCTGCGCGACGAACACAACCGCGAGGCCTATGTCGAGCTGGTGGCCAGCAATGCCAACTGGCCGCGCAGCATCCTCAGCGACGACCTGGCCAAGGAAGACCTGGCCCATTACTTCGATCCACGGCTGGACGCCGAATTCGTCGGCCAGCTGCAACAGGGCGTGGACCTGGCCGCCAAGGAGCGCCTGATCCGTCGTGGCTTCCAGGTGGCCGACTGGATCGAACCACGCTTCCTCGATGCCGCCCTGCAACAGAAGCAGGCCGTGCAGGCCGCCCGCTGAACCCCGATAACCCGACAATGACCGCAAGGACACGACCATGAGCAACGCCGCCCTGGCCACCGCGCCACAAACCCTCGAACTCGACATCCACCCGGTTGCCGGCCGCATCGGTGCCGAAATTCGCGGGGTGCAATTGTCCGCCGACCTTGATGCCGCCACCCTCGACGCCATCCAGGCCGCGCTGGTGAAGCACAAGGTGATCTTCTTCCGTGGCCAGACCCACCTGGATGACCAAAGCCAGGAAGCCTTCGCCAAGTTGCTCGGTGAGCCGGTCGCCCACCCCACCGTGCCGGTGGTGGATGGCACAAGCTACCTGTTGCAGCTCGATGGTGCCGAAGGCCAGCGGGCCAACTCCTGGCACACCGACGTGACCTTCGTCGACGCCTACCCCAAGGCCTCGATCCTGCGCAGCGTGGTGGCGCCGGCATCCGGTGGCGACACCGTGTGGGCCAACACCGCCACGGCCTACCAGGAGCTGCCCGAGCCGCTGCGCGAGCTGGCCGACAAACTGTGGGCGGTGCACAGCAACGAATACGACTACGCCAGCGTGAAGCCCGATGTGGACCCGGCCAAGCTGGAGCGCTATCGCAAAGTGTTCACCTCCACGGTGTACGAGACCGAGCACCCGGTGGTGCGCGTGCACCCGATCAGTGGCGAGCGGGTGCTGCAGCTGGGGCATTTCGTGAAGCGCATCAAAGGTTATTCGCTGGCGGATTCGCAACACCTGTTCGCGGTGCTGCAAGGGCATGTGACGCGCCTGGAGAACACCGTTCGCTGGCGCTGGCAGGCGGGGGACGTGGCGATCTGGGATAACCGCGCGACGCAGCATTATGCGGTGGATGATTACGGGACCCAGCCGCGGGTGGTGCGGCGGGTGACCCTGGCGGGTGAGGTGCCGGTCGGGGTGGATGGGCAACTCAGCCGCACTACGCGTAAAGGCTGATATTGCCGGGGCCGCTTTGCGGCCCTATCGCCGGCAAGCCAGCTCCTACAGGTACATCACAGGCCAGAAGGCTGCGGTGATCTTGTGGGAGCTGGCTTGCCGGCGATTCGGGGGCGAAGCCCCTGCCAGCTACAACTCGGTATCGCAGGCAATCAACTGCCTGACCAGCCCCTGAGCCAACGGCGATAGCCCATACCCCACCCGGCTCACCACCCCATAACGGGTATAGAACGCTTCTTCCTGCTCCACCGTCAGGTCGGCCAGTTGCAATGCAACCAATCCCCCGTCACGCTGATACGGCCGCAAGTTGGCATTGCAGGCAATGCCGATGGTGTCCGAATGCATCACCACATTCAGCAGTGCATAGCCATGCTCGCACTCCACCGTCGGCAGAAAATCCTGCCGCCCGCTGAGGTCGCTGAGGATCTTGCGGATGTTCGGCGGGCGGAAGGTGGTAGCCAGTGGGTAGTCGAACAGGTCGCGCGCCCGCACGCTCTCGCGCTCGGTCAACGGGTGCCCGACGCGGCAGCAGAAATGCCAGCGCTGCGGCGTCAGCTTGTGCACCTGGTAGTCCGGGTCGGACTCGAACTGGCGGGTGTCGGCGACGAAGAACTCGATCTCCTCGGCAACCAGTTTGCGGTTCAGCGCCTGCCAGTTATCCACCTGGAAGCAGGTACGTGCCGCGGGGTATTCGGCGACGAAGCGTGCCACCGCCCGCGGTACCAAACCCCCTGCCGGCGCCGGGCCGGAGCCGAAGCGCACCACGCCGGTAGTGGCACCGTTGAACTGGTGGATCTCGTTGACCAGGTTGTGCGCCCCATGCACCAGCCGCCGCGAATGCTCCAGCACCAGCAGGCCCTGGCGAGTCGGCGCCAGCTCCTTGCTGGCGCGGTCCACCAGGCGGCAGCCGATGTTGTGCTCGAGGGTCTGGATGCTGCGGCTGAACGCTGATTGCGACAGGTTCACCGCAGCCGCCGCAGCAACGAAGCTGCGGTGCTCGACAAGGGCAATGTAGTGGCGCAGCTGACGGAGATCGATATGCATTTTTTACATTGAAACTTTCGGTCGAATGCAATTGCTGACAAGGGTTAGCCCCCTTATAAAGGGAGTCACTTATTCCACAAAATATGAATTACAAATATTTATATCGCCTAAAAGAATATAAGCCCGACTGACCGCGATTCGGTTCCGCCAACGGAAATGCTCGCCAGGGCCCATGCCTCAAGGAGCATTTGCATGTCCGGAGTTTCCCGTTGGCCTGCGCGCGCGTCGCGTTTCACCTTGCAACCCTTGGCTGCCGGCGTGCTGCTGGCGGCATCCTCTGCCAGCTTCGCCGAAGAGCCGGTCAGCGCCACCCCGGCGGTGGAGCAGGAAGCCAAGCTCGGCACCGTCACGGTCAATGCCCGCCGCCGCGAAGAAACCGCGCAAAGCGTGCCCACGCCGATCAGCGTGCTCGACAGCGAAACCTTGGAAAGCCAACGCATCTACCGTGTGCAGGACCTGCAGCAACTGGTACCCAGCACCAACGTCGCCTACGTTCATGCCCGTCAGTCGAGCATTTCGATCCGTGGCCTGGGCAACAACCCCGCCAGCGATGGCCTGGAAGGCAGCGTCGGCATCTACCTGGACAACGTCTACCTCGGCCGCCCCGGCATGGCGGTGTTCGACCTGCTGGACGTGGAGCAGCTGGAGGTGTTGCGCGGCCCGCAAGGTACGCTGTTCGGCAAGAACACCACCGCCGGCGTGCTCAACATCACCACGCGCAAGCCCACCTTCCACCGCGAGGGCAGCATCCAGCAGTCGATTGGTGAAGACGGCTACCTGCAAACCCAAGGCAGCTTCTCGGGGCCGATCAGCGACACACTGGCCGGGCGCATCAGCGCCTATCGCACCGAAGACGACGGCTATGTGAAGAACATCCACAACGGCGACGACCTCAACGGCGGCAAGCGCCAAGGTTTTCGTACCCAGCTGCTGTTCAAACCGAGCGAAACCTTCAACCTGCGCTGGATCGGCGAATACAACGAAGAAGACTCAGACAACGGCATCCTCAGCCTGTACAGCACCGGCCCTACCATCAATGGCGTCAACCGCTACGAAAGCCTGGCCGCCCAGGCCGGCGCGACGTTGGTGTCGGGCAAGCACCGCAAGGTCAACTTCGACGCCGACCAGCAGGTGACGGTGTTCCAGGGCGGTACCTCGGTGGAGGCCAACTGGACCCTGCCCAACGACTTCACCCTGACCTCGATCACCGCCTACCGCTGGTGGGACTTCACCCCGCGCAACGACGACGGCCTCAACGTGCCGGTGTTCTACAGCGCCGGGGTGTCGGTGCGCGACAAGCAGTACTCGCAGGAAATCCGCCTGGCTTCGCCCACCGGTGGTGCCTTCGACTACGTGCTGGGTGCGTACTACTTCAAGCAGGACCTGGACAACAAATCCTTCACTTTCTACGGGCCGCAGGCGGACATCTGGAACCTCACCCCGGCCGGCGCCCTGGCCAACGTCGACACCATTGGCAACGGGCACATCGACACGGACAGCTACGCGCTGTTCGCCCAGGGCACCTGGCACATCACCGACCGCCTGGACTTCACCGCCGGCGTTCGCGGCACCTATGAAGAAAAGAGCGCCTGGGTGACCCGCGATGCACCAACCGGCGGTGCGGCAGTAACCGGGGCCGCCGCAGCAGCACGCCAGGGCCGGGTAGGCGCCTACGATTCAGGCGACCTCAACCAGTACAGCTTCAGCCCCTCTGGCCTGCTGGGCCTGAGCTACCGCTTCAACGAGCAATTGCTGGGCTACGCCACCCTGACCCACGGCGAGAAGTCTGGCGGCATCAACCTTACCGTTGGCGCTGCGCCACGGCTGGGCACCGACTCGCTGCTGGTCGGCACCGAGCGGGTCAACAACGCCGAACTCGGCTTGAAAAGCTCGCTGTTCGACGACCGCCTGCAACTCAATACCAACCTGTTCTGGGCCGAAGTGCATGGCTATCAGGCCAACGTCTACGACCAGATCAACCGCGTGCAGTACCTGGCCAACGCCGGCCGCGTGCGCTCGCGTGGCCTGGAGTTCGAAGCCACGGCGCTGCCGCTGCGCGGCCTCACGGTCAACTTCAACGGCTCGTGGAACGACGTGCGCTACACCGAGTACAAGGACGCCCCATGCCCGCCGGAGGTGAGCCTGGCCAATGCCACTGCCACCTGCGATTTGTCCGGCCACCAGGTGGTCGGCGCCTCCAAGTACATCGCCAACCTCAACACCCAGTACAAGTGGCAGGCCAGCGAGCACATCGAACCCTACGTCACCGCCAGCTACGCCTTCCGCTCCAAGGCGGTGGGCACCATCGACGACTCCGATTTCGGCCAGATCCCCAGCTACGCGCTGGTCAACCTTTCCGCCGGTGTGCGCCTGGACCAGAGCGATGGCGTGGTCGACCTGTCGCTGTGGGTGAAGAACGCCGGTGACAAGACCTACTTCACCAGCCTGTGGAACTCCGCCAACGGTGGCTATGCCGGCGTGCTCGGCACCCCGCGCACTTTCGGCGCCACCGCCCGTTACGACTTCTGAGCACAAGGAGCTATGCCATGAATGCCAAGACCGAAACCCCTGCATTGCCTGAAGGCGCCTGCCTGACCGCCAAGGTTCCCGAACGTGACGAGGCGCTGCTCGGCGACGTGGTGGTCAACCCGTATCGCCTGGCGCCGCTGACCGCGATCATTCGCGACGGTGGGCGCAGCCTGAGTGCCGCGCACGTGCGCGTGCTGGGGCGGGGCGAGCGCGGTGTGGACATCGCCTACGAGGTATCCGACCGTTCGTTGTGGACCTATGGCGGCATCCCGGTATTCGGCCTGTACCCGGATCACGTCAACCAGGTGGAAGTGACCTACAAGCTCGACGGCGAGCGCATCCGCGAGCAGTACCAGATCTACGCCCCGGCCGTGCGCCTGCCGGTGGTGGCCAGGCAGACCGCTGCCTTGCCTGAAGTGCAGCCTGTCAAGGTAGCGCCAGGTTTTGAACAGCGCCTGTACCTGTTCAACCATCTGCAGGGGGACATCCCGGGCGGGCGTGCCTTCAAGTGGAATGCCCTGGGCGGCGCGGCGGAATGGGACCAGGTGGGCAACAACTGGATCGCCGACAGCAATGGCGACGTGCGCTGGTACCTGGACATCGAGCAGATCCACGACTCCAACCGCCGCGATGGCCTGGGCGGCACCATGGGCTTCCAGCAGACCCGCGACGGCAAGCTGATCTGGGGCCAGGGCCAGACCTACTCCAAGTACGACCTGCTGGGCCGGCGCATCTGGCAGCGCAGCCTGCCCGACAAGTTCGCCGACTTCTCCCATGAAATCCGCGAGACCGCCAATGGCACCTACCTGCTGCGGGTGGGTACCAGCGACTATCGCCGGCCTGACGGCAAGCGCGTGCGCTCGATCCGCGACCACATCATCGAGGTCAACGAGGCCGGTGATGTGCTGGACTTCTGGGACCTCAACCAGATCCTCGACCCGTACCGTGGCGACCTGCTGGAAACCCTGGGCAAGGCAGCCATCCAGTTGCCGGCCGGGGTGCAGAAACAGGACGAGCGGCTGGCCAACGAACTGGCCGAGGGTGACCTGCCCTTTGGTGACACCCCGGGGGTGGGCACCGGGCGTAACTGGGCGCACGTCAATGCCATCGACTACGACGCAGATGACGACAGCATCATCGTTTCAGCACGGCACCAGGGCGTGGTGAAGATCGGCCGCGACAAGCAGGTGAAGTGGATTCTCGCCTCGCCCCAAGGCTGGCCTGAGCGTCTGCGCGAGAAAGTGTTGAAGCCAGTGGCGAGCGAAGGCTTCGACTGGTCCTGGACCCAGCACACCGCCTGGCTGACCGGCAAAGGCACACTGACCGTGTTCGACAACGGCTGGGGCCGCGACTTTGCGCCGACCAGGCTGACCGGCAACTACAGCCGGGCGGTGGAGTACCGCATCGACGAGGCCAAGGGCACGGTCGAACAGGTGTGGGAATATGGCAAGGAGCGCGGTGACGAGTGGTACAGCCCGGTGACCTCGGTGGTGGCCTACCGGCCGGAGACCGACACCCAGTTCATCTACTCGGCGTCGGTGAACTTCCTGACCGCGGAGAAACTGACCACCACCGTGCTCAACGAGGTGCGGCGCGGGACCCAGGAGGTGCTGGTGGAGCTGAAGGTGCACAGCCGGCAGCCGGGCAGCGTGGGTTACCGGGCCCTGGTGATCGACCTGGCCAAGGCCTTCTGACCCATCCCTTCCGGGAGGGCCGTCGGTCCTCCCATCACATTTCCGTCAGCTCGTTCGTCTAACCTGTACTGGCCCCTTCGCGGGCACGCCCGCTCCCACAGGTACTGCACCGAGTTCGAAACCGGTGGGGTACCTGTGGGAGCGGGCGTGCCCGCGAAGAGGCCCATTGCCATTATGCAAATGATGAAATTTCCGCCAGGGTGTTCAACCATTCGTTCTTTTTTTCGAACAGCCTATTGTCCAACACCCCAGCAGCCGCTTAGCATTCGTTTGAGATTTCAAACGCTCGATGCCCTGCCTTGGGCGCTTTTCAACAATCAACAATTCGGGAAGCCGACATGCAGCTCAAAGACGCTCAGTTGTTCCGCCAGCAAGCCTACATCAATGGTGAGTGGCTGGATGCGGACAACGGCCAGACCATCAAGGTCACCAACCCGGCCACTGGTGAAGTCATCGGTACCGTGCCGAAGATGGGCACCGCGGAAACCCGCCGCGCCATCGAAGCCGCCGACAAGGCTCTGCCGGCCTGGCGTGCCCTGACCGCCAAGGAGCGTTCGGCCAAGCTGCGTCGCTGGTTCGAACTGATGATCGAGAACCAGGACGACCTGGCTCGCCTGATGACCACCGAACAAGGCAAGCCGCTGGCCGAAGCCAAGGGCGAAATCGCCTACGCTGCCTCGTTCATCGAGTGGTTCGCCGAAGAAGCCAAGCGCGTCTACGGTGACACCATCCCGGGCCACCAGCCAGACAAGCGCCTGATCGTCATCAAGCAGCCAATCGGCGTTACCGCGGCCATCACCCCGTGGAACTTCCCGGCCGCCATGATCACCCGCAAAGCCGGCCCGGCCCTGGCCGCTGGCTGCACCATGGTGCTCAAGCCTGCCTCGCAGACCCCGTACTCCGCCCTGGCCCTGGTCGAGCTGGCCCACCGTGCTGGCATCCCGGCTGGCGTGCTGAGCGTGGTTACCGGCAGCGCTGGCGAAGTTGGCGGTGAACTGACCGGCAACTCCCTGGTCCGCAAGCTGTCCTTCACCGGCTCGACCGAAATCGGTCGCCAGCTGATGGAAGAATGCGCCAAGGACATCAAGAAGGTTTCCCTGGAGCTGGGTGGCAACGCCCCGTTCATCGTGTTCGACGACGCCGACCTGGACAAGGCGGTCGAGGGCGCGATCATCTCCAAGTACCGCAACAACGGCCAGACCTGCGTCTGCGCCAACCGTATCTACGTGCAGGACGGCGTCTACGACGCGTTCGCCCAGAAGCTGGCCGCCGCGGTTGCCAAGCTGAAGATCGGTAACGGCCTGGAAGAAGGCACCACCACTGGCCCGCTGATCGACGGCAAGGCTGTCGCCAAGGTCCAGGAACACATCGAAGACGCCGTTGGCAAAGGCGCCAAGGTGCTGTCCGGTGGCAAGATCATCGAAGGCAACTTCTTCGAGCCGACCATTCTGGTCGACGTACCGAAGACCGCTGCCGTCGCCAAGGAAGAGACCTTCGGCCCGCTGGCGCCGCTGTTCCGCTTCAAGGACGAGGCCGAAGTCATCGCCATGTCCAACGACACCGAGTTCGGCCTGGCCTCGTACTTCTACGCCCGCGACATGAGCCGTGTGTTCCGTGTTGCCGAAGCCCTGGAATACGGCATGGTAGGTATCAACACCGGCCTGATCTCCAACGAAGTGGCACCGTTCGGTGGCATCAAGGCTTCGGGCCTGGGCCGCGAAGGTTCCAAGTACGGTATCGAGGACTACCTCGAAATCAAATACCTGTGCATCAGCGTCTGATAGCACGGTAACGGCTTTACCTCTGCCAGCGGGGCGCGAGAGCGACGTCTCGCTGGCCTTTTTTACATCGCAGTACCTGGTGGCCAGGGCGTTCACGGCAGTCGATCAACGAATACTGTTCGCGAGCACTCCCAGCCACCCCCGAATAAAAGCGCCACTCCAGACCGGCGCAATGAGGGCATTATGAGCAAGACCAACGAATCCTTGATGCAACGTCGTGTCGCCGCCGTCCCACGTGGCGTTGGCCAGATCCACCCGATCTTCGTCGATACCGCGAAGAACTCGACCGTGATCGACGTTGAAGGCCGCGAACTGATCGACTTCGCCGGCGGCATCGCAGTACTGAACACCGGCCACCTGCACCCGAAAGTGGTTGCGGCCGTGCAAGAGCAGCTGACCAAGGTCAGCCACACCTGCTTCCAGGTGCTGGCCTACGAACCTTATGTAGAGCTGTGCGAAAAGATCAACAAGCTGGTCCCAGGCGACTTCGACAAGAAGACCCTGCTGGTCACCACCGGCTCCGAAGCCGTTGAAAACGCCGTCAAGATCGCCCGTGCCGCCACTGGCCGGGCTGGCGTCATCGCCTTCACCGGCGGCTACCACGGCCGTACCATGATGACCCTGGGCCTGACCGGCAAGGTCGTGCCGTACTCCGCTGGCATGGGCCTGATGCCAGGTGGCATCTTCCGCGCCCTGTTCCCGAGCGAACTGCACGGCATCAGCGTTGACGACGCCATCGCCTCGGTCGAGCGCATCTTCAAGAACGACGCCGAGCCGCGCGACATCGCCGCGATCATCCTCGAGCCGGTACAAGGCGAAGGCGGCTTCCTGCCAGCGCCGAAAGAGCTGATGAAGCGCCTGCGCGCCCTGTGCGACCAGCACGGCATCCTGCTGATCGCCGACGAAGTACAGACCGGCGCTGGCCGTACCGGCACCTTCTTCGCCATGGAACAGATGGGCGTTGCGCCTGACCTGACCACCTTCGCCAAATCCATCGCTGGCGGCTTCCCGCTGGCCGGTGTGTGCGGCAAGGCCGAGTACATGGACGCCATCGCTCCTGGCGGCCTGGGCGGCACCTACGCCGGTTCGCCGATCGCTTGCGCCGCGGCCCTGGCCGTGATCGAAGTGTTCGAAGAAGAGAAACTGCTGGATCGCAGCAAAGCTGTGGGTGAGCGCCTGACCGCTGGCCTGCGCGAAATCCAGAAGAAGTACCCGATCATCGGTGACGTCCGTGGTCTGGGCTCGATGATCGCTGTCGAAGTCTTCGAGAAAGGCACTCACACCCCGAACGCTGCTGCCGTTGGCCAGGTTGTCGCCAAGGCGCGCGAGAAGGGCCTGATCCTGCTGTCCTGCGGCACCTACGGCAACGTCCTGCGTATCCTGGTTCCGCTGACCGCCGAAGACGCTCTGCTGGACAAAGGCCTGGCTATCATCGAAGAGTGCTTCGCTGAAATCGCCTGATGTGACGTGCTTCAGAAAAAACCCGCTTCGGCGGGTTTTTTTTGTGCCCAGGAAAGCCGTGGGGCGCTATCGTTGTCGGAGGATTTGCTCAGGAAGCTGCGACGGACTGTGTGTCAGGGCTATTCAGGAGTTGGCGATGAACGCTGCAGACCCCACCCCACCAAGCGTACTGATTGTCGAGGGCGACCCCTGGGTACGCGACATGCTCAGCGAAATGCTGTTGAGCGTGCGCTGTGATGCCCGGCTGCAGGTCTGCGCCGACGGCTCGCAGGCCTTGAGTGCGCTGTCCAGCAAACCCGACCTGATCATCGCCGCGCGCGAACTGGCCGGTGTCGATGGCCTCGACCTGTTGCGCAAGGTGCGCGCCAAAGGTCCGGGGTTGCCGTTCATTCTCATGAGCAACCGCAGCGACAGTGCCAGTGTGCGCGAAGCACTGCCCTTGCACCCCACGGCCTACCTGAGCAAGCCGCTGAACCTGGACACCCTGCGCAAGCGCCTGGAAGAGTTGCTGCTGGCGGTTGGCGAAGAGATCGCCTGCCCGGTGCCGGCCTTGCAGGCAGGTGCCAGCCTGCCGGCCTACCTCGAACAGCGTCGCGCTACCGCCGATGGCGGGCCGCTGCTGGCCGATGTGCAGGTGGCGATCAAGCGCGCGCTCAACCCCCAGGGCCTGAACCTGAGAGTGCTCGAAGAGGAAGTGCAGGGCGACCCGCAGATCACCGCCGTGCTGATCGCTGCGGCCAACAGCGCAGCGCTGCACCGCGAAGCACCGGTGCAGACGTTGCTGCAGGCCTTGAACAAGCTTGGCAGCACCCAGAGCATGAACCTGATCCTGGGCATGACCCTCAAGCGCAGTGCACGCCTCAGTGACCCGCTGCTGGCGGAGCATGCGGCCCGTTACTGGGAGTTGTCGCTGCACGCTGCCGAATATGGCCGCACCTTGGCACGCATGCTCGAGCTGGACGAAGGGCGTTGTTATTGCGCGGGGTTGCTGCATTGCCTGGGCGACCTGGCGGTGCTGCGCTGCCTGCAGGAATGGCGGCTGGCCGGGGGCGAGCTGGATGAGGACCAGGTGCAGTTGTCGCTCAATGAGTTCGGGGCGGCGTTCGGCTCGGCACTGCGTACGCGCTGGCGGTTGCCGCTGGGGTTGCGCGAATTGATCGCGGCGATCTACCAGCTGGGCGGCGGTGTGTATTCGCGGGAGATCCTGGCCATGAACCTGGCCGGGCAGTTGTCGCGGCTGCCGGCCGAGCAGGGGCTGGAGAAGGTGGCCAGCAGCAAGACTGCGCGCCTGCTCAAGCTTGGCCTGCTGGAACTGAGGCGGTTGCGTAAGGTGGAGAACCCGGAGGTGAAGCCGCAGGAAGAGCCGCCGGTGGCTGAGGCCGAGGTTTCCAGCTGAGATTTTGGGGCCGCTTTGCGGCCCATCGCCGGCAAGCCAGCTCCCACAGGTACTGCACAAGGCTGGAGGATTGCGCCGTACCTGTGGGAGCTGGCTTGCCGGCGATTGGGGTGCAGAGCACCCCCAGGGCTCAGCCGCGGACGATCTGGTTCTTGCCCTGGCGCTTGGCCTGGTACATCGCCGCATCGGCACGGGCATACAGGCTGTCCAGCGCCACATCCTCGTCAGTCAGCCCGGTCACCCCCTGGCTCACCGTCACCCCGTAGGTCTGCTCACCATGGCTGAAGCTCAGCCGCTGGATCTGCCGCTGCAAGCGCTCGGCAATCTGCTCCGCGACCTGGGCACTACAGCCGGGGAACACTGCCGCGAACTCCTCGCCACCAATGCGCCCGAACAGGTCACCTCGGCGTAGCACGGCCTTGCCGCTATCGGCGATCTGCTGCAATACCTGGTCGCCTTCCTGGTGACCGTAGCTGTCGTTGATGCGCTTGAAGTCGTCGATGTCCAGCAGCAGGAAGGCCAGTGGCGTACCGTCTTCGCGGGCGCTGTCGAAGGCTTGCTGGGCGCATTCGAAAAAGTGCCGGCGGTTGCTGCTCTGGGTCAGCACGTCGGTGGTGGCCAGGCGCTGCAGTTCACCTTCGAGCTGCTTCTTCTCGGTGATGTCTTCGGCGATGCCGACGATGATCACCCGGTCGCCATCGCGTTGCTGGTTGATGTAGCACTTGTCGCTCAGCCAGCGTAGCTGGCCGTCGGCATTGAGGATGCGGTACTCGCGGTCTTCCACCGAGCCCTTGAGCAGTACCTGGGCCAGGCTGCGCTCGGCGAACTCCAGGTCGTCGGGGTAGATGCTGTCGCGCCACTCGTTGTAGTCGGCCAGCACCAGGCTGGCCGGGCGGCCGAAGATGCGCTCGTAGGCGGGGCTGACGTACAGCACCTGACGGGTTTCCCAGTCGAAGGCCCATAGCACCGCGTTGACGCTGTCGAGCAGCGAGCTGAACAGCTGCTCGCGCTCGCTCAGGCGGGCAACCTCGCCCTGGGCGTGGAGCAGCGCAAGCAAGGTCTGGGCGGCTTCGGGAGGCGGGGTGCCGGGCAGTGTCGTTGGAATGTTCTTGGCCATGTGCACGGAGCAGATCTCGGCGTGAAAGCGTGCGGCCAGCATCTGGCCCGCCACGCGGGCGATGTGCCAGATATGAGTGTAAACGAGAGGGCGAAGTTCCGGGCGGCACGCCCCGCCAAAGGGGCGTGCCGATCAACGGCGGTCAGGCGCCGGTCAGGCGCCGGTCGGGCGCAGGGAGTAGGTCTTGAGCTGTGCCGCGAAGTCGCGCAGGGCATGGATGCCGCTGGTTTCCGCCTCGTGTACCCAGTCTTTCATGGCGGCCAGCATGTCGTGGCCGTTGGCGCTGGTGCGCGCCCAGATCTGCTGCAGGGCCAGGCGTTTTTCGTAGATGGTCTTCAGCGCCTGGCTGTGGGCGAGCATCGACTCGATGCGCACATGGTGGCGGTCTTCCAGCAGGCTGGTCTCGCGCGACAGCAGGCGCTTGGCGCGGCGGAAGTGGTGGCGCAGCGAGGCATCGACGCGGGCCAGTTCCTGCTTGACCAGCGGGCCGATCACCAGCTTGCGGTACTGGGCCATGATCTGGAAACGGTTGTTGAGGATGGCCATGGCGGTGTCCATGTCCAGGCTGGCCTTGCCGGCCACCCGGTGGGCGATGGGCGCCACGCGCTGTACCTTGGCCAGGCGCAGCAGGCAGAACAGGCGGATCCACGCCCAACCCATGTCGAACTCCCAGCGCTTGACCGACAGCTTGGCCGAGTTGGGGTAGGTGTGGTGGTTGTTGTGCAGCTCTTCGCCACCGATGACGATGCCCCACGGCACCAGGTTGGTGGCGGCGTCGCGGCACTCGAAGTTGCGGTAGCCGAGAGCGTGGCCCAGGCCGTTGACCACGCCGGCGGCCCAGAACGGAATCCACATCATCTGCACTGCCCAGATGGTGATGCCGATGGTGCCGAACAGCAGCAGGTCGATTACCGCCATCAGCGCGATGCCGCCCAGCTTGTAGCGCGAGTAGAGGTTGCGCTCGATCCAGTCGTCCGGGCAGTTCTTGCCGTAGATGCGCAGGGTTTCGGGGTTGCGCGCCTCTTCCCGGTAAAGCTCGGCACCCTTGCGCAGCACCGTGCCCAGGCCCTTGTACAGCGGGCTGTGCGGGTCGTCGGGGGTTTCGCATTTTGCGTGGTGCTTGCGGTGGACGGCAGTCCATTCGCGGGTGTTCTGCGCCGTGGTCAGCCACAGCCAGAAACGGAAGAAGTGCTTGAGCGCGCCATTGAGCTCCAGGGCCCGGTGCGCGGAATAGCGGTGCAGGTAGACCGTGACGCTGACGATGGTCACGTGGGTCATCAGCAGGGTGATGCCGACCAGTTGCCAGGCCGACAAGTCGAGCAGGCCGTTGTACCACATAGGTGTAAATACCCTCGGAATGCAGGAGGAGGGGCTGATTATCCCTTGGGCAGGAAATAAATACAGTCACCCGTTCAGATAGGAAGTCACGACATGTTTCAGCCTTTATAATGCCCCATCATTTTTTATGGGCAATTGCACCCGACATGTCTGTTTCCGTTCGCGACGCCTTGCGCATGGCTGCGCTGTATGTGGTGCTCTCGATCCTCTGGCTGACGCTGGCCGAGGTGGTGTTGCACAGCATGACCGAGGATCCCCTGGCACTGACCGTGGGCCGGCAGATCAACGTGGTGGTCTGGGTGCTGCTGAGCGCCTTGCTGATCTATGTGTCGCGGGTGCGGCTGCTCGACTTCATCGGTGTTGGCGCGCGTATGCGTGGTGAAGACCGTGAACGCCTGCGCATGGCTGCGGCAGTGTTCGACAGCACCCTCGAAGGCGTGCTGGTGACCGACCGCCATGGCCTGATCGTGCACGTCAACCGTGCCTTCATGCGCATCACCGGCTACCAGCAGGGCGAGGTCATCGGCCAGCGCCCGAACAAGTTCAAGTCGGGCCGCCATGGCCTGGCGTTCTACCAGCAGATATTCGCCACCCTGGCGGAAAAGGGCGAGTGGAGCGGCGAAATCTGGAACCGGCGCAAGAGCGGTGAAATCTACCCGCAGTGGCAGACCATTTGCGCCATCCGCGACGATGAAGGCGAGCTCAGCCATTACGTGGCGGTGTTCAGCGACATCAGCGCGATCAAGCATTCGGAACAGGAACTGGCCTACCTGGCCCACCACGACCCGCTGACCGACCTGCCCAACCGCCTGCTGTTCAACGACCGGGTCGAGCAGGCCCTGGCGGCAGCCCAGGCCAACAAGCGTGGTTGTGCCCTGCTGTTGCTGGACCTGGACCACTTCCAGAGCATCAACGACGGCCTTGGTCACACCATTGGCGATCAGTTGCTGAAACTGGTGGGCGAGCGCCTGGGTGAGGTGCTGGGCAGCGGCGTGACCCTGGCGCGCCTTGGGGGCGACGAATTTGGCGTGCTGGCGGAAAACTGCCATGAGGTCGGCCAGGCGGGCAAGCTGGCGCAGGGCATCATCGAGCGCATGCGCGAGCCGTTCCTGTTCGACGGTCACCGCCTGTTCATCAGTGTCAGCGTGGGCATCAGCCTGTTCCCCAGCGATGCCTTGAGTGCCGAGCAGTTGCTGCGCAATGCCGACTCGGCGTTGTACAAGGCCAAGAGCAACGGGCGGGCCTGCTATGCGCTGTACACCGAAGAGCTGACCGCCCACGCCCAGCAGCGGGTCGAAACCGCCGGCGAGCTGCGCCGGGCCCTGGAGCAGGACGAGCTGCGAGTGTTCTACCAGCCGGTGCACGACCTGGCGAGCGGCCGCCAGGTCGGCGTCGAGGCCCTGGTGCGCTGGCAGCACCCCCAGCGCGGCCTGGTGCCGCCGGGCGAGTTCATCCCGATTGCCGAGCGTACCGGGCTGATTGCCGAGATCGACGCCTGGGTACTGCGCCAGGCGTGTCGGCAGATGGTGCGATGGCAGGGTGAAGGGCGGCAGCTGGCGTTCGTGGCGGTGAACATCTCCAGCCGCCTGTTTGGCCAGCACGAGCTGTACCAGCAGGTGGCCGAGGTGCTGCACGACACCGGTCTGGACCCGGCCTTGCTGGAGCTGGAGGTGACCGAGAGCGCGGTGATGGAGGACCCGGAGGTGGCCCTGGAGCAGTTGCATCGCCTGCGCGAGCTGGGGGTGACCCTGGCCATCGACGACTTCGGCACCGGTTATTCATCGCTGCTGCGGCTAAAGCGCTTGCCGGTGCAGAAGCTGAAGATCGACCAGGGCTTCGTTGCCGGGTTGCCGCTGGATGAGGACGACATCGCGATCGTCCGGGTGATCATCGCCCTGGCCCGCAGCATGGGCATGCAGGTGCATGCCGAGGGCATCGAGCAGGCAGAACAGGCCAGTTTCCTGCTGCATGAGCTGTGTCAGCTGGGGCAGGGGTACTGGTTCGGGCGGCCGGTGCCTGCCGGGGATTTGCGCTGGGGTTGAGATCGCCGGGGCCGCTTTGCGGCCCTTTCGCCGGCAAGCCAGCTCCCACAAGTACTCACAAGGCTGGAGGGCAGCGCTGGCCCTGTGGGAGCTGGCTTGCCGGCGATGGGGCGCGCAGCGGCCCCCGAACTATCGTTTGTTCAAGCCTTTCGCCAACCGGTCTCCACCCAGCTGGATCAACGCCACCAACGCCACCAGCATGGCAATCACGGTCAGCATGATCTGGCTGTCGAAGCGCTGGTAGCCATAGCGGTAGGCGATGTCCCCCAGTCCCCCGGCACCGATCGCTCCGGCCATGGCCGAGGAGTTGATCAGGGTCACCAGGGTAATGGTGAAGCCCCCGACAATCCCCGGCAGCGCCTCTGGCAGCAGCACGTGCCAGACAATGTGCCAGCGTCGGCAGCCCATGGCCTGCGCAGCCTCCACCAGGCCGTGGTCGACTTCGCGCAGGCTGACCTCGGCAATCCGCGCGAAGAACGGCGTGGCGGCAATGGTCAGCGGCACCACCGCCGCCCACACGCCATAGGTGGTACCCACCACCAGGCGGGTGAAGGGGATCAGCGCGACCATCAGGATCAGGAACGGGATCGAGCGGAACAGGTTGACGAAGGCACCCAGCACCCGGTTCAGCAGCGGCGCCTCGAAGATCCCGCCCTTGTCGCTGGTGACCAGCAGCACCGCCATCGGTACCCCCACCAGCAGGGCGATCAGCGACGACACGCCAACCATCAGCAGGGTATCGAGCAAGCCTTCCAGCAGGCGATCAAACCACATGGCCCAGTACCTCCACGTCCTCGACCCAGCGGCGGGCGCGTTCCAGCAATTGATGGGTGTCGTGCGGCGAGTGCTGCACCGACAGGATCAGCTGCCCCAGGGCATGCTCGCCAATGGTTTCCACACCGCCTTGCAGCAGGCGCACGCGGCCGCCAAGTTCGTTGAACAGGGCAGACAGTTCGGGCTCGCCGAGCAGGGTCAGCCTCAGCACCACGGCACTGTCGCGGCTTGCCGGGCTGGCCCGCAGGCTGGCTTGCAGCGCGGCTGGCAACCGGGCTTGCAACGGCGCCAGCAGGGTACGGGTGACCTCGTGGCGAGGTGAGCCAAACACCCGCCAGACCTCACCCTGCTCGACCACTTCTCCACGTTCCAGCACCACCACCCGGTGGCAGATATCGCGGATTACCGCCATCTCGTGGGTGATCAGCACGATGGTCAGGCCCAGGCGCTGGTTGATGTCGCGCAACAGTTCGAGAATGGAAGCGGTGGTCTCCGGGTCCAGCGCCGAGGTGGCCTCGTCGCACAGCAGGATCTCGGGGTCATGCACCAGCGCCCGGGCAATGCCCACGCGCTGTTTCTGCCCGCCGGACAGCTGCGCCGGGTACACGTGGTGCTTTTCCTGCAGGCCGACCAGCTCCAGCAGTTCGCGCACCTTGCGCTGTCGTTCGGCCTTGGCCACGCCGGCCACCTTCAGGGGCAGCTCGACGTTCTGCCACACGGTCTTGGCTGACATCAGGTTGAAGTGCTGGAAGATCATGCCGATACGCCGGCGCAGGGCTACCAGGTGGTCCTCGTCGAAGGGCGCGATGTCTACCTGGTCGATCAGCACCCGGCCCTGGCTGGGTTGCTCCAGGCGGTTGATGGTACGCAGCAGCGATGACTTGCCGGCGCCGCTGCGGCCGATGATGCCGAAGATCTCGCCATGGCGGATATTCAGGTCGATGCCTTGCAAGGCCGGTTGCGCCTGGCCCGGGTAGGTCTTGCCCAGGCCGATGAAGCGCACATGGGCTTCATTGACCTCCGGGCGCAAGGCCTGCTCCCTGGCCGTTGGCGGCAGTGGTTGTGCGGTGGGCGCCCGGAGCGCGCTGGCCTGGCTCATGTCAGCCCTCCCAACCGGCCTGGTAGAGCTTGCCGTGGGCTTTGTCCAAGGCTGCGCGCACCACTGGCGAGTGCTGGTAGATGTCGACGAACTTGGCCAGGCGTGGGTCGTCCTTGCTTTGCGGGCGAATGACGAACTGGATCACGTACTCCTTGTTCTCCAGGCCGTCGAACAGCAGAGCGGAGCCAGCGTCGAAGCTGTTGGCCAGGCGGATGTAGGCCGGGTAGCCCTGCACCAGGTCGGCGTCGTCATAGGCGCGAACCAGCTGCACGGCCTCGACCTGAAGGATCTTCAGTTTCTTCGGGTTGGCGACGATGTCGTCCTCGGTGGCCTTGTAGCCGACCCCCGGCTTGAGGGTGATCAGCCCGGCCTTGGCCAGCAGCTGCAGGCCACGGCCGCTGTTGATCGGGTCGTTGGCGATGGCCACGCTGGCACCTTCGGGCAGGTCGGCGAAGCTCTTGTACTTTTTCGAGTACAGGCCGACGTTGTTGATGATGCCCGGGGCGTAGGGCACCAGGTTGAAGCCCGCGGCCGCCTTGGCGTTTTCCAGGAACGGGATGTGCTGGAAGTAGTTCACGTCGATGTCGCCGCTGTTGAGGCTGACATTGGGTGCGATCCAGTCGCTGAACTCGACCAGCTTCACTTCCAGGCCTTGCTTGTGCGCTTCTTCCACTGCGGCTTCCAGCGGGATGGCAAAGGCCGAGGTGGTGCCGATTTTCAGCGGTTCGGCAGCCAGCGTGCTGGCGGACAGGCCGAGGGTGAGGGCAATGGCCGCGACGGGCCGGAACAGTTTATCAAGCATGGTGCAGGGCTCCAGTCGGGGCAGGGGTAGAGGTAAAGCGGTAAGCCGCGCCAGGGTGGTCGGTGGGCAGGTGCGGGTGGTCGGCCTGGAACAGTTTTTCGCGCAGGGTGCCTTCGGCGTAGGCGGTCTTGTAGCGGCCACGCTGTTGCAACTGCGGGATGACCAGGTCGATGAAGTCCTCGAAGCTTTCCGGGGTTACGGTGCGGGTCAGGTTGAAACCGTCCAGGCCGGTTTCATCGATCCAGGCGATCAGCTGTTCGGCCACCTGCTCGGGCGCGCCGACCAGGGTCACGTAACGGCCACCCAGGGCGTGCTGCTGCAGCAGGCGCCGGCGGGTCCAGGCGTTGTCCTGCAACTGGCGCGTGGCCGACTGGATGGCGTTGCCCTGGCTGAAGGCAATCGGCTCGTCCAGGGCGTAGGCGGCGAAGTCGATGCCGGTGGACGCTGCGAAGTGCGCGACCCCGGCCTCGGCGCTTGCATGGCGCAGGTACTCGGCATGCTTGGCCTGGGCCTGCTGCTCGGTGGCGGCGACGATCACCGTGATGCCCATGAACACCTTGACCGCTTGCGGGTCGCGGCCAGCGGCCTGGGCGGCGGCGCGCACCTTGTCGACCTGGGCGCGGGTGGCGGCCTTGTCCTGGCCACTGATGAACACGCATTCGGCATGGTTGCCGGCGAAGGCCAGGCCACGCTGCGAGCTGCCGGCCTGGAACAGTACCGGTGTACGTTGCGGCGAGGGCTCGCACAGGTGGTAGCCGTCGACCTTGTAGAACTCGCCCTGGTGGTTGACCTTGCGCACCTTGTCGGGCCTGGCATAGACGCGCTGCTGGCGGTCGGCGACCACGGCATCGTCGGCCCAGCTGCCTTCCAGCAGCTTGTACAGCACCTGCAGGTACTCGTCGGCCTGGTCGTAGCGGCGGTCATGCTCGGGTTGCTGCGTCAGGCCCATGGCCCGGGCGGCGCTGTCGAGGTAGCCGGTGACGATGTTCCAGCCCACCCGGCCATTGCTCAGGTGGTCCAGGGTGGAAAGGCGCCGGGCGAACAGGTACGGCGCTTCGTAGGTGAGGTTGGCGGTAAGGCCGAAGCCCAGGTGACGGGTGACGGCGGCCATGGCCGAGACCAGCAGCAGCGGGTCGTTGACCGGCAGCTGGATCGACTCCTTGAGGGTGACGTCCAGCGACTGGCCGTAGATGTCGTAGGTGCCGACGATGTCGGCGATGAACAGCCCGTCGAACAAGCCGCGCTCCAGCAGGCGCGCCAGGCTGGTCCAGTAATCCAGGGTCTTGTACTGGGTCGAGGTATCCCGTGGGTGGGTCCACAGGCCGTGGTTGATGTGCCCGATGCAGTTCATGTTGAAGGCATTGAGCAGGATCTGCTTGGCCATCAGATGGTCCCCCGGCGTGGTGGGTTGGCATCGTTGAGGTAGTAGTTGCCGATGGCGTGGTACTTCCAGCGCACCGGGTCGTGCAGGGTGTGCACGCGGGCGTTGCGCCAGTGGCGGTCGAGGTTGTGTTCGGCCAGGGTGGCCTGGCTACCGCCCAGTTCGAACAGAGTGGTGCCGGCCGCGAGGGAAATCTCGGTGCTGATGGCACGGGCCTCGGCCACCGCGATGGAAGCGGCGGCCACGTTGTCGGCAGTGCTGTCGTCGCGGGCGCGGTCCAGGTATTCGCCGGCGCGCTCCAGCAAGGCTTCTGCGGCGTGCAGGCGGATCGCCAGGTGGCCGAAGCTTTTCAGCGTCAGCGGGTCATCGCTGGCCTTGTCCAGGCCGGAGTCGACCCAGGGGCGGCTGCGGGTACGCACGAAGTGCAGGGCATCTTCGTATGCGGCGCGGGCGATGCCGGTGTCGATGGCGGCATGAAGGATCTGCGCCAGCGGGCCGACCGGGGTGGGGCGTTCGAAGGCGCTCTGGAACGGCACCACGTCGGCGGCGCTGACGTACACGTTGTCGAACACCACCGAGCCGCTGCCGGTGGTGCGCTGGCCGAAGCCGCTCCAGTCGTCGATCACCTGCAGGCCCTGGCTGTCGGCCGGGACGAAGGCCAGGTGCTGTACGCCCTGCTCATCGACCACCGAGGTGGGAATGCGCTGGGCGTAGATGGCGCCGGTGGAGTAGAACTTGCGGCCGTTGATGCGAAAGCCATCGCCGTCGCGGGTCAGGCGAGTGGTGCGCTCGTTGGCGGTCTTGGTGCCCAGTTCGGCCAGGGCGTTGCCGAAGCGGCTGCCGGCCAGTACTTCGGCGTACAGGCGCTGTTGCTGTTCGGGTGTGCCGTTTACCCGCAGCACTTCCAGGCCGTAGAAATGGTTTTGCGGGATTTGCCCGAGCGAGCCGTCAGCCTGGGCGATGCGGGCGATGACCTTGGCCAGGATGACGTTGGACACGCCGGCGCCGCCGAAGGCCTTGGGCACGCTGATGGCCCACAGGCCGGAGCGGGTGAACAGTTCCAGTTCGGCGTGCGGCAGGCGGCGCTCGCGGTCGCGTAGGGCGCTGTCGCGGCGCAGGTGTCGGGCGACTTCTTCGGCGACGTTCAGGGCTTGGGTGTCGCTGGTGATGATGTTTGTAGTCATGGTGTTTCTCCGGGGGCCGCTGCGCGGCCCTTCGCGGGCTCGCCCGCTCCCACAGGTAAAGTGATGCCTGTTCAGGCGCTGGTAATCCTGTGGGAGCGGGCGAGCCCGCGAAGGGCTGCGTAGCAGCCCCAAAGGCAGCAAGTCAGATCCAGGAATGCCGCGCGGGCAAGGTGCCGTTGAGGTGGTAAGCGCCAACCGCGTGGTACTTCCAGCGCACCGGGTCATGCAGGGTGTGCACCCGGGCATTGCGCCAGTGGCGGTCGAGGTTGAACTCGGCGAGGGTGGCGCGGCTGCCGGCCAGCTCGAACAGTTTTTCGCTGGCCTGCAGGGCAATCTCGGTAGTCAGCACCTTGGCCTCGGCCACCGCGATTGAGGCCCGCGCCGCGCTTGCTGCATCGATCGGCGCGGCGTTGACCTCGTCGAGGACCCGCGCGGCCTTGCGCAGCAGCGCTTCGGCGGCGTGCAGCTCGAGCTTCAGGCGGCCGATGTCGGCGATTACATAAGGGTCGTCGCTGGCGCGGTCGACCTTGGCCTCGATCCATGGCCGGGCCTTTTCGCGCACGAAGCTGATGGCGTCTTCGATCGCCGCTTCGGCAATGCCGGCATCGATCGCCGCCTGGATCAGCTGCGAGGCAGCGCCCTGGATGTTGGGAATGTCGCGCTGGCGCCAGTTGTCGATCACCAGGTCGGCATCCAGCGGTACCTGGTCGAGCAGCACGGTGCCGCTGGCAGTGGTGCGCTGGCCGAACCCGGACCAGTCATCGACGATGCGCAGCCCCGGGCTGCCTCGGCGCACGAATGCCAGGCGCTGGCGGCCTTCGTCGTCCAGTGCCTTGACCGCCACCCAGTGGGCGAACAGGGCGCCGGTGGAATAGAACTTCTCACCGCTGATGTGATAGCTGTCGCCGACGCGGGTGATCCTGGCCTTGAGGGTCAGGGTGTCCTTGGTGCTGCGTTCGGGGCCGGCATTGCCGATGCGCCAGCCATCGAGCACGCTGCGGAAGATCACCGCCTGTTGCGCCTCGGTGGCAGTCAGGCGCAGCAGTTGCAGCATGCCGAACTGGTTCTGCGGGATCTGCCCCAGGGCCGGGTCGGCGGCGCTGATCAGGCGAAACACTTCGGCCACGGTCTCGAATGACACATCGGGGCCGCCATGGGCCTTGGGTACGCTGATGCTGCCCAGGCCGCTGCGGGTGAACAGTTCGATCTCGGCCCATGGCAGTTTGCGTTGCTGGTCGCGGCGGGCGGCCTGCTCGCGGGCGACCTCGGCCAGTTCGCGGGCCGCTTGCAGGGCTTCGGCGTCGTTGCGCAGTACCTTGGCCGGCAGCAGCAGGGGCGAGCTGTCGAGATCGCTGTGGAATTGGGTATTGGGTTGGCTGGACATCAGTACCGCTCCTTGGCTGCACTCAATGCCCTGGCGTTACGCACTGGGGTGATTGTGATCCTGACCATTCCTGACCTCACAAAAAAGTAATGCCGCTACAGCTGATCGCGACAGATGTGTGCTGGTCCGGTGGTCCGGTTTATATACCCTAATGCTTTATAAAAAGTTTATGAACTAACTCTTTGGAATATGTATAGAAGGAGGGATTTGCTGTGGATGTACTGGCCCTATCGCCGGCAAGCCAGCTCCCACAGGACGCCACAGGTCTTGATTACTGTGGGGTATCTGTGGGAGCTGGCTTGCCGGCGATAGGGCCAGTGCAGGTTTACTCGGAGGCAGCAGTCCCCAGGAACTTGCGCAAGAACTGCCGGGTACGCTCTTCCTTCGGCGCCGCAAACAGCGCCTTGGCCTCGCCCTGTTCCACGATCACGCCCTTGTCGAAGAAGATCACCCGGTTCGCCACATCGCGGGCAAAGCTCATCTCGTGGGTAACGATGATCATGGTGCGCTTCTCCTCGGCCAGGCCGCGGATGGTCGCCAGCACTTCACCCACCAGTTCGGGGTCCAGCGCCGAGGTCGGCTCGTCGAACAGGATCACCTCCGGCTCCATGGCCAGGGCGCGGGCGATGGCCACCCGTTGCTGCTGGCCACCGGAAAGGCGCCGCGGGTAGGCATCTTCCTTGCCCGCCAGGCCAACCTTGGCCAGCAGGCGCCGGCCCAGTTCGATGGCCTGCTCGCGGGGCGTCTTCTTGACGATCACCGGCCCCTCGATCACGTTTTCCAGGGCGGTGCGATGAGGGAACAGGTTGAAGTTCTGGAACACGAACCCGGCCTGCTGGCGCAAGCGGCGAATCGCACTTTGCTGCCCACCCAGCGGGCGGTTGGCGTCGATGCTGATGTCGCCAATCTGGATCTGCCCGGCATCGGGTGTTTCCAGCAGGTTGAGGCAACGCAGGAAGGTGGTCTTGCCCGAGCCGCTGGGGCCGATGATGGCCACCACTTCGCCGGGCTGCACGGTCAGGTCGATACCGTTGAGCACGGTCTGGCCCTTGAACCGCTTGGTCAGGCCTTTGACTTCAATCATGCTCAATGCTCCTGGTCATGCTGGTTGACTCGCGCTTCCATGCGGTTCTGGAAGTGCGCGAGGATGCTGCACAGCACCCAGTAGATGACCGCCACCGCCACGTACATGGTGAACACTTCGAAGGTGCGCGCGGTAATCAGCTGGGCCTGGCGGAACAGCTCGGGCACCTGGATGGTCGCCGCCAGGGCGGTGTCCTTGACCAGCGAGATGAAGCTGTTGCCCAACGGCGGCAGTGCGGTGCGCAAGGCCTGGGGCAGGATCGCCCGGCGCATGGCCTGGACGCGGGTCATGCCGATACTGGCGGCGGCTTCCCACTGGCCACGGTCGATCGAGGAAATCGCCGCGCGCAGGATTTCGCAGATGTAGGCGGCCATGTTCAGCGACAGGCCGATCAGCGAGGCCGGGATCGGGTCGAGCTCGATGCCGATCTGCGGCATGCCGAAGTAGATGACGAACAGCTGCACCAGCAGCGGCGTGCCGCGGAAGAACGACACGTAGACCCGCGCCAGCCAGTTCAGCGGCAAGATCTTCGACAACCGCATCAGTGCCAGGGCAAAGCCCAGCAGCAGGCCGAAGAACATGCCGCCAACACTGAGCAGCACTGTATAACCCGCGCCCTTCAGCAGGAAGGGCGCGGAGTCGACAACGAGTTGCAGGCTTTCAGCAATCATTTGGTGACATCGGCACCGAAGTATTTCTCGGACAGCTTGGCCAGCGTGCCGTCAGCCTTGAGCTTGTCCAGCGCCTTGTTGATCGCTGCCAGCAGTTCCGGCTCACCCTTGCGCAGGGCCACGCCGCTTTCCAGGCGCGAGAAGGCATCGCCGGCCAGTTCGGTGTCCTTGGCTTTTTGCGCGTATTCCAGCGCGGCCAGGCGGTCGATCAGGATGGCGTCGATGCGGCCGTTGCGCAGGTCGGCGAACTTGCTCGGGTCGTCTTCATAGGTGCGCACATCGGCTTGCGGCACGTCCTTCTTGACCCATTGCTCGTAGTTGGTGCCCAGGCCCACGCCGACCTTCTTGCCGGCCAGGTCTGCGGCCTTGTGGATGTTCAGCTGCTCGGCCTTCTTCTTCAGGATCAGCGCCTGGATGCCGGAGATGGTGTAAGGCTCGGAGAAGTCATACTTCTTCTTGCGCTCTTCGGAAATGGTCACCTGGTTGATCACCACGTCCAGGCGCTTGGACTCCAGTGCGGCGAGGATGCCGTCCCACTTGGTCGGCTGCACCTTGGCCTTTACCCCCAGCTCCTTGGCCAGCAGTTCGGACAGTTCCACTTCGAAGCCGGTCAGCTTGCCGTTTTCGTCCTGGAAGCTGAACGGTGGATAGGTGCCTTCGAGGCCGACGTTGATCACGCCTTTTTCCTGGATGGTCTTCAGCTGCTCGCCGGCGAAGGACTGGCCGAGCAGGCCGGCACCCAGCAGGAGTGCCAGGCTGGCGTTGAGTAGCGGTTTGGCGAATTTCGACATTTCAGAGCCCCGCGCTTGTTGTGTAAGTGGTGGGTGGCGACTATAGGGTCGGCTGCTTAGGCCAGGAAATACTAAAAAATTATTTTGTTATTTCCTTTTTAGTTTTTGCCAGGTGCTGGCTGCTTTGAGGGTAGGCGAGGTTGCCTGCTCCGTCATCGCGGCTTATGCCTGACTTAGCGCAGGATGGAATAAAGCGTTGTTTTTTCCAAGGGATGGATTTGCCGTAGAGTGGATTGCATGTAGGCAGGTTCGGCCCTTTCGCGGGTAAACCCGCTCCCACAGAGACCGCACAGGCATCGAAACCTGTGCAGTCCCTGTGGGAGCGGGCGAGCCCGCGAAGAGGCCGGACCTGCAAATAAAAATGAGTTTGGCCTACTCAGGCAGGAGAAAACCGTGAGCGAACAACCTTCATCCGGGCACTGGCAGTTGCAGAGCATCGTCAACGGCCTGCGCGGTGCCCGTGAACAATGGCGTACCCGCAATGGCCGCAGCAGCGGCGAGCAGGGCGGGCGTGAGCTGCCTTCGCGCGAAGCGATGCGGCACATCCTGGAGCAACTGTGCGGCGCACTGTTCCCCATGCGCCTTGGCCCGGTCGACCTGCGCGAAGAAAGCGAAGACTTCTACGTCGGGCATACCCTGGATGCCGCGCTGACCGCCTTGCTGGCCCAGGCCCGCCTGGAGTTGCGCTACGCCGCACGGCAAAGCAAGGGCGAGCTGGCCGGCGTCGATGCCCATGCGCTGAGCCTGGTGCAGGGCTTCGCCGCCGCCCTGCCGGGCCTGCGCGTGCTGCTCGACACCGACGTGCTGGCCGCCTACCACGGCGACCCGGCGGCGCGCAGTGTCGATGAAGTGCTGCTGTGCTACCCAGGCATCCTGGCGATCATCCACCACCGCCTGGCGCACCATCTGTACCAGGCCGGCCTGCCGCTGCTGGCGCGGATCAGCTCGGAGCTGGCGCATTCGGCCACGGGGATCGACATTCACCCCGGGGCGCAGATCGGCCCGAGCTTCTTCATCGACCACGGTACCGGCGTGGTGATCGGCGAAACCGCGATCATCGGCGAGCGCGTGCGGATCTACCAGGCAGTGACCCTGGGCGCCAAGCGCTTCCCCAGCGATGAGTCGGGCACCCTGCACAAGGGCCTGCCACGCCACCCGATCGTCGAGGACGATGTGGTGATCTATGCCGGGGCCACTGTGCTGGGGCGGATCACCATCGGCAAAGGCTCGACCATTGGCGGCAATGTGTGGCTGACCCGCAGTGTGCCGGCCGAGAGCAACATTACCCAGGCCAACCTGCAGCTGGATTGCCAGGACAAGAACTGATCTGGCATTTCCTTGGCCTGTACCGGCCTCTTCGCGGGTAAACCCGCTCCCACAGGGCCCCCACAGATTTTGAATCCTGTGCAGTACCTGTGGGAGCGGGTTTACCCGCGAAAGGGCCGGAACAGGAGGGCACCAATCAGCGCCCCAATTCGCATTGAAATCCGATCCATGTTTAACTTGAACGCTTGTTCAATGAAAAAACGCTGGTCCGCTGCCGGTGTTCAACAGGAGGATTCCTTTGCTGAACCCGTTCATTCCGAGCCTTACGTCATTCGACGAGGTGCGCCCCCAATGAGTGCACCGACCCCTTCCCTTGCCAATGGCAAGATCCGCATGAACCCCCCGGTGTTCTATTTCGCGGCAAGTTTCATCCTCATCTTCGGCCTGGTGGTCATTTCCTATCCGCAAGCAGCAGGCGACTGGTTGCTGGCGGCGCAGAACTGGGCGGCCAACACGGTCGGCTGGTACTACATGCTGGCGATGACGCTGTACCTGGTCTTCGTGGTGGTCACCGCCTTGTCCGGCTACGGCAAGATCAAGCTCGGTGCCGACCACGACGAGCCCGAGTTCAGTTACCTGTCGTGGGCCGGCATGCTGTTTGCCGCCGGCATCAGCATCACCTTGTTCTTCTTCTGCGTGTCCGAACCCCTGACCCACATGCTGCAGCCGCCCCAGGGCGAAGCGGGCACGGCCGAGGCCGGGCGCCAGGCAATGCAGATCCTGTTCCTGCACTGGGGCCTGCATGGCTGGGGCGTGTTCGCCTTCGTCGGCATGGCCCTGGCCTACTTCGCCTACCGGCACAACCTGCCGCTGGCCTTGCGTTCGGCGCTGTACCCGCTGATCGGCAAGCGCATCAACGGGCCGATCGGTTATGCAGTGGACGGCTTCGGCATCATCGCCACGGTGTTCGGCCTGGGCGCCGACATGGGCTTTGGCGTGCTGCACCTGAACGCCGGCCTCGACTACCTGTTCGGCATCGACCACAGCCAGTGGGTGCAGGTGCTGCTCATCACCCTGATGATGGGCGCGGCGGTGGCCGTGGCCGTGGCCGGGGTGGAGAAGGGCGTGCGGGTGATGAGCGACATCAACCTGTTCCTGGCCTGCGCGCTGTTGCTGTTCGTGTTGTTCGCCGGGCCTACCCAGCACCTGTTCAACACGCTGATCCAGAACCTCGGCGACTACCTGGGGGCCTTGCCGCGCAAGAGTTTCGACGTTTATGCCTACGGCGAGAACCGTGACTGGCTGGGCGGCTGGACGGTGTTCTACTGGGCCTGGTGGATTGCCTGGGCGCCGTTCGTGGGCCTGTTCATCGCCCGCATCTCCCGTGGCCGCACCATCCGCGAGTTCGTCTTTGGTGTGCTGTTGATTCCGCTGGGCTTCACCCTGGCGTGGATGTCGATCTTCGGCAACAGCGCCCTGGACCAGGTCATCAACCACGGCATGACCGCTCTGGGCCAGTCGGCGCTGGATAACCCGTCGATGAGCCTGTACCTGCTGCTGGAGACCTACCCCTGGAGCAAGACGGTGATCGCCATGACGGTGTTCATCAGTTTCGTGTTCTTCGTCACCTCGGCCGACTCGGGCACCGTGGTGCTGTCGACCTTGTCGGCCAAGGGTGGTGATGCCGACGAGGATGGGCCGAACTGGCTGCGCATCTTCTGGGGCGCGATGACGGCGCTGATCACCAGTGCGCTGTTGTTCGCCGGCAGCATCGATTCGCTTAAATCGGCGGTGGTGCTGACCTCGCTGCCGTTCTCGCTGATCCTGCTGTGCATGATGTGGGGGCTGCACAAGGCGTTCTACCTGGAGTCGCAACGGCAGATCGCGCAGATGCATTCGCTGGCCCCGTTCGCCCAGTCACGCCGCGGCCGTGGTGGCTGGCGCCAGCGCCTGAGCCAGGCGGTGCACTTCCCGTCGCGTGATGAGGTGTACCGCTTCATGGACGACGTGGTGCGCCCGGCAATTGCCGATGTGCGTGAAGTGTTCGAGCAGAAGGGCCTGGTGCTGATTACCCAGGACGACCCGAGCCACGACAACGTCAGCCTGAAGATTGGCCATGGCGAGGAACAGCCGTTCATTTACCAGGTGCAGATGCGTGGCTACTTCACGCCATCGTTCGCCCTGGGTGGGCTGGGTACGCAAGAGTTGAAGAACCGCCGTTACTACCGGGCGGAGGTGCACCTCAGCGAAGGCAGCCAGAACTATGACCTGGTGGGCTACAGCAAGGAGCAGATCATCAACGACATCCTCGACCAGTACGAACGGCACATGCAGTACCTGCATTTGGTCAGGTAATAACCTGTACCGGCCTCTTCGCGGGTAAACCCGCTCCCACAGGTATAACACTGGCTTCAATACCGGTGCGGTACCTGTGGGAGCGGGTTTACCCGCGAAGAGGCCGGCACTGCTGATGCATCTCTATCAGAAGGGCGCATCCCCGAGGATGGTCGCCCGATGCATCACCCGCCGGTTCGGCCGGTAGTCATCCACGGCAAAATGCTGGGTCACGCGGTTGTCCCAGAACGCCACGTCATTCTCCTGCCACCGCCAGCGAATGCTGAACTCCGGCCGCGTCGCATGGGCAAACAGCAGCTTCAGCAGTGCCTCGCTTTCCAGTTCGCTCAGCTCATTGATGCGCGTGGTGAACCCCTCATTGACGAACAACGCCTTGCGCCCGCTCACCGGATGCGTGCGCACCACCGGGTGCGACAGCGGCGGGTTGTTGCGCCGGGTTGCTTCCCAGCGCGCCAGGTCTTCCGGCGTGGTACCAAAGCGCTCCAGCGGGAACGACTTGGTGAAGTCATGGGTAGCGGTCAGCCCGTCGAGCAGCTCGCGCAGCGGCGCCGACAAGGCTTCGAAGGCAGCGATGCCGCTGGCCCACAGGGTGTCGCCGCCGTAGGCCGGCAACTGCTTGGCGCTGAGCACCGCGCCCAGGGCCGGGGTCGGCAGGAAGGTCACGTCGGTGTGCCACACGGCGTTGTCGCGCACATCGGTAACCGCCGTGTCGAGGATCAGCACCTGCGGGGTTTCCGGCACGTTGGGGTAGATCGGGTGGATGTGCAGGTCGCCGAAGCGGGCGGCAAAACGTGCCTGCTGCTGCGGGTTGATCGGCTGGTCGCGGAAGAACAGCACCTGGTGTTGCAGCAGCGCCTGCTCGATGGCGTCACGTTCTTCGACGGTGATATCGCGGCTGATGTCCACGCCGCTGATCTGGGCGCCAAGCGCCGGGCTGAGGGGGGTGATGGTCAGGCTCATGTCGGTCTCTTCAATCAGGCGCCAGGCTGCTGGCGTGGTCAACAGGATTCAGTGGCTCTGCCCGTGCCAAGGCACCAGTTTGCGTTGCAGGGCACGCAGGCTCATTTCCAGGGCGAAGGCGATCAGCGCGATCAGCAGGATCCCCAGCACCACCACATCGGTAACCAGGAACTGCGCCGCCGACTGCACCATGAAGCCCAGGCCGCTGGTGGCGGCGATCAGCTCGGCGGCCACCAGGGTCGACCAGCCGACCCCCAGGCCAATGCGGATGCCGGTGAGGATGTCGGGCAGGGCGCTGGGCAGGATCACGTGGCGGATCAGCTGGGCCTTGGTCGCACCCAGCGACTGCGCGGCACGCAGCTTGGCCGGGTCGACCGTGCGCACACCGGTGGCGGTGGCAATGGCGATGGGGGCGAAGATTGCCAGGTAGATCAGCAGCACCTTGGACAGCTCGCCGATGCCGCACCAGATGACGATCAGCGGCAGGTAGGCCAGCGGCGGGATCGGCCGGTAGAACTCGATCAGCGGGTCGAGAATGCCGCGGGCCACGCGGTTGTAGCCGATGGCGATACCCACCGGGATGGCAGTGAGGGTGGCGGCAAGCAGGGCCACGCCAATGCGCCCCAGGCTGGCACCCAGGTGCTGCCACAGGCTGGCATCCATGTAGCCTTGGGTCAGCAAGGTCCCGGCCTTGGCCAGGATGTCGGCGGGCGAGGGCAGGAACAGCGGCTCGATCCAGCCGGCCGCGGTCACCAGCCACCAGGCCAACAGCAGGCTGGCCAGGGTCAGGGTGCTGATCCAGCGGGTGGGCAGGGGGCGGCGCAGCTTGGTGGCTGGCCGGGGTTGGGTGTTGCGTTTGCCGGCAACCGGCAGGTCCAGGCTGCTCATGCGCGCTCCTGCAGGCTTTGACGTTGGGAGAACACCCGCGCCAGTACGTGCTCGCGGGTTTCGATGAAGGCCGGGTCGGACTTGATCGCCCGCGCCGGTTCACCGGCTGCATGGCGCTGGCCGAAGTCCAGTTGCAGGCGTTCCACCACGCGCCCCGGGTTGGGCGCCAGCAGTACCAGCTCGCTGGCGAGGAACACTGCTTCTTCGATGTCGTGGGTAATCAGGAACACCGGCTTGGCGGTGCGTTGCCATACCTGCAGCAACAACTCCTGCATCTGCTCGCGGGTGAAGGCATCCAGTGCGCCGAACGGCTCGTCCATCAGCAACACCCGTGGGTCGGCTGCCAACGCCCGGGCCAGGCCCACGCGCTGCTTCTGGCCACCGGATAATTGCCAGATACGCCGCTCGCCAAAGCCGTCGAGGTCGACCAGGGCCAGCATCTCGCGGGCCTTGGCTTCACGCTCGGCGCGGGGCACGCCGGCCAGTTCCAGGCCGAAGGCGACGTTGCCCAGCACGTTCTGCCAGGGCAGCAGCGCATCGTCCTGGAACACCACGCCGCGCTCGGCGCCGGGGCCCTGGACGGGCACGCCGTCCAGGGTGATGCGCCCGCCGCTGGGGGCGACGAAGCCGGCGATCAGGTTGAGCAGCGAGGTCTTGCCGCTGCCGGAAGGCCCCAGGGCCACCAGCAGTTGGCGTGGCCCCAGACTCAGGTTGATGTCGGCCAGTACCGGGGTTTCGGCACCGGGGTACTGTGCGCTGATGCGCTCCAGTTCGAGCAAGGCCATGGCAGGCTCCGGTCGGTTTTCTACAGGCTTAGTTGGGGAGGTACTGGGCGCTAACGTACGGCGAGTAGTCCGGCAGCACCGCGTCGACCTTGCCTTGCTGCTTGAGGAAGGTGGCCGTGTCGGTCAGCGCCTGGGTGGTCGGCGCGCCCAGTGCGTTGGCCTGGTCGGCGGCCAGCGGGTAGACGTTGCCCTGCAGCAGCACCGGGATGTCAGCAGGCTTGGCGCCAGACAGTTTGGCCAGCTTGCTCACGTTGTCGGGGTTGGCCAGCCAGGCTTGCGGGTTCTTGCGGTAGTCGGCGTAGGCGTCGAGGGTGACCTTGGCAAAGGCCTTGACCACATCGGGGTGCTTGGCGGCGAAGTCCTTGCGCACGATCCATGCGTCGAAGGTCGGTGCGCCTTTCTCGGCCAGCTCGCCGGAGGTGATCAGCACCTTGCCGTTTTCCTTGGCCACGCCCAGGGCCGGGTCCCAGACGTAGGTGGCGTCGATGTCGCCGCGCTTCCAGGCGGCAATGATCGCCGGCGGCGCCAGGTTGAGGATCTGCACCTTGGACGGGTCGATGTTCCAGCTCTTCAGCGCAGCCAGCAGGCTGTAGTGGCCGGTGGAGACGAACGGCACGGCGACTTTCTTGCCGACCAGGTCTTGCGGCGTCTTGATGCTGTCGCGGGCGACCAGTGCTTCACCGGCGCCAATCTGCGTGGCGATCAGGAAGGTCTCGACCGGCAGCTTGCGGGTGGCTGCGGCGGCCAGTGGGCTGGAGCCCAGGTAGCCGATTTGCACATCGCCGCTGGCTACGGCGGTGATCACGTCGGCACCGTTGTCGAATTTGCGCCAGTCGATGCTGGCCTTGCTGGCTTTTTCGTAGTTGCCATCGACCTGCGCCACCTTGGCCGGGTCGACGGTGGTCTGGTAGGCCACGGTCAGGTCGGCAGCCTGGGCGAACCAGCTGGCGCTGGCGAGGGTCAAGGCGGCGAACAGGCGCAGCGGAGCGTGCGGGATCATGGTGAACCTCTCGTCAGGCAATCGATGTGATGGATGACGAGAAGGCTAAATGATCTAAGAAAAGTAAAATAAATAACTTTTTTGCATTAGCTTAGGAGCCAATTGCTTTAACCACGCTGTCTTACGCGATCCTCTGTGGGAGCGGGCGTGCCCGCGAAGCAAGCGACGCCGTGGATGGCACCGGCGTAGCCGGTGTTCGCGGGCATGCCCGCTCCTACATCGAGCGCACGAAGGCTGCAACATCGGTAATCCTGCGCAATGGCGAAATCACAGACGGCTGCTAGGCTTTTTCGTCCCGATAGAACGATACGGAATTAGGTTATGAGCAAACGTTTGCAAATAACCATGGGTTATGAAAACTGAGCTGCTGCTAACGAATCGCAGTAACAGTTCCTAACATATTCCTTAAAAATCTTACCAATTCATAAAACGGTCATTTTGGATTTATAGGATTGTCATTATCCTGTAGCGCAGGTGGCGTCTTAGACCAAAGTCGCGAAACGTTTAGAAACGATTGACTAAACGGTCACGCTTTGGGACTAAATCGCCAATCCACGGTGAGCGGGGCAGCAGATCCCACCGCCAGAGATACACAAGAATTAGAACGTAGAGGAGCAAAACATGTACAAGTCCAGCCTGGCCCTGGCCGTGGCACTGGGGGTTCTCGCCCAACAAGCAGGCGCTGCCGGTTTCGTTGAAGACAGCAAACTGTCGCTCAGCTCGCGCACCATGTACTTCAACGACGACAACCGCGAAAGCGGTATCGACCAGAAAGAAAGCGGTCAGGGCTTCAAGCTCGACTACCTGTCTGGCTTCACCGAAGGCACCGTAGGTTTTGGTGTCGACGTTCAGGCACTGTGGGGCATTCACCTGGATGGTGGCCGTGGTAGCCGCCCAGATGCCAACAACACCTTCTTCCCAAGCGACTCCGATGGTTCGGCAGTCCACAACTGGGCACGCATTGGTGGTAACGCCAAGGCTCGCTTCTCCAAGACCGAGGTCCACTACGGTAGCGCCCTGGCGCCTATGCTGCCGATCCTGGTCTCCAACGATGGCCGTCTGCTGCCGCAGACCTTCGAGGGCGGCACCCTGCAGTCGAAGGAAATCGACAACCTGACCTTCAACGCAGGTCAACTGACCCACGCCATGGGTCGTGCTTCGAGCAACCGTACCGGTCTTTCCGTTTCTGGCGCCTTCCGCGACAGCAACAAGTTCCAGTTCGCCGGTGGTGACTACAAGCTCACTCCAGACCTGACCCTGCAGTACTACTACTCGAACCTGGAAGACTTCTACAAGCAGCACTTCCTGGGTGCTACCCACGTCTTCAAGATCGCCGACAACCAGTCGTTCAAGACCGACCTGCGCTACTTCGATAGCCGCAGCGACGGCAAGAATGGCGAGACCGGTTACGCCTTCGACAACAACGGTGGCTACGCGAAGAACGCGGGCGAGGTCGACAACAAGACCTGGAGCGCCATGTTCACCTACACCCTGGGTGGCCACGCGCTGATGCTCGGTCACCAGCAAGTGGGTGACGATGGTGGTTTCGTCTGGCTGAACCAAGGTAGCGTCCGCAAGGACGGCGCCACTTCCTCGCTGGAAGGCAATGGCGGCGCGAGCTTCTACCTGTTCACCGACAGCATGATCAACCAGTTCGCTCGTGCCGGTGAGAACACCACCTTCGGTCAGTACTCCTATGACTTCGCGTCCCTGGGCGTTCCAGGCCTGAAGGCTTCGGTGGCCTACCTGCGTGGTGACGACATCCGCAACAAGTCGGGCGACGGCAGCTACAACGAATGGGAACGTGACGCACGCGTCGACTACACCATTCAGCAAGGCTCCCTCAAAGGCCTGGGCTTCAGCCTGCGTCAGGGTGTTTACCGTGGTAGCGGCGAAAGCATCGGTGACAAAGACCAGACTCGCTTCATCGTGAACTACACTTACAACTTCCTGTAAGTCGTAGCTGAACAAGAAGCCTCGCCTAGTGCGAGGCTTTTTTGTGTCTGCAATTTCGTATGCATTATGGTTATAAACAAATCAGTATTTATTCTTTTTGTTTTTAATCGAATGCAGGCACATTGAACCCACACGGTACAGAACCCAGCACAGGAGCCGCAGCCCATGAGCCTAAAACTCGGCGATATCGCCCCCGATTTCGAACAGGATTCCAGCGAAGGCAAGATCCGCTTCCACGAGTGGCTGGGCAACAGCTGGGGGGTGTTGTTCTCTCACCCGGCCGACTTCACCCCGGTGTGCACCACAGAGCTGGGCCTGACCGCCAAGCTTAAGGACGATTTCGCCAAACGCGGGGTCAAGGCCATCGCCCTGTCGGTGGACCCGGTCGATTCGCACCACCGCTGGATCGATGACATCAACGAAACCCAGAACACCGTGGTCAACTTCCCGATCATTGCCGACGCCGACCGCAAGGTGTCCGACCTGTACGACCTGATCCACCCGAACGCCAGCGACACCCTGACCGTGCGCTCGCTGTTCGTCATCGACCCGAACAAGAAGGTGCGCCTGACCATCACCTACCCGGCCAGTACCGGGCGCAACTTCAACGAAATCTTGCGGGTGATCGACTCGCTGCAGCTGACCGACAACCACAAGGTCGCCACACCAGGTAACTGGCAGGACGGTGACGACGTGGTAATCGTGCCCTCGCTGAAGGACGAGGAAGAGATCAAGCAGCGCTTCCCCAAAGGTTACCGGGCGGTCAAACCCTATCTGCGGCTGACCCCGCAGCCCAATCGTTAAAGGATTCCTCGTTGCATTGCTCTTAGCCAAAGCAGGGATATTCGGGCCGTTTCGACGGCCCTTTTTTATGCCTGCTGAAACTGCGTTGGCTTCTTCGCGGGCATGCCCGCTCCCACAGGAACAGTGCAGGACTTGGCTTTGCCACAAAACCTGTGGGAGCGGGCGTGCCCGCGAATAGGCCCTTGAAGATAAAAACAAAAATGGAATAAACAAATGAAAAAATATGATTTCTAGATATATGCGGCGACTGTTAATGTCACCTCCAACAGAACACAAGGAAGCGCTGCAATGCTGGTCGTCTCAATCGGTGGTAGCCCCAGTACCCGTTCACGCTCCGGCGTGCTGCTGGAGCGTTCTCGCCAGTGGCTGCAGGACCGTGGCGTCGAGGTGGTGACGTTCCAGGTGCGTGACTTTCCCGCCGAAGACCTGCTGCACGCCCGATTCGACAGCCCGCAGGTGCAGCACTTCCAGCAGCTGGTGGCCCAGGCCGATGGCCTGATCGTCGCCACGCCGGTGTACAAGGCCTCGTTCGCCGGTGCCCTGAAAACCTTGCTCGACCTGCTGCCCGAACGCGCCCTGGTACACAAGATCGTGTTGCCGATCGCCACCGGCGGCAGCATCGCCCACATGCTGGCGGTGGATTACGCACTGAAACCCGTGCTGTCGGCACTCAAGGCGCAAGAGACCCTGCAAGGGATCTTCGCCGACGACAGCCAGGTCGCCTACGCAGAAGGCTCCAGGCCCGCGCAGCTGGTAGCGGCGCTGGAAGAGCGCCTGCAGGACGCGCTGGAAACCTTCCACGTTGCACTGGCCCGTCGGCCGCGCCCCGTGGCCCCCGGCGTATTGAACGAACGCCTGATCAGCGCTCGCTGGAGCATCTGACCGGCCCAACCCGCTTTACCACCTTACTCGCCCGACAACGAGGCAAGCAGGTGCAACCCGAACCCACTCGCACAGGAGAGCGCCATGCGCACAGTCTTCTTGCGTCGCGGTCTGGTCGCCCTGTTTGCGGCGGCTGTGTCCTTCGGCGCCATCACCCAAGCCCAGGCCGAGAGCCTGCGTATCGGTTACCAGAAATACGGCACCCTGGTGCTGCTCAAGGCCAAGGGCACGCTGGAAAAGCGCCTGGCCGAGCAGGGCGTGCAGGTGCAATGGACCGAGTTCCCCGGCGGCCCGCAGCTGCTTGAGGGGCTGAACGTCGGCTCCATCGACTTTGGCGTCACCGGTGAAACCCCGCCGGTGTTCGCCCAGGCCGCCGGTGCCGACCTGCTGTACGTCGCCTACGAGCCGCCAGCGCCGCACAGCGAGGCGATCCTGGTGCCGAAGGGCTCGCCGATCCAGTCGGTCAAAGACCTCAAGGGCAAGAAAGTCGCCCTCAACAAAGGCTCCAACGTTCACTACCTGCTGGTTCGCGCCCTGGAAGACGCAGGCCTGAAATACAGCGACATCCAGCCGGTGTACCTGCCCCCGGCCGACGCCCGCGCCGCCTTCGAGCGCGGCAGCGTGGACGCCTGGGTGATCTGGGATCCGTACCAGGCTGCCGCCGAGAAACAGCTGCAGGCTCATACCCTGCGCGACGGCAAGGGCCTGGTCGACAACCATCAGTTCTACCTGGCCACCCGCAACTACGCGACCCAGCACCCAGCGGTGATCAACACCCTGATCGAAGAAGTGCGTGCCGTGGGTGAATGGTCCCAGGCCAACCCGCAGGAAGTGACCGACCAGGTCGCGCCGCTGCTCGGCCTGCCTGCCGACATCACCCTGACCTCGGTCAAGCGCCAAGGGTACGGTGCCGCGCCGCTCACCCCGGAAGTGGTGGCCGCGCAACAGAAGATCGCCGACACGTTCCAGGCACTGAAGCTGATTCCCAAGCCGCTGAGCATCAAGGACGTGATCTGGACACCCCCGGCCAAGGTCGCCAGTGCGCCTTGATTGATTTGCCTGCGCCGGGGCGCCGCCCTGGCTGAGCCCCCCTTGAGGAGACAACTCCAATGAGCCTTAACATCTTCTGGTTCCTTCCTACCCACGGTGACGGCAAGTACCTGGGCACCTCCGATGGCGCGCGCGCCGTCGACCATGGCTACCTGCAGCAGATCGCCCAGGCGGCCGACCGGCTCGGCTTTGGTGGCGTGCTGATACCTACCGGGCGCTCCTGCGAGGACTCCTGGCTGGTCGCGGCATCGCTGATCCCGGTGACCCAGCGCCTGAAGTTCCTGGTTGCCCTGCGCCCAGGGATCATTTCGCCGACAGTGGCGGCACGCCAGGCAGCAACCCTTGATCGCCTGTCCAACGGCCGCGCGCTGTTCAACCTGGTGACCGGTGGCGACCCGGACGAGTTGGCCGGTGACGGCCTGCACCTGAACCATCAGGAACGTTATGAAGCTTCTGTAGAGTTCACCCGTATCTGGCGCAAGGTGCTGGAAGGCGAAGTGGTCGACTACGACGGCAAGCACATCCAGGTGAAGGGCGCCAAGCTGCTCTACCCGCCGATCCAGCAACCACGCCCGCCACTGTATTTCGGCGGTTCCTCCGAAGCCGCACAGGACCTGGCCGCCGAGCAGGTCGAGCTGTACCTGACCTGGGGCGAGCCGCCGAGTGCGGTCGCTGAAAAAATTGCCCAGGTGCGTGAGAAAGCCGCCGCCCAGGGCCGCGAAGTGCGCTTCGGCATCCGCCTGCACGTGATCGTGCGGGAAACCAACGAAGAAGCCTGGGCCGCTGCCGACAAGCTGATCTCGCACCTGGACGACGACACCATCGCTCGCGCCCAGGCCTCGCTGGCGCGCTTCGACTCGGTCGGCCAGCAACGCATGGCCGCCCTGCACAACGGCAACCGTGACAAGCTGGAGGTCAGCCCCAACCTGTGGGCCGGTGTCGGCCTGGTGCGTGGCGGTGCCGGTACCGCGCTGGTGGGGGATGGCCCGACCGTGGCGGCGCGGGTCAAGGAATATGCCGAGCTGGGCATCGATACCTTCATCTTCTCCGGCTACCCGCACCTGGAAGAGTCGTACCGGGTGGCCGAGCTGCTGTTCCCGCACCTGGATGTGCAACGCCCGGAGCAAGCCAAGACCGGTGGTTATGTGAGCCCGTTTGGCGAAATGGTGGCCAACGACATCCTGCCCAAGTCCGTTGCGCAGAGCTGAGGGCCAGGCCATGAGTCGTGCAACTTCCAACAACCTTGGCCAGCGCCTGGCGCCATGGGCGCTGCCGGTACTGCTGCTGGCTGCCTGGCAGCTGGCGGTCAGCGCCGGCTGGCTGTCGACGCGCATCTTGCCCGCGCCCAGCGCCGTGGTCAGCGCCGGCGTCGAGCTGGTGCGCAGCGGCGAGATCTGGACCCACCTGGCCATCAGTGGCTGGCGTGCCGGGCTGGGCTTCGTCATCGGTGGCAGCATCGGCCTGGTGCTGGGCTTCATCACCGGCCTGTCGAACTGGGGCGAACGCCTGCTCGACAGCTCGGTGCAGATGATCCGCAACGTGCCGCACCTGGCGCTGATCCCGCTGGTGATCCTGTGGTTCGGTATCGACGAGTCGGCAAAGATCTTCCTGGTCGCGCTGGGCACGCTGTTCCCGATCTACCTGAACACCTACCACGGCATCCGCAACGTCGACCCGGCGCTGGTGGAGATGGCGCGCAGCTATGGCTTGTCCGGCTTCAGCCTGTTCCGCCAGGTGATCCTGCCCGGGGCATTGCCTTCGATCCTGGTAGGCGTGCGCTTTGCCCTGGGCTTCATGTGGCTGACCCTGATCGTTGCCGAAACCATTTCGGCCAATGCCGGCATCGGTTACCTGGCGATGAACGCCCGTGAGTTCCTGCAGACCGACGTGGTAGTGCTTGCCATCGTCCTGTATGCCGTGCTCGGCAAGCTTGCCGACCTCGCCGCCCGCGGCCTGGAGCGTGTGTGGCTGCGCTGGCACCCGGCCTATCAAGTGGCGAAGAAGGAGGGCGCATGACCGTACTCAAGGAACAGCCGCCACGCCTGCTGCGTGGCATACCGCTGGCTTCCAGCGGCCTGCGCAAGACCTTTGGTCAGCGCGAGGTACTGAAGGGTATCGAGCTGCATATTCCTGCCGGCCAGTTCGTCGCCATCGTTGGCCGTAGTGGCTGCGGCAAGAGCACCTTGCTGCGCCTGCTGGCCGGTCTCGACCAGCCCACTGCAGGCCAATTGCTGGCCGGTGCCGCGCCGCTGGAACAGGCCCGCGAAGAAACCCGCCTGATGTTCCAGGACGCGCGCCTGCTGCCATGGAAGAAGGTGATCGACAACGTTGGCCTCGGCCTGTCTGGCGACTGGCGCCCGCGTGCGCTGGAAGCGTTGGAGTCGGTTGGCCTGGCCGACCGCGCCAATGAATGGCCGGCGGCTCTGTCGGGCGGCCAGAAGCAGCGCGTGGCCCTGGCCCGGGCGCTGATTCACCAGCCGCGCCTGCTGCTGCTGGACGAACCGCTCGGTGCGCTGGATGCATTGACCCGTATCGAGATGCAGCAACTGATCGAACGCCTGTGGCGTCAGCACGGCTTCACCGTGTTGCTGGTTACCCACGATGTCAGCGAGGCAGTCGCCGTGGCTGACCGGGTGATCCTGATCGAGGACGGCGAGGTCGGGCTCGACCTCACTGTCGACCTGGCACGGCCTCGGGCGCGTGGTTCGCACCGCCTGGCCGCGCTGGAAAGCGAAGTGCTCAACCGTGTTCTGTCGGCCCCGGGCGCTGCGCCCGAGCCGGATCCTGTAGCCCCTTTGCCCACGCAACTGCGTTGGGCGCACTGACTCACTTACCAGACTGAAGCCATAGAGAAGGAATCAAATCATGACCATCAAAGCCATCAACGTTCGCAACCAGTTCAAAGGCACCGTGAAGGAAATCCTGGAAGGCCCGGTACTGTCGGAAATCGACGTGCAGACCGCCTCGGGCATCGTCACTTCGGTCATCACCACCCGCTCCGTGCGTGAGCTGGAGCTGCAGGTGGGCAGTGAAGTGATTGCCTTCGTGAAGTCGACTGAAGTGTCCATCGCCAAGCTGTGATGGGTGTGGGCCATGGGGCTGCTTTGCAGCCCAATCGCCGGCAAGCCAGCTCCCACAGGTGCCCACAAGCTTCAGGCCTTGTGCTGTACCTGTGGGAGCTGGCTTGCCGGCGATGAGGCCATCAAATTTAACGCTTGGCCAGAAATGGCGGCAGATACAACCCCAGATACGCCTCGAACACTCGCTTGCCTTCCTCGGCCATGCGCGGGGTGATCGCCTCATGCAGCTGCACCGACCGCGCATACACCCGGTCGCTCAATTCCATGGCCAGGGCAAACACGTCCACATCCGCCGGCATCACTGGCAGATGAAAGTGCTGGTCGAACAACTTGTGCATCAAGTCGCCCAGTTCCATGTCGTGCTGCCGGTCGGCCTGCACCACTTCGCTCAGGCCATGCTGGGCCAGGATCAGTTGCCGCGCCGCCGCGTCCTCGTTGTAGATATCCAGCATGCGCTGCTCGATCAGCCGTGACAGTTCGTGCCAGGTGTTGAACGCACTGCTGTCGATCGGCGCGCTCAGCGCTTCACGGAAGGCCCGGTGTACATCGGCCGTCAACGCCTCCAGCAGCGCCGGCACGCTGGCGAAAAAGTGGTACACCGACGACGGTGGAATCTGCGCACGCTCGGCCACGCTGTAGATCGACAGGCTCGCCACCCCCAGCTCGGCCAGCAACTCGCGTGCAGCCGCCAGGATCGCCTCGATCCTGGCCTGGCTGCTGGCGCGCGGCTTGCGCGGGGTGGCAGTGCGGGTCATCAGTTGCTGATCGCCAGGATGCTGGCCTGGTAGGCGCCGACGAACAGGTCGAAGTCGCCGACTTCCTGCTGTTCCAGGCGCGACTGCTCGGCCAGCGAGTCGCGGGCGAGGGTTTCGAAGGCCTGCTGGCGCTCGACTGGCAGTGGCTGCTCGCGGAAGGTTTCGGCGTGGATGCGGCTCTGGCGCAGGGAGAACTTGACGAAGCTCTCGTCATGCTCGGTCATGCGCGCCAGTACCTGGGCCGACGGGGTCAGCGAGGCGTCGTCGACCTTGGCCTGCTGGGCATCCAGGGCCTTGCCGTGTTCTGCACCGCCTTGCGCCTGGTCGAGCAGATCGGCCAGTGGCCGAATACGCTCGATCAGCTCGCTGGCCCAGGCCTTCAGGCCGATCGGCTGGCCATTGCGGCGCAGTTCCAGGCCCGGGCGCCGGCCTTCCTTGACCACGGTCAGGAAGTTGTTGGTGCACTGGCCGCATTCACCGTTGTCCAGTTGCGGGCTGTCTTCCAGCGCGCAGAACAGCAGGAACGCGTCGAGGAAGCGCGCCTCGGTCAGGTCGATGCCCACCGGCAGGAACGGGTTGATGTCCAGGCAACGCACTTCCACGTACTGCACGCCGCGCGAGGTCAGGGCCTGGATCGGCCGCTCGCCGGTGTAGGTGACGCGCTTGGGGCGAATGTTCGAGTAGTACTCGTTTTCGATCTGCAGGATGTTGGTGTTCAGCTGTACCCACTCGCCATCCACGTGCGTGCCGACTTCGACGTAAGGCGGGTAGGGCGTGCCCACCGCCCTGCGCAGGCTGTCGGTGTAGCTGGCCAGGTTGTTGTAGCACGGCGTGAGGCCGGCCTGGGCGTTGCTCTGGTAGCCCAGGTCGCTCATGCGCAGGCTGGTGGCGTAGGGCAGGTACAGGGTTTCGGCGTCCAGCTCTTCGAGCTGGTGCGGGCGGCCACGCAGGAAGCCTTTGTCCAGGGCCGGCGAGGCGCCGAACAGGTACATCAGCAGCCAGCTGTAGCGGCGGAAATTGCGGATCAGCGCGATATAGGCCGACGACTGGTAGTCGCGGTCGCTCTCGCTGCCGCCTTCTGCGGCGCGCAGCAACGGCCACAGCGCTTCGGGCAGCGAGAAGTTGTAATGGATACCGGCGATGCACTGCATGGTGCGGCCGTAGCGCAGGGCCAGGCCCTTGCGGTAGACGTGCTTGAGCTTGCCGATGTTCGAGCTGCCGTACTCGGCGATCGGGATGTCCTCCTCGGCCGGCAGCGTGCAGGGCATCGACGGGCTCCACAGGTATTCGTCGCTCAGCTTGCTGTAGACGAAACGGTGGGTCTCTTCGAGGCTTTCCAGCACCTTGGCCGGGTCGGGAAGGGCCGGGGTGATGAACTCCAGCAGCGACTCGGAATAATCGGTGGTGATCTGCTCGTTGGTCAGCGCCGATCCCAGTGCTTGCGGATGCGGGGTCTGGGCCAGGCGACCTTCGTCGGTCACGCGCAGGCATTCGCGCTCAATACCGTGCAGGCACTGCTTGAGCAGGGGGAGATTGGCGCCGAGCAGGCTCAGGCGGCGGTTGAGGAGGTCGCTCAAGATGTATTCCTTCACGCGTCAGTCGCCCCAATATGGGGGTAGAAAAGACGGTCTACAAGGGTAGTGGGAAAAGGAACTGGCGTTGTCGCCTGGTTTACGCGGTTCCGGCATTGCGCAGCGCCGACTTCGGGGGCCGCTTCGCAGCCCATCGCCGGCAAGCCGGGCTCCACAGGTAAACCACGATATTCAGGCTTGTGGATTACCTGTGGGAGCCCGGCTTGCCGGCGATGGGGCGCGAAGCGGCCCCCGGCTGTTGCCGAAAATACCGCAGATACCGCTTGGTGAGCTAGAGAACCGCGAAGGTTCCTTGCGCTTTCGCCACCAGCTTGTCGCCCTGAACTACGTCGGCGTCGACCACCAGGGTGCGCCGCCCGGCGTGCAGCACACGGGCGGTGCACAGCACCTCGCCGTCACTGACGGCGCGCATGTAGTTGATCTTGCACTCGATGGTGACGCTTTGCTGGTCGAAGCCATGGCTGGCCGAGCAGGCCAGGCCCATGGCGATGTCCACCAGGCTGAAGATCGCCCCGCCGTGCAGCTTCTGGCCACGGTTGCGCAAGTGTGGCTCGAGCGCCAGGGCTACCTCGGCAACACCTGTTTCCAGGCGTTGCAGGCGGCAGCCGAGGAGCTGGCTGAAGGCGCTTTCGACGTATTCGCGTGGAACGTCCATCACTTCTTCTTCAGCTGCTTGGCGTTGGCGAACAGGGCGGCCATGGCGTTGTTGGCCGGTGCCGCAGTGGCGGTTTCGCGCTGGCGCGGCGCCTGCTGCTGGCGGTTGCCGCCATTGCCACGGTTACCACCGCGGTTGCCGTCTACCTTCTCGCCCGGGGTGTCGCTCATGCGCATGGACAGGCCGACGCGTTTGCGCGGGATGTCCACTTCCATGACCTTGACCTTGACCACGTCGCCGGCCTTGACCGCTTCACGTGGGTCCTTGATGAACTTCTCCGACAGCGCCGAGATGTGCACCAGGCCGTCCTGGTGCACGCCGATGTCGACGAAGGCACCGAAGTTGGTGACGTTGGTCACCACGCCTTCGAGGATCATGCCCGGTTCCAGGTCCTTGAGGTCCTCGACGCCGTCCTGGAAGGTGGCGGTCTTGAACTCGGGGCGTGGGTCGCGGCCAGGCTTGTCCAGTTCCTGCAGGATGTCGGTGACGGTCGGCAGACCGAAGGTTTCATCGGTGAATTTCTTCGGGTCCAGGCGCTTGAGGAAGCTGCTATCACCGATCAGCGAGCGGATGTCGCGGTCGGTGTCGGCGGCAATGCGCTGCACCAGCGGGTAGGCCTCGGGGTGAACCGCGGAGGCGTCCAGCGGGTTGTCGCCGTTCATCACGCGCAGGAAGCCGGCGGCCTGTTCGAAGGTTTTCTCACCCAGGCGGCTGACCTTTTTCAGCGCAGCACGAGTGGCGAACGGGCCGTTGGCATCGCGATGGGCGACGATGTTCTGCGCCAGGGTGGCGTTGAGGCCGGAGATGCGCGTCAGCAGCGCCACCGAGGCGGTGTTGACGTCCACGCCCACGGCGTTCACGCAGTCCTCGACCACGGCGTCCAGGCCGCGCGCCAGTTTCAGCTGGGACACATCGTGCTGATATTGGCCGACACCGATGGATTTCGGGTCGATCTTCACCAGTTCGGCCAGCGGGTCCTGCAGGCGGCGGGCAATCGACACGGCGCCACGGATCGACACGTCCAGGTCCGGGAATTCGCGGGCGGCCAGTTCCGATGCGGAATACACCGAAGCGCCAGCCTCGGAGACCATGATCTTGGTGATCTTCAGCGCCGGGTACTTCTTGACCAGCTCCGCCACCAGCTTGTCGCTTTCGCGGCTGGCGGTGCCGTTGCCGATGGCGATCAGCTCCACCGAGTGCTTGGCGCACAGTGCAGCCATGATCGAAATGGTGCGGTCCCAGTCGTTCTTCGGCGCGTGCGGGTAGACCGTGGTGTGGTCCAGCAGCTTGCCGGTGGCATCGACCACGGCGATCTTGCAGCCGGTGCGCAGGCCCGGGTCGAAGCCCAGGGTGGCACGCGGGCCGGCCGGGGCGGCCAGCAGCAGGTCGTGCAGGTTGTGGGCGAACACATTGATCGCCTCGCCTTCGGCGTTGTCGCGCAGCTCGCCGAACAGGTCGGTTTCCAGGTGGGTGTAGAGCTTGACCTTCCAGGTCCAGCGCACCACTTCGCCCAGCCACTTGTCGGCCGGGCGGTTGCGGTTCTCGATGCCGACGTGGTTGCCGATCATCAGTTCGCACGGGTGCAGAGTGCCGGGCAGTTCTTCGCCGACTTTCAGCGAGGCGCTCAGCACGCCTTCGTTACGCCCGCGGAAAATTGCCAGGGCGCGGTGCGACGGAGCGTTGCGCAGCAGTTCGTCATGGGCGAAGTAGTCGCGGAACTTGGCGCCTTCTTCTTCCTTGCCAGGCACGACGCGGGCGCTGAGCACCGACTCCTGCTTGAGGAAGCTGCGCAGCTTGTCGAGCAGGGCGGCGTCTTCGGCGAAGCGCTCCATGAGGATGTACTTGGCGCCTTCCAGCGCGGCCTTGACGTCGGCCACGCCCTTGTCGGCGTTGACGAAGCGTGCGGCTTCGCTTTCCGGGGCCAGGTCTGGGTTGTTGAACAGGCCGTCGGCCAGCTCGCCGAGGCCGGCTTCCAGGGCGATCTGGCCCTTGGTGCGGCGCTTTTGCTTGTACGGCAGGTACAGGTCTTCGAGGCGGGTCTTGGTATCGGCCAGCTTGATCTCGCGGGCCAGTTCCGGGGTCAGCTTGCCCTGCTCCTCGATGCTGGCCAGGATGCTGGCGCGGCGCTCGTCGAGTTCGCGCAGGTAGCGCAGGCGCTCTTCCAGATGGCGCAGCTGGGTGTCGTCCAGGCTACCGGTCACTTCCTTGCGGTAGCGGGCGATGAAGGGCACGGTCGAGCCTTCGTCCAACAGGCCCACGGCCGCCTCGACCTGCTGGGGGCGTACGCCCAGTTCCTCGGCGATACGGCTGTTGATGCTGTCCATGTAAACCACCTGACATTTGTGAATACGGGGGTCGCCTGTGGGCCTTTCGCCCGGCGGCGCTGGATGAAAGCCGCGCATTATACCCATCGCAAACGGCTTGCGGTGATGGCGCCCGGCCAGCCGAAACTGGCGCCGGGGGAAAAATCTGCTAACAATGCTCACGCAACGTGCAGCAATGGCTACGCCATAATGCGCGGCGATATCAGAGGAGTTATTCATGACCGGCACGCCAAACACCGCTGAAGGTGACAAGATTCTCATCGTCGACGACGACCCGGGGCTGAGCAGCCTGCTGGAACGTTTCTTCACCAGCAAGGGCTACCGTGCCCGTGCGGTGCCCAACACCGAGCAGATGGACCGCCTGCTGCAGCGTGAGGTGTTCAACCTGGTGGTGCTCGACCTGATGCTGCCCGGCGAGGATGGCCTGTCGGCGTGCAAGCGCCTGCGCCAGCAGAACAACCAGATCCCGATCATCATGCTCACCGCCAAGGGCGACGAGCTCAGCCGTATCAAGGGCCTGGAGCTGGGCGCCGACGACTACCTGGGCAAGCCGTTCAACCCGGACGAGCTGATGGCCCGGGTCAAGGCCGTGCTGCGCCGCCAGGCGCCGAGCGTGCCGGGTGCGCCTGGTAGCGAAGACGAGTCGGTCACCTTCGGCGACTACGAGCTGTCGCTGGCCACCCGCGAACTCAAGCGTGGCGACGAAGTGCACATGCTCACCACCGGCGAGTTCGCCGTGCTCAAGGCGCTGGTGATGCACGCACGCGAGCCGCTGACCCGCGACAAGCTGATGAACCTGGCGCGTGGCCGCGAATGGGATGCGCTGGAACGCTCCATCGACGTGCAGATTTCGCGTCTGCGCCGCATGATCGAGCCGGACCCGTCCAAGCCGCGTTATATCCAGACCGTGTGGGGCGTGGGCTACGTGTTCGTGCCGGACGGAAACGCCGGTAAATGATGCCGCGCCGTCGATGAAAACACCGCTCTGGTTTCCGCAAAGTTTCTTCGCCCGCACCCTGTGGCTGGTGTTGATCGTCGTCCTGTTCTCCAAGGCCTTGACCCTAGTCTACCTGTTGATGAACGAGGACGTGCTGGTCGACCGTCAGTACAGCCACGGTGTTGCGCTGACCCTGCGCGCCTATTGGGCGGCCGACGAAGAAAACCGCGACAAGATCGCCGAAGCGGCAGGCCTTATCCGGGTCACCGGCTCGGGCGTGCCCGAGGGTGAGCAGCACTGGCCCTACAGCGAAATCTACCAACGGCAGATGCAGGCCGAGTTGGGCGAAGACACCGAGGTACGGCTGCGCATTCATGCGCCGCCGGCGTTGTGGGTCAATGCGCCGAGCCTGGGCCCGGGCTGGTTGAAGGTTCCGCTGTACCCGCACCCGCTGCGTGGGCAGAAGATCTGGAACGTGCTGGGTTGGTTCCTGGCCATCGGCCTGTTGTCCACAGCTTCGGCCTGGATCTTCGTGCGCCAGCTGAACCAGCCGCTCAAACGCCTGGTGTTCGCCGCCCGGCAGTTGGGCCAGGGGCGCAGCGTGCGCCTGCCGATCAGCGATACGCCCAGCGAGATGACCGAGGTGTACAAGGCCTTCAACCAGATGGCCGAGGATGTCGAGCAAGCCGGGCGCGAGCGCGAGCTGATGCTGGCCGGGGTTTCCCACGACCTGCGCACACCGCTGACGCGCCTGCGCCTGTCGTTGTCGTTGCTGGACAGCGACAGCGAACTGAGTGACGACATGGTCCGCGATATCGAGGACATGGACGCGATCCTCGACCAGTTCCTGGCCTTTATCCGCGATGGCCGTGACGAGCCGGTTGAGGAGGTCGACCTGGCCGACCTGGTGCGCGAAGTGGTGGCGCCGTACAACCAGCCGGAAGAACGGGTGCGGCTGTGCCTGGAGCCGATCCCACCGTTCCCGCTGCGCCGGGTTTCGCTCAAGCGCATGCTGGGCAACCTGATCGGCAATGCCCTGCACCACGCCGGCAAGGGGGTAGAGGTGGCCGCCTATGTGTCGGGCGACGAGAGTGCGCCGTATGTGGTGCTGAGCGTGCTGGACCGCGGGGCGGGGATCGACGAGTCGGAGCTGGAGACCATCTTCAACCCGTTCATTCGTGGTGACCGGGCCCGGGGTGGCAAGGGCACCGGGCTGGGGCTGGCGATCGTCAAGCGGATTGCGGCGCAGCATGGTGGGAATGTGGAACTGCGCAACCGCTCTGGTGGCGGGATCGAGGCGCGGGTACGGTTGCCTTTGGGGCTGTTGCTGCCGCGTAATGCTGTATGAATCTGGTTGGCTGCATCGGCCCTATCGCCGGCAAGCCAGCTCCCACAGGTAATCCACAAGCCTGAAGGTCGTGGTAATCCTGTGGGAGCTGGCTTGCCGGCGATAGGGCCGGTACAGGCTTGAATCAGCCCTTACCCTTGGTCCGAGTCTGATTAGGCCCACCATTCTTCTCGAGATGCTCGATAATCATGCCGGCCACGTTCTTGCCGGTGGTCACTTCAATCCCCTCCAGCCCCGGCGACGAGTTCACCTCCATCACCAGCGGCCCATGGTTGGAGCGCAGGATATCCACACCCGCCACACTCAAGCCCATCACCTTGGCCGCGCGAATGGCGGTCATGCGTTCTTCCGGGGTGATCTTGATCAGGCTGGCCACCCCACCGCGGTGCAGGTTGGAGCGGAATTCCCCCGGCTTGGCCTGGCGCTTCATCGACGCGATGACCTTGTCGCCGACCACGAAGCAGCGGATATCCGCGCCACCCGCTTCCTTGATGTATTCCTGCACCATGATGTTCTGCTTCAACCCCATGAACGCCTCGATCACCGATTCGGCGGCCTTGGTGGTTTCGCACAGCACCACGCCGATGCCCTGTGTACCTTCCAGCACCTTGATCACCAGCGGGGCGCCGTTGACCATCTGGATCAGGTCGGGGATGTCGTCCGGCGAGTGGGCGAAGCCGGTAATCGGCAGGCCGATGCCGCGCCGCGACAGCAGTTGCAGCGAGCGCAGCTTGTCGCGGGAGCGGGCTATCGCTACCGACTCGTTGAGCGGATACACGCCCATCATCTCGAACTGGCGCAGCACCGCGCAGCCATAGAAGGTCACCGAGGCACCGATGCGCGGGATCACCGCGTCGAAGCCTTCCAGCGGCTTGCCGCGGTAGTGGATCTGCGGCTTGTGGCTGGCAATGTTCATGTAGGCCCGCAGGGTATCGATCACCACCATTTCGTGGCCCCGCTGGGTACCGGCTTCGACCAGGCGGCGGGTGGAATACAGACGCGGATTGCGCGACAGCACAGCGATCTTCATGCAGCACCTGTGACAGGAGAAAGGGTGGCCGGGAAGGCCGGTTTGTCTTGTACGTATTTGAGGCCAGGGTTGACCACCAGCTGGCCATGGATCAGGGCCTTGGAACCCAGCAACAGGCGATAACGCATGTTCTTGCGGCAGGCCAGGGTGAACTCCACCTCCCACACACCATCGCCCAGGGCCAGTGACGTGCGGATGACATAGCGGGTCTGGGCCTGGCCGTTGGAGCTCTTGATGGTTTTCATGGTCACCAGCGGTGCTTCGCAGCGGCGGTGGCGCAACTGCACCACCGAGCCCAGGTGTGCGGTGAAGCGGACCCAGGGCCGGCCGTCGCGCTCGAACGGTTCCACCTCGGTGGCGTGCAGGCTGGAGGTGCTGGCGCCAGTGTCGATCTTGGCGCGCAGCCCGGCCACGCCAAGGTCGGGCAGGGCGACCCACTCGCGCAGGCCGATCACAGTCAAATGGTCAAATGTCTTCACGGAACGCACCCTGCGGATGAGGTGGTGAACTGTAAGCACGGCGGGGATTTTTTGCATCCGATCGTTACGGTAGTACAGTTCGATGAAACACAGCGTTCGAGGTAACGGGATGGCACAAAAAGCCGAAGACGACGACAAGGTCCGCCTGGACAAATGGCTGTGGGCGGCACGCTTCTACAAGACCCGCGCGCTGGCCAAGGCGGCGATCGAGAGCGGCAAGGTGCATTGCCGGGGTGAGCGCTGCAAGCCGGGCAAGGAGCCGCGGGTGGGTGACGAGTTCGTGCTGCGCACCGGGTTCGACGAGCGCACCGTGGTGGTGAAGGCTCTGTCGGTGGTGCGGCGTGGGGCGCCAGAGGCGCAGACGTTGTACGAGGAGACCGAGGACAGCGTGCGCCGGCGTGAGCAGGCGGCGGAACTGCGCAAGGCCGGGGCGATGGGCGTGACCACCGATGGGCGGCCGACCAAGAAGCAGCGGCGGCAGATTCACCAGTTGCATGGGAGCTTCGAATAGCCGGGGCCGCTTTGCGGCCCATCGCCGGCAAGCCAGCTCCCACAGGTACTGCGCAAGCCCTGAAACTTGTGCAATCCCTGTAGGAGCGGCCTTGTGTCGCGATGGGCTACGCAGTAGCCCCAAGGATCTAGCGGGTCACCGCCAAGCGCCCGACCAACGGTAACTTGGCCGCGATCGCGAACAACGGCGCCGTCCAGCGCATCAGCACCGCACTCCCCTTGGCCGCCAGCGGCGTGAAACAGCTCCAGCCCAACGCCAGCACCGCCATCAGCAGCCCGCCGATGTAGTCATCCTGCCCCCAGTGGGCACCGGCCACCAGGCGCGGCAACATGAACAATACCGCCAACCCCCAGACCACCAGGTACTGCACCAGGCGGCGGCTGAACACGCTCATGAACAGCGCCCAGACCAGCAGCACCGAGGCATGATCCCCCGGGAAACTCTTGCTGGAACGGTCCTTGAGCTCCCAGGCCGCCTCCAGGTTCGGATAGTAGTCGCTGAGGTGCACCACCTCGTCGAACATCATCGACGGGCTCTTGTGCTGCCAGCCGGCTGCATCCACCCACTTGGAAAACAGCGCGCGAATCACCACTAAGAGGATTAGCGTGACCAGGAAGCCGAAAAAGGCCTGGCGCACCTGGGTTGCCTTGAACACCCAGTCGCCACGGATAAGCACTGCCAGAAGGATCAGGCCGACGACGATGTCGAATGGGCGCAGGCTACCGACGGTCCAGATGTAGCGCCAGGTGGTGTTGTCGGCCAGCGGCGCATTCAGGCTGTGGAACAGCCACTCGTCGAAAGTCAGGCACAAGATCTGGCCAATGGGCCATAACCAGAAACACAGTAGAGCGATAGGAAGCAGCGTACAGGCTGCCAATGGCCCCCAGGACCACCTTGCTTGGAACAGTGGTCGATTGTCCATAAAATACCTCTATTGCAAACAGGAATCGGAGCGCCTTGTGAGCGCTCTGTCACGGGGTTCTCGGATGTTTTCCGACAACCCTTGTAACCATTTTGTCATCATTTTCAGATAGCCAAAACCTATGAGCGACTTGCCTGATACCGATTTCACCCAACGTTTCATCTTCGACGAGCGCGATGTGCGCGGCGAGTGGGTGTCTCTCGATGACAGCTACGCCGCGGTGCTGGCGCGTCATGAGTACCCGCAGCCGGTGCAGGCACTGCTGGGCGAGCTGATGGCCGCCACCGCCTTGCTGGTGGGGGCGCTGAAGTTCGACGGCCTGCTGATTCTGCAGGCGCGTTCCGCAGGGCCGATCCCGCTGTTGATGGTCGAATGTTCCGGTGACCGGGACATCCGTGGCATGGCCCGCTACGAAGCGGACCAGATCCCGGCGGATGCGACCCTGTCGCAGCTGATGCCCGACGGCCACCTGACCCTGACCATCGATCCGGTCAAGGGCCAGCGCTACCAGGGCACCGTCGACCTCGACGGCGCCACCCTGTCGGAGTGCTTCACCAACTACTTCGTCCAGTCGCAACAGCTCAACACGCGCTTCTGGCTCAACGCCGAAGGCGGCAAGGCCCGTGGCCTGCTGCTGCAGCAACTGCCGCGCGATCGCCAGCCGGACGATGAAGAGCGTGAAGAAAGCTGGCAGCACGTTGTGGCATTGGCCACCACGCTCAAGGCTGATGAGTGGGCGCTGGACAACGAAACCCTGCTGCACCGCCTGTACCACGAAGATGCCGTGCGCCTGTTCGATATCCAGCCGCTGCGCTTCAATTGCAGTTGCTCGCGCGAACGTTCCGGCAATGCGCTGGTCAGTTTGGGCGAGCACGATGCCAAGGCGCTGGTGGAAGAATGCGGCGGGCAGGTGGAGATCGATTGCCAGTTCTGCAACGAGCGCTATTTCTTCGACGCCAGCGATGTGGCGCAACTGTTTGCCGGTGGCGGCACTGACGTAGCCTCAGAAACTCGTCACTGAAACGTTTAACTACAGGACAATCTCCTGTCGAATTGCGCAAAAGCGCAGTTCTGACAGGAGGGGCCTACTTTTTTTGGGCGTTTCTGGCATAATCCGGCCACTTTTTTCGCTGTAGTAGTTTTTTCAAGACAACTACAAAACGTTTGGAGCACTCGGCCTCGGGCCGGATGGGGTATCTCATGACGCAAGCCAACAACACCGTGTACACCGACCTGAGCGTCGATGAGCTGGTAAAAGAAGCGCTGCAACGCGGTGAAGGCGTACTAGCCGATACTGGCGCACTGGTCGTGGAGACCGGTCACCGTACTGGCCGTTCGCCGGCTGACCGTTTCATCGTCGAAGAGCCTTCCACCCAGGACGCCATTTCCTGGGGCCCGATCAACCGCAAGTTCCCGGCCGACAAGTTCGATGCCCTGTGGGACCGCGTCGAGGCGTTCAACAACGCCCAGGATCACTTCGTTTCCTACGTTCACGTAGGGGCGGCCGCCGAGCACTACCTGCCGGTGAAGATGACCACCCAGACTGCCTGGCAGAACCTGTTCGGTCGTTGCCTGTTCATCAACCCGGAGCAGTACAACCCGGCTGGCCGTGGCGAGTGGCAGGTCCTCAACGTCGCCAACTTCGTGTGCGAGCCTGAGCGTGACGGCACCAACTCCGATGGTTGCGTGATCATCAACTTCGCCCAGAAGAAGGTGCTGATCGCTGGCATGCGCTACGCCGGCGAAATGAAGAAAGCCATGTTCTCGGTGCAGAACTTCCTGCTGCCGGCTGCCGACGTGCTGCCAATGCACTGCGCCGCCAACATCGGCGAAGCGGGCGATGTGACCCTGTTCTTCGGCCTGTCCGGCACCGGCAAGACCACCCTGTCGGCCGACGAAAGCCGTTACCTGATCGGTGACGACGAGCACGGCTGGGGCGAGGGCGTGGTCTTCAACATCGAAGGCGGTTGCTACGCCAAGTGCATCGACTTGTCCGAGAAGAACGAGCCGGTCATCTGGAAAGCCATCAAGCATGGCGCCGTGCTGGAAAACGTCGTACTCGACGCCAACAAGCACGCCGACTACACCGATGTCAGCCTGACCCAGAACAGCCGTGCGGCCTACCCGCTGGAGCACGTTGCCAAGCGTTCCGAAGCGAACCTGGGCGGCGAGCCGAACGCAGTCATCTTCCTGACCTGCGACCTGACTGGTGTTCTGCCTCCGGTTTCGATCCTGAACAACGAGCAGGCGGCCTACCACTTCCTGTCCGGCTACACCGCGCTGGTCGGTTCCACCGAAATGGGTTCGGGCAGCGGCATCAAGTCGACCTTCTCCACCTGCTTCGGCGCACCGTTCTTCCCGCGCCCGGCTGGCGAGTACGCCGAGCTGCTGATCAAGCGTATCAAGGGCTTCGACTCGAAGGTCTACCTGGTCAACACCGGCTGGACCGGCGGTGGCTACGGCGTTGGCAAGCGCTTCAGCATCCCGACCACCCGTGCCGTGATCGCTGCGATCCAGAGCGGCGCGCTGATCGGTGCCGAAACCGAGCACCTGGACATCATCAACCTGAACGTGCCGAAGGCCGTTCCGGGCGTTGATACCGAGCTGCTCAACCCGCGCACCAACTGGGCTGACAAGGCTGCCTACGACGAGGCCGCCAAAGGCCTGGCCAAGCTGTTCATCGAAAACTTCAAGAAGTTCGAAGTTTCCGACGCCATCAAGGCCGCTGGCCCGCAGCTGTAAGCTGCACCCGCCTGCAACGAGAAAGCCGCCCCTTGGGGCGGCTTTTTTGTTCCTGTGAGTTAGCGCGGTCATTGAGGGAGCGGCCTTGTGTCGCGAAAGGGTCGCAAAGCGGCCCCGGCAATATCAGCGTGATGCCCAATTCCCCGGGGGCGCTTCGCACCCCTTTCGCGACACAAGGCCGCTCCCACAGGGGATAGCGGGCAGCAGAAATCCGGTTTTTCTGTTTCACTGTCAGCATCCATTGCGAAGACAAGAGCCAGCCAGATGACCGAATCCCCTCAGCGCACTGCCTTCTCCCACTTCCACCCCATCCTCACCCGCCCCCAGGACAATGACCTGAACGGCCACATCGCCGGTGCCACCGTGCATGGCTTCTTCGAAACCGCCATCCAGGCGTTTCTCGTCGAGCAGGCCGAGCTGGACCTGCGTGACGGCGAGCTGGCGGCATTCGTGGTCAGTGCGGCGGCGGATTTCTACGCGCTGCCAGGCTTCCCGGACGTGCTGGAAGTGGGGCTGGGGGTGGCACGCCTGGCGGGCAGTACGGTGGAGTACCGCCTGGCCCTGTTCCGCCCAGGCGAGCCGGAGGCGTGTGCGGCAGGCACGGTGGTGCAGGTGTTCATCGAACGCGCCAGTGGCCGGCCAGCGGCATTGCCAGAAGCGCTGCAGGTGATCCTGTCTGGTTTGCTGCTGGAACAGCAGGCATAAAAAAGCCCCGCTGGCAGGGGCGGGGCTTTTGTTGCCGGGGCAAGGCCCTCAGGCGTTAGTCGCGCCAGTGGCGCTTGTGCTTGCGATGGCCGTAGTGGTGGCCACGGTCCCAGTGGCGGCGGTCGTCGTCATAACCACGACGGTAGCGGCGGCCTTCGTGGTAATCGTCTCTGTCGGCCTCTTTACCCATGTAGTTACCCAGTGCGCCACCGGCACCACCGCCGGCTGCTGCGCCAATGTAGCTACCGGTAGTGCCGCCCACGGAGCGACCGACCACGTTACCGCCTGCTGCGCCCAGCGCGCCGCCGATAGCGGCTTCCCCACGTTGACGCTTGTCGGCACCCAGGGCACCGCCAGCCGCGCCGCCCAGGCCGGCACCAATGGCGCCGCCGGTGCTACCACCGATGGAGTTGCCCACCACGGAGCCCAGTACCCCACCCAATGCGCCGCCAATGCCGGCCTCGGTGGTGCCGCCTGCCATGGCAACGCCGCTGAGCAAGCTGAAAGACAACAACAGTATCGAGGAGTACTTCTTCATCAAGAGAGCCTCATAAGGATGACGAGGCGATTTTTGAGCCTTGCAGGCACGCCTGGCAACGGAAATCCGACGAGTAACACGAGTTGTACACAATTCTCTAACTTACTGTATTTACTGTGAAACTTTATCGTTTTTTCGCTGTCTGAGACCTTTATGACGAAGCCCTGAACCGCTATGGAACAGGGCTTTTTTCGTTTTTGGCGGCACGGCTTCCGGCCTCTTCGCGGGCACGCCCGCTCCCACAGGTACAGCACAGGAATCGAAACATGTGGAACTCCTGTGGGAGCGGGCATGCCCGCGAAGAGGCCAACACCGTTCCTACAGGATGCGCCCGTCGTCCCGCGCCCGCTCCAGCTTGATGGCAATGAATTTCGACGTCGGCGTATGGCTGCCATCGCCAATGCTTTCCAGCGGCACCAGCGGGTTCACCTCCGGGTAGTACGCCGCCGCCTGCCCGGCCGGGATGTCGAAGGCCAGCAGGGTGAAGCCATGCACACGGCGCACATGCTCATCCCCCCACAACGACACGATGTCGACCTGCTGCCCCGGCTGGAAGCCCAGGCGGATGATGTCGGCTTCGTTGGCGAACAGCACCTCGCGCTGGCCACGCACGCCGCGGTAGCGGTCGTCCAGGCCGTAGATGGTGGTGTTGTACTGATCGTGCGAGCGCATTGACTGCATGATCAGGTCAGGCACCTGGCCGCTGGCGCGTACACGCTCGTCGAGCAGCGTGTCGGGCAGCAGGTTGGCCTTGAAGTTGGCGCGGCCGGTGCTGGTATTCCATTCGCGGCTGGTAGCGCTGTTGCCCAGGTAGAAACCGCCCGGCTCGCGCAGACGCTGGTTGAAGCCGCTGAAGCCAGCGATGGTGTCGCCGATCAGCTCGCGGATACGGTCGTAGTCAGCCACCAGCCAGTGCCAGTCCACGGGCTTCTTGCCCAGGGTGGCGGCGGCGATACCGGCGATGACCGCTGGCTCCGAGCGCATCTGCGTCGACAGCGGCTTGAGCTGGCCATTGGAGGCGTGGACCATGCTGAACGAGTCCTCTACCGTTACCGCCTGTGGCCCTTCTGCCTGCAGGTCGATGTCGGTGCGCCCCAGGCACGGCAGGATCAGTGCCTGCTTGCCGTGCACCAGGTGGCTGCGGTTGAGCTTGGTGCTGATGTGCACGGTCAGCTCGCAGTTGCGCAGTGCCTGGGCGGTGCGCTCGGTGTCCGGCGTTGCTTGGGCGAAGTTGCCGCCCAGGCCGATGAATACCTTGGCCCGGCCGTCGAGCATGGCGTGGATCGCCTCGACAGTGTTGTGGCCGTTGTGCCGGGGCACGGGGAAGCCGAAGCGCTGCTCGATGGCGTCCAGCAGGGCCACCGGCGGGCGCTCGTTGATGCCCATGGTTCGGTCACCCTGCACGTTGCTGTGACCACGCACCGGGCACAGGCCTGCGCCTGGCACGCCGATATTGCCGCGCAGCATCTGCAGGTTGACGATTTCCTGGATGGTCGGCACCGAGTGGCGGTGCTGGGTAATGCCCATCGCCCAGCACATGATCACCCGCTTGCCACGGCAGTACATGCGCGCGGCCAGTTCGATGTCGGCCAGCGCCAAGCCGGACTGGGCCTGGATGTGCTCCCACGAGGTGGCATCCACTACCGCCAGGTAGTCGTCGACGCCATGGCCATGTTCGGCGATGAAGGCGTGGTCGAAGACTGCCGGTTCGCCGTTGGCCTGGGCTTCGCGTTCCCATTGCAGGACGAACTTGGCCATGCCGCGCAGCAGCGCCATGTCGCCGCCCAGGGCCGGGCGGAAGAATGCGGTGTTGGTCGGCCGGTCGCTGTTGGTCAGCATTTCCAGCGGGTTCTGCGGGTGCTGGAAGCGCTCCAGGCCACGCTCCTTGAGCGGGTTGATGCACACCACCTGGGCGCCGCGCTTTACCGCATCGCGCAGCGGGTCGAGCATGCGCGGGTGGTTGGTACCAGGGTTCTGGCCCCAGACGAAAATCGCGTCGGCGTGCTCGAAGTCGTCGAAGGTGACGGTGCCCTTGCCGACCCCGACGCTTTGCCCCAGGGCCACGCCGCTGGCCTCGTGGCACATGTTCGAGCAGTCGGGGAAGTTGTTGGTGCCGTAGGCACGCACGAACAACTGGTACAGGTACGCCGCTTCGTTGCTGGCGCGCCCCGAAGTGTAGAACTCGGCCTGGTCAGGGCTGGCCAGCTTGTTCAGCTCGCGGGCGATCAGGGTGAAGGCGGCGTCCCAGCTGATCGGCTGGTAGCGGTCGCTGGACGCGTCATAGACCATCGGCTCGGTCAGGCGCCCCTGGTACTCCAGCCAGTAGTCGCTCTGCTGCAGTAGCGACGTGACGCTGTAGCGGGCGAAAAAGGCGGCATCGACGCGGCGCTTGGTCGCCTCCCAGTTCACTGCCTTGGCACCGTTCTCGCAGAACTTGACCATGCCGCTTTCCGGCGAGTCGCCCCAGGCGCAGCCGGGGCAATCGAAGCCGCCGTTCTGGTTGGTCTTGAGCAGTGCGCGAATGTTCTTCAGCGCGTTATCGCTGCCAACCCAGGCCTTGGCCACGCTGCGCAGCGCGCCCCAGCCACCGGCGGGGCCGTGGTAGGGCTTGTAGCGAGGGGAGGAGGCTGGGGCGTTGTCCGGGAGGTGTTGGTACGAGGTCACGACTGTTACGACTCCGCCGCTGGGCTGTAGACCCGCGGTGCGCTGTGCTTGGGCAGATGGATAAGGTTGAGGTTGTGCTTGCGCGCCCATTGCAGGGCAAGGCCGGTGGGCGCCGACAGGCTGACCAGGGTCTGGATACCGGCCCGCAGCACCTTCTGGATCAGCTCCAGGCTGCAGCGGCTGGTGACGATGGCCAGGCCACCCTGGCTGTCGATGCCTTGGCGCAGCAAGGCGCCGATCAGCTTGTCGAGGGCGTTGTGCCGGCCGATGTCTTCGCGGCCGAGCAGCAGTTCGCCGTGGCGGTCCATGAACAGCGCCGCATGCACCGCGCCGCAGTGCTGGCCGAGGGGCTGGAAGGCATCGATGCGCTCACGCAGGCCGACCAGCCATTGCGCCGGTGGCAAGGCTGCGCCAGGCAACTTGGCCAGCTCTGGCAGTGCCTGCTCCAGCGCTTCGACCCCGCACAGGCCGCAACCACTGGTGCCGGCCAGCTGGCGGCGCTGGTTTTTCAGGTTCCAGAACGCACGGCTGGAAATCTCCAGGTCGGCATACATTGCCGAGCCGCTGCCGGAGAGTTTCAGGTCGTAGATTTCCGTGGTGCCTTCCACTATGCCGCTGCCGACACTGAAGCCGACGGCGAAGTCTTCCAGGTCGGTGGGGCTGACCAGCATCACCGCCTGGTTCAGGCCGTTGTAGACAATGGCCAGGGCCACTTCTTCGGCCAGGGGCGTGCTGTCGCGTCTGGCGTCATTGAGCTGGACGTAATCGTAGGTATTGCTGGCGGCGGGCATGGTCAAGGGCGATGAGGCCGCGCAGACCGGAGGTTTGCTGTTCATCGGGGCTGACTTTTCATCGGGGCTATCGGCAGCTTTCAGATAGCACAAGCCTAGGCGTGCGGGCCGGCGGCGTCTAATCGCTAGGGTCTATGCCTTGATAGACCGCGTCGATTGGTCGCATGGGGGCGCCAGGGGAAAAGCTGGCCTAGACTGCTGTGTCCGAGGTTTCGTCAACAAGGAGAGCGCTATGAGCTTGTTCAGTTTCGTCAAGGAAGCGGGCGAGAAGTTGATCGACCTGCTGACCCCCGGCAATGCCAATGCCGAAGAGCAGCTGAAGAAACACGTGGAAAGTGTCGGCCTGGGCAACCCGAATATCACGGCCACTGTAGAGGGAGACACGATCATCCTCAAGGGTGAGGTGGCCAGCCAGGAGGAGAAGGAGAAGATCATCCTGGCGGCGGGCAACGTCGCTGGCGTGGCCAGTGTCAATGACCAGATCACCGTGACCGGACCGGTGGCCCAGGCCGCGCGGTTCGTGACGGTGGAGAAGGGTGATACGTTGAGCGCCATTTCGAAGAAGGTGTATGGCGACCCCAACAAGTATCAGAAGATATTCGAGGCCAACAAACCGATGCTCAAGCACCCGGACAAGATCTATCCGGGGCAGGTGTTGCGTATTCCTGAATGATCTCTGCAGCCTGTACCGGCCCTATCGCCGGCAAGCCAGCTCCCACAGGATTATCACAGGCCTGAGGGCCTGCGAGGTACATGTGGGAGCTGGCTTGCCGGCGATAGGGCCCTCACAAGCCTGCCAACAATTCCCGGTAATCCTCGACCGCCGCAAACTCCTCGGTATCCCGCGGCCCTGCCTGGCTATCCGGCTGGCGCACCGCCAGCAGATGCCCCACGCCAAACCGTCGCGCACTGCGCAGAATCGCCAGGGTGTCATCGATGAACAGGCTGCGCTCCGGTTCAAAGCCGATGTCCGCCTGCAATGCGTCCCAGAACTGCGGGCTTTCCTTCGGGTAGCCATAGTCATGTGAGCTGATCAGCCGTTCGAAATACGGCGCCAGCTCCACCCGCTCCAGCTTCAGCGACAGCGAATCCCGGTGCGCATTGGTGATCATCACCACGCGCTTGCCCGCGTCGCGGATCGCGGCAAGGAAAGTATCGGCATCCGGGCGCAGGGCGATCAGGTCGGCGATTTCCTGTTTCAGCTCGCGGATCGGCAGCCGCAGTTCGCGGCTCCAGAAGTCCAGGCAATACCAGTTCAGCGTGCCGGCATTGCGTTCGAACAGCGGCTGCAGCTCCATTTCCGCCATGGCCCGGCTCACCCCGTGCAGCTCGGCATAGCGCTGGGGCAGGTGGTCCAGCCAGAAGCGGTTGTCGTAATGCAGGTCAAGCAGGGTGCCATCCATGTCCAGCAGGACGGTATCGATGGCAGACCAGGGAAGAACAGGCATGGGAAACTCTCGATCAGTCGGCAAGCCACGGTATAGTAACCCGTTCACGCCAAGGAGCCGCCCCATGCGCCAGAAACCCACCGTCCTCAGCCGCGAAATCGTCGCCAGCAGCCGCCTGTTTCGCGTCGAAGCCGTGCAATTGCGCTTCAGCAATGGCAACGAGCGTACCTACGAGCGCCTGGTGGGCCGGGGTAATGGCTACGGCGCGGTGATGATCGTGGCCATGCTCGATGCCGAGCACGCGGTGCTGGTGGAGGAATACTGCGGCGGCACCGACGAATATGAGCTGTCGTTGCCCAAGGGCCTGATCGAGCCGGGCGAGGACGTGCTGGCGGCAGCCGACCGGGAGCTCAAGGAAGAGGCCGGTTTTGGCGCGCGCCAGCTGGAGCACCTGACCGAGCTGTCGCTGTCGCCGGGCTACATGAGCCAGAAGATCCAGGTGGTGCTGGCCAGCGACCTTTACGAGGAGCGCCTGGAGGGCGACGAGCCGGAGCCGATGCGGGTCGACAAGGTCAACCTGCGCGAACTCTCGGCCCTGGCCATGCACCCACAGTTCACCGAGGGGCGTGCCCTGGCGGCGCTGTACCTGGCGCGTGACCTGCTGATTCAGCGGGGGCTGCTGGAAGCATGAACGACCTGCAATTGATGCACGAAGTGGTCAAGCTGGCCCTGTTGGCAGGCGAGGCGATCTTGCCGTTCTGGCGCGCCGATGTGGCCGTGACCAACAAGGCCGACGATTCGCCGGTCACCGCCGCCGACCTGGCGGCGCACCGGGTGATTGCCGATGGCCTGCTGGCGCTGGCGCCGCAGATCCCGGTGCTGTCCGAAGAGGACTGCAACATTCCGCTGGCCGAGCGTCAGGGCTGGAGCCGCTGGTGGCTGGTCGACCCGCTGGACGGCACCAAGGAATTCATTGCCGGCAGCGAAGAGTTCACGGTCAACATCGCCCTGGTCGAAAACGGCGAGGTGGTGTTTGGCGTGGTTTCCATGCCGACCAACGGGCGCTGCTACTTCGGTGGTCGCGGGTTGGGCGCCTGGCGTGCGGAAGCGGGTGAGGCCGCCCAGGCGATCCAGGTACGTAATGCGCCGCCGACGGGTGGGCGTTTCACCGTGGTTGCCAGCCGTCGCCATTCCAGCCCGGAACAGGAAGCCTTGTTGGCCGGGTTGGGAGCTGCGGTGGGTGAGCTGGAGCTGGCCAATATCGGCAGTTCGTTGAAGTTCTGCCTGTTGGCCGAGGGCAGCGCCGATTGCTATCCGCGCCTGGCACCGACCTCGCAGTGGGATACCGCGGCGGCGCAGGGCGTGGTGGAAGGGGCTGGTGGGGAGGTAATCGGGCTGGATGGCTTGCCATTCCGGTACCCGGCGCGGGAGTCGTTGCTCAACCCGCATTTCCTGGCGTTGCCGGCAAATGCTGCGTGGCGCCAAGCCTTCCTGAGCCTGATCTGACGTCAGGACTTGAGCTTCGCCGCCTATATCGCCGGGGCCGCTTTGCGGCCCATCGCCGGCAAGCCAGCTCCCACAAGTACTGCGCGGACCTTCAGCATGGCGCTGCACCTGTGGGAGCTGGCTTGCCGGCGATGGGCTGCGCAGCAGACCCAACAGCACTAACTGACTGGCATCAGTACTTGCCCGCGGTCAGCGGTGCAGCACGTACTGGCCGCTGAAGGTTACAGCAGGCTCGTCACCACCGGCATTGCTCACCGTGGTCGCCAGCGTCAACCGTGCCCTCCCGCGGCGCTGGTACATGGTCAAGAACCGCTCCCAGGTCTTTTCATCCGGCGCCGCACAGCGCGCCACCGCCGCCCCGGTAACCGGCAGCGGATAACTGATCTGCCCTTCCTGGATGACGATATGCCCGTCATCGATCCCCAACTCGCGCAGGCGCAGGTGCAGCCAGCCCCAACCCACCAGCACCGCGGCGCAGTACAGGCTGCCGCCGAACATGGTGCTTTTGTGGTTGACGTTGGCCGCCAGCGGCAATTGCAGGCGAAGGGTGTGCTGCTGCCAATCGAGCACTTCCAGGCCCATTTCGCGGGTCAGGGGGATGTCGCCGTGCAGGACGGACTGCAGGTACTGGCTATCGGTGTTCATTAACGGTTGTCCTCTTGATCGTCATGCCCGCCGCTACCGCCGTCGAAGCTCAAGCCATGCTTGCGCAGCTTGTCGTGGAGGGTCTTGCGGGGGATGCCCAGCGCCTCGGCCAGGCTGCGCATGGAGCTGTGTGGCTGGGCCAGTTCGGCAGCGATCAGCGAGCGTTCGAACTGCTCGACCTGTTCGCTGAGGTTGCCGCTCGGCATCGGTACCGCAGGCATTGCCGCAGGTGGCGCCTGGCCGTCCAGGGCCAGTTCCAGGCCAAGGGCGAAACGCTCGGCGGCGTTCTGCAGCTCGCGTACGTTACCGGGCCAGTCGTGACGCAGCAGCATGGCGCGCTGGGCCGGCTGCAGGGCGTGTGGCGGCAGGCCATGGCGCTGGCTGGCGGCGTCGGCGAAGTGCTGGAACAGCACCAGGATGTCATCGCCGCGTTCGCGCAGCGGTGGAATACGCAGCGGTGCCACGTTCAGGCGGTAATACAGGTCGGCGCGGAAACGCCCCTGGTCGGCCGACTGGCGCAGGTCTTCCTTGGTCGCGGCGATGATGCGGATGTCCAGCGGGATCAGCTGGTTGCCACCCAGACGCTCGACCACCCGTTCCTGCAACATGCGCAGCAGTTTCACCTGCACATCCAGGCTCATGCTCTCGATTTCGTCGAGGAACAGCGTGCCACCGTTGGCGAACTCGAACTTGCCGATGCGGCGTTTCTGCGCACCGGTGAACGCCCCAGGCTCATGGCCGAACAGCTCGCTTTCGACCACCGACTCGGCCAGTGCGCCGGCGTTGATCGCCACGAACGGCCCGTCGCGGCGGCTGGACAGGTCGTGCAGGGCGCGGGCTACCACCTCTTTGCCGGCACCGGTCTCACCCAGGATCAGCACATCGGCGCGGGTGCCGGCCAGGGCGCCGATCTGCTCGCGCAGGCGCTGCATGGACGGCGACTGGCCCACCAGGCGGGTGGCCAATTGCTGACGGTCGCTCAGGGCCAGGCGCAAGCTGCGGTTGTCCAGTACCAGGCGGCGCAGGGCCAGGGCGCGGCGCACGCTGTCCAGCAGGGCGTCGCTGGCAAAGGGTTTTTCCAGGAAGTCATAGGCGCCGGCGCGCATCGCCTGCACCGCCAGCGGTACATCGCCGTGGCCGGTGATCAGCAGCACCGGCAGCTCGTTGTCACGACCGTGCAGTTGTTCCAGCAGTTGCAGGCCATCGATGCCCGGCATGCGGATGTCGCTGACCACCACCCCGGGCCAGTCGGCCTCGATGCGTTCGGCCAGGCCCTGGGCATCGGCGAGGGCGACCACCTTGAGGCCGGCCAGGTCCAGGGTCTGGCTCAGGGCCTGGCGCAGGTGCGGGTCATCATCGACCAGGATGACCTGGGCTCGGCTGTCGATCAGTGTCTCGGTGGTCATGCCGAGGGGTCCTCCGAATTGGGCAAAGTAGCGCCAGGCGCGGCCACACGCAGCTGCAGAGTCAGCAGAGCGCCACCTTCCGGGTGGTTGGCCAGCAGCAGTTCACCGCCCAGGGCGCGCATCAGGCTTTCGCAGATGGCCAGGCCCAGGCCCAGGCCCTGGGTGCGGGTCTTGGTGGTGAAGAACGGCTCCTTGGCGTGCTCCAGGGCCTGGCGGCTGAAGCCGGGGCCGTTGTCGCGAATGTACAGGTAGACGCAGTCATCGCGCTGCTCGGCACTTAGCCACAGGCGGCGCGGGTTGGCCTTTTCGGTCAGGGCATCGAGGGCATTGGCCAGCAGGTTGCCGAGCACCTGGCGCAGGCGGGTCTCGCCGGCCTGTACCCACAAGGTGGCTTCCGGCAGGTCGCGGATCAGCTCCACGGCCATCGCCCGGCGGCGCTTGGCCAGCAGCGCCAGGGCATCGTCCAGGGCTGGCTGCAGGGCCACGCTCTCCGGGGCATGGCGGTCACGGCGGGCGAAGGCGCGCAGGTGGGCGATGATCGAGGCCATGCGCCCGGTCAGCTCGCCGATCAGCTTGAGGTTGCCGCGGGCGTCTTCGGTACGCTGGTGGTCTAGCAGGATCTCGGCGTTTTCCGCGTAGCTGCGGATGGCGGCCAGCGGCTGGTTGAGTTCGTGGCTGATGCTGGCCGACATGGTGCCGAGCACCGACAGCTTGCCGGCCTGCACCAGTTCATCCTGGGCGCGCACGGCCTCCTGTTGGGCGTTCTCGCGCTCCAGCACGGCGCTCTTGAGCCGGGTGTTCAGGCCTTCGAGGTCGGCGGTGCGCTCGGCCACGCGTTTTTCCAGTTCCTGGCGGCCACGTGCCTCGAAGTCGATGCGGTCGATGTAGTGACGGCGCCGCTGCATCACCAGGCCGGCCAGCAGCATCAGCACCAGCAGGGTGCCAGCGCCGATGGCCATCACGGTTTGCACCGAACGGTCGACCAGCATGCGCGGGGCGAGGATGCTGACCTGCCAGCCGGTTTCCTTGATGTCGCGGGTCTGGCTGATCCAGGCGTCCTGGTTGAGCACCAGCGGTTGCGGGGCCTGGGTCGGGTAGGGCTGGATGGCGATGATTGCCTGGCGCTCGGCCTCGGTCAGCGCGCGGGTCGCGCGGAAGCGCCAGTCGGGCCGCGAGGTCAGGATGACCACGCCATTGTGGTCGGTCAGCAACAGTTGCTCGGGGGTGCGGCCCCATAGGGTTTCGGTGTGGTCGAGGTCGACCTTGACCACCAGTACGCCAACGATGCGTTCACGGTCTCGCACGGCGGCGGCGAAGAAGTAACCGCGCTTGGCCGACGTGGTGCCCTGGCCGAAGAAGCGCCCCAGGCGGCCGGCCATGGCTTCGTTGAAGTAGGGGCGGAAGGCGAAGTTGCGGCCGACGAAGCTGTCGCGCTTGTCCCAGTTGGAGGCGGCCAGGGTGTTGCCGCTGACGTCCATCAGGTACATCACCTCGGCGCCAGTCTGTTGGACGATGTCCTTGAGCAGGCGGTTGGCATTGGTCACCGCTTCCAGGCGGAACGGGTCGGCCAGCACCCCGCGCAGCGCCGGCAGGTCGCCGAGAATCTGCGGCAAGGTTTCGTAGCGGTGCAGGGTACCGAGCAGGTTGGCGACGTACAGGTCGAGAGTCTGGCGGTTCTGCGAGGCCAGTTCTTCCTGGTAGTAACGTTCGGCCAGGTGATGCAGGGGCCACAGTAACGGGGCCAGGCACAGGGCCAACAGGGCCAGGCTGCGCCAGCGGGGACGGCGTGGGGGCGTGGGTTTTGCAATCATCACGTAAAGGCGCCAGAAAAGTCTGCCGCAATTATGCGCTAGTTAAGGCAGCAGTTCCGCCTCTGCCAGTTGCAGGCCGAGCTTGTCCTTGTCCGACAGCACCGGTGGCTGCTGCAGCCCCCAGTCGATGGCCAGCGTCAGGTCATCCCAGCGGATGCAGCGGTCGGCGCCCGGGTTGTAGTAGTCGGTGGTCTTGTAGAGAAACTCGGCCGACTCGCTTATCACCGCAAAGCCATGGGCGAAGCCGGGCGGAATCCACAACTGGCGATGGTTGTCGGCCGACAGCTGCACCGCGACCCATTGGCCGAAGGTTGGCGAGCTCTTGCGCACGTCCACGGCAATATCACGGATTTCCCCCTGCACCACGCGCACCAGCTTGCCTTGGGTGTTTTCCACCTGGTAGTGCAGGCCACGCAGCACACCCTTGATGGAGCGCGAGTGGTTGTCCTGAACGAACTCGACATTCACGCCGGTTTGCCGGGCGAACTCACGGGCGTTGAACGCCTCGAAGAAAAAACCACGGCTGTCACTAAAAATCTTTGGCTCGATGATCAGTACTTCAGGGATCGCGGTAGGGATGATGTTCATGGCGGTTCGCTGGCCCGTTCTGCTCATGTATTGACCCTAGCCGGTCTGGCCGTTTTTTCCGCCTTGGGCTTCAACGGCATTCACAAGGGCTGTCTATGGTAGAGGTCGTGCCGCTTTGGTTCTCGGCCAAGGTTGGGGATGTATCGATTGTTATCGATTTAATGTCCTTGAGCGCTCATGATTTTCCCGATTATCGGGCTTCAAATATCGATATATATCGGTTATAAATTGACAAACGCCCCAGCACAGTCCGGCTCAGGGCCATCACAGAGGTCAACCATGAAAACCCTCAACTCCACTCCCCGTGCCGATGGTTTCCACATGCCCGCCGAGTGGGCCCCGCAAACCCAGGTGTGGATGGTCTGGCCGGAGCGGCCGGACAACTGGCGCCTGGGCGGCAAGCCGGCGCAGGCTGCCCATGTGACCCTGGCCAAGGCCATTGCCCGCTTCGAGCCGGTAACCGTCGCGGTTTCCGCTGGCCAGTACGAAAATGCCCGTCGCCAGCTCGACCAGCCGAACATCCGCGTGGTCGAGATCAGCAACGACGACGCCTGGGTGCGTGACACCGGCCCGACCTTCGTCATCAACGACCAGGGTGAAGTGCGTGGCGTGGACTGGGGCTTCAATGCCTGGGGCGGCTTCGACGGCGGCCTGTACGCACCGTGGAACCGCGACGAGGAGCTGGCAGCCAAGGTCCTGGAAATGGAGCGCTGCCAGCGCTACCACACCGAAGGTTTCGTGCTCGAGGGCGGCTCGATCCACGTGGACGGCGAAGGCACCGTGATCACCACCGAAGAATGCTTGCTCAATCGCAACCGCAACCCGCACCTGAACCGCGAGCAGATCGAAGCGGTGCTGCGCGACCAGCTGGCGGTGGACACCGTGGTCTGGCTGCCGGATGGCCTGTACAACGACGAGACCGATGGCCATGTCGACAACTTCTGCTGTTACGTGCGCCCGGGCGAAGTGTTACTGGCCTGGACCGATGATTCCAACGACCCCAACTATGCACGCTGCCATGCCGCCATGGAGGTGCTGAAGAACACCCGCGATGCCAAGGGCCGTGAATTCATCGTGCACAAGATGCCGATCCCGGGCCCGCTGTTCGCCACCGCCGAAGAGTGTGCCGGTGTCGATCAGGTGGCCGGCAGCCAGGAGCGTGACCCGTCGGTGCGCCTGGCCGGCTCGTACGTGAACTTCCTGATCGTCAACGGCGGCATCATCGCGCCAAGCTTCGACGACCCGGCAGATGCCGAGGCCAGAGCGATTCTGGCGAAGATCTTCCCCGACCACGAGGTGGTGATGATCCCAGGTCGCGAGTTGTTGTTGGGCGGTGGCAACATCCATTGCCTGACCCAGCAGCAGCCGGCACCGGTCAAGCGTTGAGCGCACGGTGAATGAAGGGGCCCGTCAGATGACGGGCCTTTTTTGTTTCCGGGGGCCGTCCGCAGGCCTGTGCTGGCATATGTTTTGTATTGTTTTCAGTCAGATAGCTCGGCCATGCCGCGCTCTCGGATCTGTAACAATCCTTACGTAGATTAGCCGCTCACGGGCCAGGGAGTACGTGTAGAGATGAACGCAGCAAGTGAGTCGGCTTTGCGCCCATCGGCAGTGAATCACCAATCGCTCAGGCTTGTGGCGAAGTGGTTGAAACACCATGGATGCATCAGGGTCAGGACGACCGACCCACAACGTCTGCTTGCCGGACGATATCCCCAAGGGCTGATCAGCGAAGCAGAAATGCAGGCGCTGATGGCGGTGTGGCACTGATCGAATCGGTATTACCTGTACCGGCCTCTTCGCGGGCATGCCCGCTCCCACAGGTACTTCACAGGCTTCGAGGCATGTGGTGCCCCTGTGGGAGCGGGCGAGCCCGCGAAGAGGCCGGCACAGGCGCTAGAGATCAGAAGCTGTAGCTGCCAGTCACCACCAGGCTACGCGGGTCACCCACCTGGATCTGCGCCGCACTGGTCGCCGAGCTGTAGTAGGTCTTGTCGGCAATGTTGCTCAGCGCCGCCCGCACATCCCAGTCATGCGTGCGGTACCCCGCCAATGCATCCCAGCGGCCATACCCCGGCAGCACCGTGGTGTTCTGGTTGTCCGCATAACGCTCGCCCACCAGCGTCAGGCCGGTTTCGGCGTACCAGCCCAGTTCCGGTTTCCAGGTCACGAACAGGCTGCCGTTGCGCTTGGCCACGTCATTGATGCGGTTGCCTTCCTGGCCGTTGTTGTCCTTGACGATGGTTGCGTCCTGCAGGCCGATGCCCCCGCGCACGTACCAGTTGCCAACGATGTTGCCGGTGGCGGTCAGCTCGATACCGCGCGAACGCTGCATGCCGCTGAGCAAGATGTTTTCCGGGACAAGCGGGTCGCGGGTGCGGCGGTTGTACAGTTCCAGCTCGTAGATGGCCAGGGTGGTGGTCAGGCGCTGGTCCAGCCAGTCGCTTTTTACGCCGATTTCCTTTTGGCGGGTTTCTTCCGGCTTGGCATCGTTACCGTTGCCCTTTGCGCCCGGGGTGATGCCGATCAGACCGCCGCCAACCGGCGAGAAGGTCTTGCTCCACGAGGCGTAGAACGAATGGTCGCGCCAAGGCGTGTAGACCACACCCAGGCGTGGGCTGGTGCTGTTGCTGTCCTGTGTTTCGCGCACGCCATCCTTGTTGGTGGTTTCCACTTCAAACTGGTCGAAGCGCACGCCAGCCAGGATTTGCCACTGATCGTTCAAGCGGATCTGGTCTTGCAGATAAAGGCCGCGGCTATCGACCACGGTATGGTTGTCACTAAACACCGTCATCGGGTCATTGAGCTGCTGGTCGCGGCCGGGCTTGCCCAGGCCCTGCAGTTTCTGGTCGACCGCTTTGTACAGCACCGGGTCGCGCTTCTGGTTGCCGAACTCCAGGCCCAGCAACAGCTTGTGCTCCAGGCCCAGGGTGTCGAAGTCGCCCTCGGCCTCCAGGTTGTTGAACAGGTTGCGGGTGTTCAGGTCCTGCTGCCAGCGCTGGCGGGTCAAGGTGTCGGTGCTGGCGTCGTAGCCCGTGACGTAGGTGTTGTCGAACTCACTGTCGAGCTTGAACAGGCCCAAGGTATGGCGCAACTGCCAGGCTTCGTTCAGCTGGTAGTTAAGGCGCGAGCGCAGCGACTGAGCGCGGTCGTCGATGTAGTCGCGCTGGGTGTCGCCATAGGTGGTGCTGCGACTGACATCTGCCGGGCGGCCGTTGACCCCGGGGATGCCACGGTCCGGGGTGCGGTTGTAGCGGCTGTATTCGTATTGCACCAGCCAGTTCAGGTCGGGGGTGACCTGCCAGCTGATCGACGGGGCGAACAGCTGGCGGCTGCCGTCGATGCCGTCGCGGAAGCTGTTGTTGTCCTGGTTGCCCATGTTCAGGCGCAGGCTGACGGTGTCGCTGGGGTCGGCACTGAGGTCGGCATACAGGCTGCGCAGGTCTTCGCTGCCGGCCTGCGCCTCGATGCTCGAACGGCGGCCGTGCTCCGGCGCCTTGCTCACCCGGTTGACGATACCGCCCTGGCTGCCACGGCCATAAAGCACCGCTGCCGGCCCCTTGAGCACTTCGACCCGCTCGATGTTATGCAGGTCGCGGATGTACTGGCTGTCGTCGCGAATGCCGTCCAGGTAGAAGTCGTTGCTGGCCTCGAAGCCGCGGATGCGCACGCTGTCGAAGCGGGTGTCGGCACCGCTGCTGACGTTGGGGATGCCTTCCAGCGCCTTGCCCAGGGTGTTGCTGCCGTAATCCAGCACGTTGACGGTCTTCACCGTGTCGATGGCCTGCGGCACATAACGTACCGGCGTCGAGGTGCGGGTCGCGGTGCTTACCTCCTTGACCCGCGGGTTGTCCTCTTCGCGCTCACTGTCGGCGGTTACCGACAGTTCCGGCAGGGTGGTGGTGGCGGCACTGGCCAGGCCGGCGCCGAACAGCAGCGACAGGCCAAGCGTCAGGGGTGAAAGACGGCAGGGTACAAGCATGGGCACATCCGGATCGAGCAGGTGAAAAAGAGGTGCGGATGGTAATGCTTGTTATTTGCTATTGCTTGAGTATTTGTAAAGGGTTGTCATTACATCTGTGTCAGTTTGTTACGGTCGCTGCTGCGCCGCGTTTCCGTGCAGGAGCAGCCTTGTGCTGCGAAAGCGCCCTCACCGGAAATTGTCCGTTCGATCAAAAGGCTATTTCCTACACAAGATAAATTGTCCGCTGATAGCGCAAACCTGCATGGAAATGCACCAGACCCACAGGAAATTTTGGTTATATCAACCTGCATTTCACGACTTTTTGACATTTGTAATCGCACACGGCTAGGATTCGGCCAACGCCTGCTGGCCATGATCTTGGCCATGCTGCTGCCAGAGGCCGCCGTGTGATTACCGGCAGGCCTTCCAGTCTGGATCCGCATAGCGTCGAACCTACGAAGGGGCGTTGGTTCCTGGCGTCATATTGCAGAGCGTTTTTGATTAAGAAATAAGGAAAACAACATGTTGAAAACCAGGATCAGCCTGGTCGCCCTGGCGATGATCGCCGCGACCCAGGCACAGGCCAATGATCAGGCCGACAGCAAAGGCTTCATCGAGGACAGCCACGCCAACGTCCTGCTGCGTAACGCCTACATCAATCGTGACAAGAAGCACGGCACCGACGACCAGATCGAATGGGGCCAGGGCGTCATCGCCAACTTCTCCTCCGGCTTCACCCAGGGCACCGTCGGTGTCGGCGTCGATGCATTCGGCCTGTACGCCGTGCGTCTGGACGGCGGCAAGGGCCACAACGGTGGCGCCGGTGTCGACTTCTTCAAGCCTTCGGACTTCAAGGACGAGAACGGCAACGCCAACTCGCCGCACAACCTGGCCCGTGGTGGCGCTGCAGTGAAGTTCCGCATCTCCAACACCGTGCTCAAGTACGGTGACCAGATGCCGGCACTGCCAGTGCTGCAGTACGACGACGCCCGTCTGCTGCCAGAAAGCTTCACCGGTACCCTGATCACCTCCAAAGAGATCCAGGGCCTGGAACTGAACGCCGGCCGCTTCACCCAGGAAGCGCGCAAGAGCGCCGAGCGCCGTGACGGTGGTGGCCTGAAGTCGATCAACGTGCTTGGTGGTAGCTACAAGTTCACCGACAACTTCACCGCTTCGCTGTACACCGCCGACAACGAAGACGTGATGAAGAAGCACTACCTGGGCCTGAACTACGTCTTCCCGATCGCCAACGACCAGTCCCTGACCCTGGACTTCAACGGCTACAAGTCGGACATCGACAACAAGTTCGTCAAGAGCGCCAAACTCAACGGCGACTCCAACACCATCTGGAGCCTGGCAGCTACTTACGCGTACGGTGCGCACTCGTTCACCATCGCCCACCAGCGCAGCACCGGCAGCACCGGCTACAACTACGGCTGGTACCAGAACGAGGGTGGCGTGGGTGACGGCGGTTCGACCATCTACCTGGCCAACTCGTACTGGTCCGACTTCAACGCCGAAGACGAGCGCTCCTGGCAGCTGGGCTACGGCCTGGACTTCGGTGCCTACGGCATCCCGGGCCTGACCTACAAGCTGGCCTACGTGGTGGGTGACAACATCAACACCCGCAACGTCGACAACCCGCAGGGCTTCGGTGAAGGTAAAGAGCGCGAAATCTTCAACCAGATCCGTTACGTGGTGCAGGACGGCCCGGCCAAGGACCTGTCGATCAAGCTGCGTAGCTCGTTCGTGCGTACCAACAACGCCGTGCAGCAGAACGGTTACAACGACGACGGCAACGAAGTCCGCGTATTCGTCGAGTACCCGATCAGCATCTTCTGATCCTGATCTGATGGCCTAGGGGCTGCTTTGCAGCCCATCGCGACACAAGGCCGCTCCTACATGAGATTGCGTACTCCTGTAGGAGCGGCCTTGTGTCGCGAAAGGGCCGCAAAGCGGCCCCCGGCTTTCACGCAGGCTCCACTTCCCTGCGCCGCACCCCAGCAACCTTCACCTCTCCCTCCCCAGTCTCCGGCGCAAAGCTGTCACTACGCGCCATCCGCCACATCCGCGCATAAAACTCGCTTTCAATCGAGCCACTGAGCAATTCGCCCGGCTTGAGGAACGTGTGCAGGTCCGAGAACAGCCCGATTTCGCTAGGGCTGATACGCCGCGCCAGGTGCTTGGGCTTGAGCTCCGAAGGGTGTTCCAGGCCTGCGGCAGCCAACATTTCGGCCAACGTATGCAGCGTGTTGCGGTGGAAGCTGGCCACCCGCTCGGCCTTGTCCGGCACCACCAGGGCGCGCTGGCGCAGCGGGTCTTGCGTGGCCACGCCGGTCGGGCATTTGTTGGTATGGCAGCTCTGCGACTGGATGCAGCCGATGGCGAACATGAAGCCGCGCGCGGAGTTGACCCAGTCCGCCCCGATGGCCAGCACGCTGGCGATGTCGAAGGCGCTGACGATCTTGCCTGCCGCGCCAATGCGGATACTGGCGCGCAGGTTCAGGCCGACCAGGGTGTTGTGCACGAACATCAGGCCCTCGCGCATCGGCACGCCCATGTTGTCGCTGAACTCGCGTGGCGCCGCCCCGGTGCCGCCTTCCTTGCCATCGACGACGATGAAGTCCGGAGTGATGCCAGTGGCCAGCATGGCCTTGGCAATGCCCATGAACTCCCAAGGGTGGCCCAGGCAGAATTTAAACCCCACCGGCTTGCCACCCGACAGCTCGCGCAGGCTGGCAACGAACTGCAGCAACTCGACCGGCGTGCGGAAGGCACTGTGCGCCGCCGGCGAGATGCAATCCTCGCCCACGCGCACGCCACGGGTTGCGGCAATCTCGGGGCTGACCTTGTGCCCGGGCAGGATGCCGCCGTGGCCCGGCTTGGCGCCCTGGCTGAGCTTGATCTCGATCATCTTCACCTGCGGCGAGCGTGCCTGCTCGGCGAAGCGCTGTGGGTCGAAGCGCCCGTCCTCGGTGCGGCAGCCGAAGTAGCCACTGCCAATTTCCCAGATCAGGTCCCCGCCATGTTCGCGGTGGTACGGGCTGATGCTGCCTTCGCCGGTGTCATGGGCAAAACGGCCCATGCGTGCACCGCGGTTCAGGGCAGCGATGGCGTTGGCACTGAGGGCGCCGAAGCTCATGGCCGAGATATTGAAGATCGATGCCGAGTAGGGCAGGCGGCATTGCGGCCCGCCAATGGCGATGCGGAACGATGCCGGGTCTGGCGTGGCCACTGGCAGCATGGAATGGCTGATGAACTCGAAGCCGGGCTTGTAGGCATCGTTGAGGGTGCCGAAGGCCTTCTCGGCGCTTTCGTTCTTGGCCCGGGCGTAGACCAGCGAACGCTGCGAGCGGGAGAACGGCAGCTTGTCGTCGTCGCCCTCGATCAGGTACTGGCGGATTTCCGGGCGGATGGTTTCGATCAGGTAGCGGATGTTGCCCAGGATCGGGTAGTTGCGGCGCACGGCGTGGTGGCTTTGCCGCAGGTCATTCAGGCCGACCAGGCTGAGCAGCGCGGTGATCAATGTGAACGGCCACATCCAGGCATGCTGGGGTAGCAGCGGCAGGCTGGCGAAGGTGAACAGCAGGCAGAGGGCGAGGCAGGCGTAGCGGCTGGGTAGAGAGTGTTTCATGGGTCCATCGCAGGCAGGATGACCGGGCATAGGATAGGCAAAGGCGGGGAGGGGAAAACCTGGGTAATCGGTAAAAGACTGTTACCTGATTGTGGTTGTGTTGCCTGTCCTGGCCTCATCGCCGGCAAGCCGGCTCCCACCTCGACCGCACCGATTTCAAGCCATGCGCAGTACCTGTGGGAGCTGGCTTGCCGGCGATGAGGCCCGCACAGGCGGTACAGTTCCTCCCCCGCAAAAGTGTTAGCGAGGCAACAACACGCTGACCCGCAACCCACCCCCCTCGCGGTTCGCCAGCAGCAACTCGCCCCCATGGCTGGCAGCAATCCGCTGGGCGATGCTCAACCCCAGCCCATACCCCCCGGACGCCTGGTTGCGCGACCCTTCACCGCGCACGAACGGGTCGATGATGGTTGCCAGCAGGCTCGGAGCAATCCCCGGGCCGCGGTCATCGATATGGATGAACACCCCCGTGGTCGCCTGCTCCAGCGTGACCGAAACCTCCTTGGCATAACGCAATGCATTGACCAGCAGGTTCTGCAGGCAGCGCTGCAGCAGCAGGGCATCGGCCCGCAGGCTGCCTGCCTGGCCATGCACTGGCAGTGGCTCTTCGGCAGTGGCCAACTCCGCGCACTGGCGCACCACCAGCCGGTCCAGGTCCATCTGCTGCAAGTTCTGTTGCTCCCCCGCGCGCAGGTAATCGAGCACCTGGCCGATCATGTTGTCCATCTGTGCAATGTTCTGCCGCAGGCGCTGCCGGTTTTCGTCGTCCGGCAGGCGCTCCAGGCGCAGGCGCATGCGCGTCAACGGGGTGCGCAGGTCGTGGGACACGGCGGCCAGGAAGTAGGCCTTGTCGTTGACCATCGCGATCAGCCGCTGCTGCATGGCGTTGAAGGCCTGGGCCGCCTGGCGCACTTCCTCCGGGCCATCCAGCGCCAAGGGCGGCTGCTCGAGGTTGCTGCCCAGGCCGCGCGCGGCATCGGCCAGGCGCCGCAGCGGGCGCAGGCACAGGCGCACGGCTATCAGGCACACCAGCAATACCGCGACGATGCGCAGCGCGTACACCCGCAACAGGTAATCGCTGATCAGCACCCAGGCCGACTCACCGCTCCAGCCTTGCAGTTCCTGGCCCTCGATGGTCAGCCAGTACCCATCGGCCAACGGCACCGCGAACTGCAAATGCGCCTGGGCCGTGCGCAGGCCGAACAGGCTGCGCCAGACGATCGGCTGGCCCTGTTCGTCGGTCAGCTGCACCTTCATCAGGCGCACGTCCTGGGGATGCCCCAATTCGTACTCGAGGGCCTGGTGCAGCAATAGCTCGACACGCCTGCGCCCGCGGCGCTCGTCCTGCACCGGCGTGGGCAGGGCTTCGCTGCAACGCAGTTGGTAATGCGCTGGCGCCTGCAGTGCACCGGCACGGCAGTCGGCCTGGGCGATCAACGGCGCGCTGCGTGCGGCAATCAGCCGGACAGGGGCCTCGAGAACCTGGGCAAAACGCACATCGAACCAGATGCTGCTGGACATCAACTGGATCAGCACGGTGCCGCTGACCATGATCAGCAGCAACTGGCCGAACAACGTGCGTGGCCACAGCCGGCGCAGCCAGCGCATGTCAGGTATCGGCCCCGTTGGCGGCGATGCTCAGCAAATAGCCTTCGTTGCGGATAGTGAGAATTTGCGCAGCACCCGCGGGCGCGTGGCGCAGGTGCTGGCGCAGGCGGCTGACGCACATGTCCACCGAACGGTCGTCGGGCAGGTGGTCGCGGCCGAACGCACTGCGCGTCAGCTGGTCGCGGGACACCACGCGGTTGTTGGCTTCCAGCAGCTCGCGCAGTACGCGGTAGTCGGAGCGGGGCAGGGTCAGGGTCTCGCCATCGGGGCGGGTGAGCAGGCGTTTCACGTGTTCCAGGCGGAAGCCGGCGAACAGCTGCGCATCTTCTACCGGCTCTTCGGCGGGCGCATCCAGGCGTTGCGGACGACGCAGCACGGCCTTGATCCGGGCGATCAGCTCGCGTGGCTCGAAGGGCTTGGCCAGGTAGTCATCGGCACCCACCTCCAGGCCGATGATGCGGTCCAGCGTGCTGCCCTTGGCCGACAGCATGATCACCGCCAGCCCCGGCGTGGCTTGCAGCTGGCGGCACAGGCTCAGGCCGTCTTCGCCCGGCAGCATCAGGTCCAGCACCACCAGCTCCACCTTGTGCCGGGCCAGTTGTTCGCGCATCTGCTCCCCGTCAGCCGCTGCCAGCACATTATAGCCGGCATCCGTCAGGTAATCACAAAGAAGTTCGCGGATCTCGTCGTCATCGTCGACAACAAGCAAAGTTGTGCTCATGCAGAAAAACACCTGTTCGGTGAGGGCCGGTGGCGCTCGTTACGTTCAATTACATCCCCGTACAAGCCGGGTCTGGAGCCCGGGGGGCCGATCCCTAGAATCCTAACAAAAAATCATCTGCAAATACGAAGCCTTCCCAAATGAACTCCGAGAGCACCCCGAACGCCTTCCCCTCCATCAGCCGAGGCGGCACGCGCCTCAAACCGCTGGCCCTGTTCATTGCCGTGGCCGTCAGCGGTGGCGCGATGGCTGCCGACAGCAAGCCCCTGGAACTGGAGGCCACGCAGATCGAAGACAGCGCTCTGCTGCCTGCCGACGAAGCCGGCCAGCTGGGTTACACGGTCGAAAGCACCCGCAGCTCCACCGGCCTGGCCCTGACGCCGCGCCAGACGCCGCAGTCGGTCACCACCATTACCCGCCAGCAGATGGATGACCGCGACATCCACACCATCGAGCAAGCGCTGGAAACCACCCCAGGCGTGACCGCGAGCAAGTCCGAAGTGGGCGGGCGTACCGACTACCGTGCCCGTGGTTACTCGATCAGCAACTGGAAGGTCGATGGCCTGCAGTTCCAGGGCGGCTCCGACTTCAGTGGCGGCGGCAACGCACTGAACATGGACCTGTACGAGCGCATCGACATCGTGCGCGGCGCCAACGGCCTGCTGGGTGGTACCGGCGACCCGTCGGCCACCGTCAACCTGATCCGCAAGGCACCGACCAGGACGTTCGGCGGTAGCGCCTATGCCACCTACGGCAGCTGGGACAAGCGCCGCCTGGGCGCCGACCTCAACCTGCCGCTGTCCGAAGACGGCCGCCTGCGTTCGCGCTTCGTGATGACCCAGCAGGACGCCAACTCATTCCGCGACAACCAGTCCGAACGCTCCCGCGCCGCGCTGGCCAACTTCGAGTTCGACCTGGACGACGCCACCACCCTTGGTGCCGGCTACCAGTACGAGTACAACAAGATTGTCGGCGGTGGCTGGGGTGCGAACATCCCGATCTGGTATCGCGATGGCAGCAAGACCGACCTGCCGCGCAGCACCAACGTGGTACCCAGCTGGAGCTTTGGCGAGTACACCACCCGCACTGCGTTCGGCTCGCTGGAGCACCGCTTCGACAACGACTGGACGCTGGACCTGAAAGCCGCCCAGAGCACCGCCGAAACCCTCAACCACCGCGGCCTGGCCAAGGTCAACTCGGCGGGCCGTGGCAGCTACGGCGGCTACTGGGACCAGGATGGCAGCGGCGCCGTGCTCAACGGCCTGCACAGCTCCACCGACACCACCCAGCAGTCGGCGCAGATCGACCTGTCCGGCCCGTTCCAACTGTTTGGCCGTACCCACCAGGCGATGGTTGGCTACAACGACAGCCGCACCGTGGCCTGGTCGCCGGAATACACCTGCACCATGGTCGGCGACGGCATGGCCAGTGCGCCTGCGCTGGGTTGCCAGTTCCGCGCCAACAACGGCTTCCCGCTGACCGACTGGCGCAATGGCGTGGATGACGACTACAACATCATCGCCTCGCGCACCGGCCGCCACAGCAAGACCACCACCCGCCTGCAGGGCATGTACGCGGCAACCCGCCTGAGCATCACCGACCCGCTGTCGGTCATCCTCGGCGTGCGCACCAGCAACTACTCGGCCACCACGCGCAGTGTGGCTGGCGCACGTACCAGCCAGGAAGAGAACGGCATCGTCACCCCGTACCTGGGCGCCGTGTACGACCTCAACGACAACTACTCGCTGTACGCCAGCTACACCGACATCTTCACCCCGCAAACCGCCGAAACCAGCAGCGGCAGCAAGGTCGAGCCGATTCGCGGGCAAAGCTACGAGACGGGTATCAAGGGTGAGTGGTTCGATGGCCGCCTGAACGCTTCGGCGGCGTACTTCCGCACCAAGCAGGAAAACAAGGCAGTGCTCGACGGCGACCTGACCACCCCGACCGGTGGCGACGCCTACAAGGCCGGTTCCGGCCAGGAAACCGACGGTATCGACCTGGAAATCGCCGGCGCCCTGACCCCCAGCTGGAACGTGTACGCCGGCTACACCTACCTGCACTTCCGCCGCGTCGACAGCGACGGCCGCAGCGACCCATCGCACCTGTTCAAGGCCTCGACCACCTACCGCCTTTCCGGCCCGCTCGACCGCCTGACTCTAGGCGCCGGGGTTACTGCGCAGAGCAACATCCGCGCGATCTCCAGCCCGGCGGGCCAGCCGAGCAATGGTGTGAGCAACGGTGCCACTGACGTGAACTGGTCCGGTTATGCCATCTGGAATGCCATGGCCAAGTACCAGCTGACCGACGACACCAGCGTCAGCCTCAACGCCAACAACCTGTTCGACAAGCACTACTACACCCGTTACGGGTTCTATGCCGGGGCAATTTATGGTGACCCACGCAACCTGTCGCTGACGGTCAGCACAGCGTTCTGACCAACCGCACCTGGGGCTGCTGCGCAGCCCATCGCCGGCAAACCGGGCTCCCACAGGTATTTTGGTAGCAACTGCCTTGCTCAATTTCTAACAGGTGGCGCGATCCCTGTGGGAGCGGGCGCGCCCGCGAACACGGGCGAAGCCCGTGCCATCCACCGCAGCACCTGATTCGCTGGGTCGGCGCCAGGCTCAAACCATGCGCTGTACCTGTGGTAGATGGCCCAGCCCTTTGGGCTGCGCTGTCGCGTAGATAACTGAAATTGCAAGCAATCCGCGTACCCTGTGGGAGCGGCTTTAGCCGCGAAGAATCCAACACGGTGTATGGCACCGGCTGCGCCGGTGTTCGCGGCTAAAGCCGCTCCCACAGGTACAGCGCATGCCTTGAGCCCGGCGCACTCCTTTAGGAGCAACTGCCTTGCCCAATTTCTGATAGGTGGTGCGATCCCTGTGGGAGCGGGCGCGCCCGCGAATACGGGCGAAGCCCGTGCCATTCACCGCGGCACCTGATTCGCTGAGGCCGCACCGGGCTTCAAGGCATGCGCTGTACCTGTAGGAGCCCGGCTTGCCGGCGATGGCACGCAAAGCGGCCCCATTTCACCTGTGCCCTGTCCCTTGCTCGCGACCAATCGACTTCTCCAGCCGGTCCTCGAAGCTGTCCCAGTCCTCGCCAAACAGTTCCACCGGGTGCATGGTCCGACTCGCCCCATTGCCACAGGCCAATGACTTGGCCGGGCAGTACAGGTCGCAGCCCCAGCAGATGCGCTCCGGGTGGCTGGGGTTTGTGGGGAATTTCTTGGCCATGGTTTCCTTCCCTCAAGGGCTGACTGATCTCAGGCTAAGCTGCGTGCTGGCGTCAGGCTTGATTGAGATCAATCTTGGGGAGGAGTACAGCCACTACAAACAACTGACCCACATTATCGGATCAGTGTTGAGGTGGACGCGTTGCCAACTGGGCATAGCCATTCGGCAGATCATGGGCATCTACGAAGTGCCGGGTTTGCAGGTCTAGTACCAGGCTCATCAGGCTGGATACGGGCTCAGCCACGCCCCACGTAGCAGCAACCTTGTCGTAACGGTTTACCGCTTGCGCCTTTTCTACCTGTTTTCCATTCAGATCTTGAGCCAGGTCCTTCCAGCGGGTGACCAGCTTCTTCATCTGCTCGGCTTGTTCCGGCTTCATGCATGGAAAACGGCGAAGCCGGTCAACCAGATACATCAGGCGCCGCTTCCTTACGGGGGCGAGCCTTGGCATGTTCAAGCGATTTTCCAATGCTTCGCGCATATCCTCGTTTCTGTACCAGAAGAGGAGAGCAAAAGTCTCGGCAACGGCCTTGTCGAGCTTGTCCAGCGAGGTTTTTGTAGCTTGAACGACCAGGTGCTCAAGTGCCTGACGGGCATGTTGATCAGAGGGGGGCATGTCAGAGGACACAAGCGCTCAGAGTTTTTCTAGCGAGTAATCGAGCGGGGAGGTGTCGCAATGCCGGGCCCCATGCGCCGTATTCGAGGGCACAGTCATCGCCTCACTGGTATTACTGGCCCCACTCTCGCGCTTCATCGAGAATCAACCATTTGCAAGCTCGGATTTTCGGGATTGGGTTACGTTCAGCCTGACCGCAGCATCATGCTGCTTGAGGCCCATTTTTTTGATGCAGTCCGTGATGAAAATGGACAGGTCCATTTTCAAGGCCATTTTGCTGGCCGTGTCTGCATCGTGAGTGGCGTGGAAAGGGCTTTCGTGAAATTGAAGCGCCATCGGCTTGCCTCAGCAGGAATATCTAAAATTTGCGATAAATCGTGGCGGGGCCAGGTGGGCGAGTCAAAGCGTTTATATTGGAAGATGTGTCTGGTCTCTGGCTGCTCTCTTCTTTGGGATCGCTGGGGGCCGCTGCGCAGCCCATCGCAGGCAAGCCAGCTCCTACACCGAGCGCATCGACCTCAAGGCCAAGGCTGATGTGGTTGGGCGACCCTGAAAACAAAAAAGGCCCACCTTTCGGTGAGCCTTTTTTGATACTGCGTATGGTGCGGCACCAGACGAACGGTTGTTGGCTGTGAGGCCCCGATTTTGGCGGGACTGGAATTTGGTGGATTTTTTGACGTACCTCAAAGGGTATCTATAAAAAAATCAGCTAGTTATGGCTTTCTGTGGAATCGAATCGGGGAATTTGGGGGCCCTCTCGATTGCTGCTAGCGAGAGGACGTCTGCTGCTGAAGACAGGAAGGGGCACGAAATGCCTCGAAGCAGACTTTTCCAGACGACCGCTATCGGCCCATAGCGGTCATTCGCGGAAGGCAGCTACCGGCCAAATGCGATCGTTCCCCTCTTGATTCTAGAAATCTCCAGAAATACTCAGAGTCTAGTCGCCTCACCTCCAGTTCTCGACACCCCTAAAACTCTGGTCTATGGTTGCCATCGTTTGGCCATCTCAGTGAAAAAACTTAACGCGCCATACATATTGAGAAGCATTACGACCAGCTCATAAATCGGTCAAGGAAGAGAATTATGCGTCTTCATAGGCTTTCGATTAAAGGTTTCAAACGCTTGCACACTGCTGAAATAGAGTTTGGTAATGCGACCTTTCTGATTGGCGCTAACAATGCGGGGAAGAGCTCAGTGCTCAAAGCCATTGGATGGCTGCTGTCTAACAGCAAGCGTATGGATACCGAATGTTTCTGCTCTGAGCTAGATGAAGAAACAGGCGAGACGAAAATCACTTGCGACACTGTCGTCCTAGAGGCGGAGTTCAGAAATGTCCCTGACACCGCTTCCACGTGGCGTGGCTTCAAGGGTCGCATTTTCTCGTATGATCCGCAAGACACCGGAGAGACTGGGAAGAGCATTTTCTATCGAAAAACGTACAAGGTACTCGAAGATGTCAAGATCGAGTTGAAGACGCTTAAACGAACGATGAAACCAGAGTTTGCAGATCTACAGAAGCCTGCCGACTTTATCGCCGCCGGGGCCCCTCCAGAACTGATCGCCGAGACCTTCTCCGTATTAGACAAGAAAATTTCCGCTAGCGACCGAGATAAACTCGAACTCATCGACGAATTGTGGGAAACCAATGAAGAAGAGGAGTGGGCACTTAATCCAGGCGGCATTGGTAGCGTCGTTCTCTCTAAACTCCCTTCCATCCTCATTATCCCTGCGGATGCAGCATCCCACGAAATTGATCAGAAAAGTGGTGTGCTGCAGAAGATTCTGCACGAGCTGTTCAAGGATGTGCGTGAAAGCTCCGCCAATTACAAAGATGCCCAAGCATGCCTAAGCCTGCTTGCCAAAGAGCTTGACCCAAGCGATGCTGGCTCAGAGTTTGGCAAGATGATGGGGGAGTTGAACACTGTCCTTGGCGGAGTCTTCCCAGAGTCTCGTATTTACGCAGCAGCTGATCTCTCTAGCCCAGATGCACTCGTCCCTACGTTCGCAATTGAAATGTCCAGCAACATACGCACAAGTGTCGCCAACCAGGGTACTGGCATGGTTCGCGCTGCGGTGTTCGGGCTGCTGCGGTTTAGGCAGCAATGGCTGAAACGACGCGAAGGTAACGATGAGCGCGGACTCATTATCGGCTTTGAAGAACCAGAGATTTACCTGCATCCGAGTGCTGCTAACCAGATGCGGGATCTTATTTACGACTTGTCCGATCAGAACTCTCAGATAGTTGCCACCACTCACTCTCCCTACCTTATCGACCTTTCCCGCAAACCCAAGCAGGTCCTCAATCGCTTTCAATACGAAAAAGGGCACACCAGCGTCCTTCCATTTTCGGTATCCGAGGAGTTCGTCAAGCTGCAAAGTAATGATAAGGATCAGGTCAAAATGCTTATCAAGCTTGACGATCACGTGTCGCGGATCTTCTTCACCCGTCTGGTACTGGTTGTCGAAGGTGATACAGAAGAGGTCGTCATCAAAGAGGCTATTCGCAGAATGCCCCCGGAAACGAAATCACTAGTCCTTTCGGGAAGCGAAATAGTCAAGGCTAGAGGTAAAGCCTCAATTATTGGATTGGTTAAGTACCTGAGCGCACTCAATGTGGACTTCTTTGTCATTCATGACCGCGACAAAGGTACCGAAGGGGCGGAGAAATTTAACGAGCCGATCAGGCTTGCAGTGGGTAATGACGAAAAGCTGATCCTTCTAGAGGAGTGCATCGAAGACTTCCTGGGTTACGCCGCGCCAAGTTCTGAAAAACCTTTCAATGCCTACAAGCGTACTCTTGACTGGGGAGAAGGCTGGGACGGTGTTCCAGAACAGCTCAAAAAACTGTTAACCAATGTCTACGCTCCATTGATTTGAGGGGCTTGGACGAACGTCTGCTCCTGGCCAATTGCTGCCTTTGTCCACCGGCAGCTAAGGGTCGTTAACGGCCATTCGCGAAAGGCTGCTAACGACCCAAAGCGGCCCTTCGCAGTAGTCAAAAAATAGCGAAATGATGACAGCCTCACAATCACTTGGAACCTAATATCGAGGCTTCAGGCTTCAGGCTTCAGGCTTCAGGCTTGAGGCCTGAGTTTCTCTGAGGAACTGGGAAACTGGGGGCGATTTAGTGCTATAGTAGCCTTATGCTACCGCCCGAAATTTTTCAGGTATATCTCATGCAGGGACGCAAGACTCACAGTTTTCGGCTGACTGACGCTTCAGTCTTCTTTACGCCTAAAAAATTACTTCTAAACCAAGATCAATCATCGAACTCAATAAGTTTCTCAACAAGTGCGCCATCCGAAGTTAATTCTTCATGGGTCACAATATTAATTGGCCGGAACGGGATAGGTAAAAGCCGATTCCTAGCCTCAATCGCTGAGACTTTCTCGCAGCTAGAAGATCCAATCAAAAGCAGTTCAAGAAGTAGAGCGGAAGTAAATTTAAAATACAGCACGGCCGGTGCCACAGTTGACATTAGGTCTTTGAATGGGAAATTCAAGATACTAGTTGATGGCGCGGCAGTTCAAGATCTACATAAAGTACCTCTGCCAAGCAAAGTTATTGCATTGACAACCACGCCATTTGATAAGTTTAAAATATCAAACTGGAAGCGCGACTCTGTTTTTGGGGCAACATCAAACTGCTATGAGTATTTGGGCCTACGGGATCGCTCTGGTAAGGCCTCCGCAATCGCACCTTTACTTAAAGCAATTGAAGGGCTGTTTAATATCTCACATGGTAGAATTAAAAGGCTTGATAGAGTAGCTGGAGCTTTTAGCTTTCTGGGATTCAAGCCTGAAATTGAGGTTGTATATAGAGCAAGCCATAAGCGAATTGAAGAGTTGGCTTCAGACAATATTCAATTGGTCATGGAGTCATTCGAGTCCCAGGCTGCTATAAATGACATGAAGCTTGCAATAGACTATGACGCAATGGCTTCAGCGGCTAAGTTGTTTATAGAGTCCAGCAGCAGTCGCAATCATATCTCCATACGCGCCGACTTTGATACGCACGTAAATGACATAAATCTTTATTCTCAATTAGAGCCTTTGCGGAAAACCAGGGTTATCACGCCTGTCGAAGTTATAGTCACGCGCCAAGACGGGCTCAAAGTAGACCTGCAAAGTGCAAGCTCTGGTGAGATGAGTTTGGTAACGGCATTTTTAGGTTTAGCGTCTGTCATCGAAGATGGCAGCTTGATTTTGATTGACGAGCCAGAAGTTAGCTTGCATCCAGAATGGCAGTCAGGATATATCGATCTATTGTTAAAGACCTTTTCAGATTACAAAGGATGTCATTTCATTATTGCGACTCACTCCCCTCTCATTGTTGGAGATATTGATGCCAATATCTCCAACGTGGTCGTAATGGAACGAAATTATAGTTCTGATATAGAGCCAATTGATATCTCTGGAAAATCCTCTGACCACATTTTGGCAACGGCATTTCAGACTCCAGGGAAAAATAATCTATACCTAAAACAAGAAATCATCAAAGCATTGCGGTTAGCAGCAAATGGTGAGGTGAAGTCAGAAGAATTCCAAACGACTGTGGAATGGCTCGTAAGCTTACTTCCGAAACTCGAAGAAGAAGCCTCCGTTTCAAAAGTAATTATGAATCTTCAAGAAGTTGCGACTGAAGCGGAGGCCGCAGAATGATTATAAAGGCAGTCAATTATTGCGCTGCTGACCTGGACATTGTAGCGGCATATGGAGAGCTAGAAAGTCACCAGCAAAACCCGGATTATTGGTCAGACAAGACTCTGGAGAGACTCAAAAGCAGAGTTAAAGATCATTACATCGAAGAACAGGGGGTTCGCTGCTGCTACTGCAATAAACACCTAAACTCCAAAAACCATCGAGTCTGGGACGTTGAGCATATTGCACCCCGAGCGAAACATGCTCGCTTCATGTTTGAGCCCAAAAATCTTGCTGCCTCATGCCCTGATTGCAACTTAAGCAAAGGGGATAAAGAAGTATTGGTGAATCCGCGGCGAAAAACTTACCCAGCAGACTCCAAAGGCTTTAAGATTGTCCATCCTCATTACGATATATATGGCCAACATATTTCCTACAAGAAATTCGTGTACGTGCCGATTTCAGAAAAGGGAAAATTCACGATCTACACATGCGATCTACTTAGGTTTACTGTGAATTTTCTGGGCATGAAGGGCAGCGCAGCAGATACGTCTTTTGAAGAGGAGGTAGACGCGGCCTTCAATGCCAAGGCGGATCCAGTACTCGCTGATCTCGCAATTGAATTGATAGATCTTGAGCTTTCTAAAAATGGTCTTAGATAGCCGGTATTCCCCCATAACATCAGTCTTCTCCGATGTTGAAAGCGGCATTCGATCAGGTAGTCGCTCACTTCTCCACTTGGTCGCCGCAGCCATCTAGCGGTGGCCATTTCACGTATTAGAGACGTATCGCCAAAATGCTGTTAATTGAATGTCGACTAGCCACCCACAGATTCGACAGCGCAAATGGCGTAATCATACTGAGCCGCGCTCTTCGCCAAGCCACGACAGGAGAGAGGACAGATTTATTGCTCGGACATCACTGTCCGCTCCTGGCCGAAATCAGCCTGTCGTGATCGTCCGCTTTGGGTCGATAGCAGTCAGTCGCGAACGGCTGCAATCGACCCAAAGCAGCCCTTCAGGATGAGCTCCTAACGGCCGCTAGCTGCCATTTTCCTTTATCAGATGTGCTCTGCCACATTGGAATTGAGGGATAGGCCATTTAACATCCGCTCACCCAGCATTTCACCAAGGTCAGCTATATGGATATTTTAAACAACAGGGAAATCGCAATCGCGCTGTGGCTGATTCTCGCCGCAGCGTATATTTGCTCTGCCAAAAGGATGAGAGAGGTCCGATTAGCCTTCAAAAATCTAGCATTTGTATTTCAATCACGCCCCCTGATGATAGTCTTCTCGTTGGCATCTGTGTATACCGCCGCTATGGTATATCTCTTGTTGGGTTGGGATCTATGGAATGTTGATCAGTTGAAGAATACGGTATTTTGGTTTTTCTCCGTGGGGTTGATGTCGATTTACAATTTGGGAAAAATAAAAAATGATCCGCACTTTTTCAAAAACTCTGTAATCGGCAATTTGAGGGTGCTTGCCATCTTGCAGTTCGTGGTCGGGATCTACAGTTTGCCACTTCTGGCTGAATTGTTCTTAGTCCCATTTATGGTTGTGGTAGGTATGATGATCCCTATCTCAGAGTCAGATGTTAAGTATCTGCAAGTCAAAAAGCTTCTCAACGGCATTGTCATCTTCTTCGGGCTTTTTACACTGGCCTACACAGCTTACATGCTCGCTACTGATTTCAAAGAGCTTGGCCAGGAAAAGACATTTTATGACTTTATTGTTCCTGCTCTGCTGACAGTAATGTATTTGCCTTTCGTGTTTGCAATGATGACATATTCGACCTATGAGACGGTTTTCGTGCGACTTAAATTCACCGTGCAAGACAGAAGGCTACGTCGTCTTGCGAAGTTGTATGCGGTAGTGCTATTTAATTTCAGGCTCGAGGCTATCCGGCGTTGGGCAGATCACATCGCCAGGGTTGAGGTGGTTTCGCACAAGCAACTGTTAAGTACCTTTGCCCATTTGCGCAAGCTAAAAAATTTGGAAAAGATGAAGCCGGAAGTTATCGGCTCACAAGGATGGTCGCCATACCTTGCAAAGGACTTTCTTTTGAGTGAGGGAGTTTCGACAGGATATTATAATCTCATCTTTGCCGATCAATGGTGTGCTTCCTCAAAAATGTACGATGTCGGAGATGACCTACTTTGCGATAATTTCGCATATTACGTAGAGGGTGTGGAAGGTGTTGCGAAGGTATTAAAAATCAAGCTAAACGTGAACGACAATAGCCGCGCGTGTCAAGCAAATGAGAGGCTCCTCGTATTGTCGAGAGTTTTAGTCCGAAAAAGCCTCGGAATTGATATTTCTGACTCCACTAAAGATGCGCTGCGATTTGGTGCACCATACTGCGAGTCCCATGGTGATAAACAAATAATCGTTAAGAAGACAAGCTGGGGAGGCCATAAGCTCGGTGGCTATGACCTTAAAATCGAGGTCGTCGCCACGTGATACATCGACCAAGCAATGGGCTGGCTGATTCAGTTGTTGCAGAATCCTCGCTGAAGTCTTGCACGGCCACCGTGATGACCGACTATGGTCGTTAGCGGCCCTTGGCCGACAGCAGCTTTGGGTTGGTCGCGGTCGGTCTATCGCTAAAGTCAGGCCTTCTTAGCACTTGAAGACCCATGCTCTTTCTAAACGGCGAGCCAGTAGCGGCACGGTAAGCAGGTAGTAATATCGAGTCGCCTTGCATCGCCTCGCTAGTCGGCGGTCGAGAAACCAAGCAACATGTTTTTTCTTCCAACTCCAAGGTGTTTCTAGCTGCCAGCGATCAGATATCTCCGCTTGGATGAGCTTTGCTTGCCGTAAATGGCGCTGCCGCGTTGCGTACGATCCCGTCAGCACCGCAGCCAAGAACAGTTCCATATCGAATGGCTTGCTCATACGCGCCCTCCAATGTAGGCCCCGACCACATCGATCCGACCGTGCCCCAACTCATAGCTGATTTGCCTCCGAGCCTCGCGATCAAGGTGCTGATTTAACTGGCAGCATTGGCCGCCGATGATAGGCGCGCGGTGTAGAGTGATTTGCTCATAGCGCTCACATGCATACGTCGCTCGTAGCTCATGGAACCCTTTGAGCCTGTGTGCATGCAGGACGTCTCGCGCTGGGCGGATGATTTCCTGCAGAACATTCAGATAGCTTTCGTCTGGCGCAATCAGGTTGCGGCTACTCGCAGGCGACACCTGCCGTGCAAACCCAAGTGCGTCTTGAACATGTTGGTTCACCGCAATCCATCGTGGCGCTGAGGCGCCAGCGCGACCGCCTTTGGTGCCATCTTGAATGTTGATCCTGCCTAGGTCTTCAGCCTCACGGCTCAGCCGTGGCAGGTCAGCCAGGATGGCCTCACGAAGGCGCATGCCGGTGGCTCGCGCCAACAGAACAATCGCTGCGGCCCGTTGCTGATGATCGCTACAAAGCGCATCGACGATCTGCTTAACCTGTTCGCGGTCTTGGCCTTGCGGAGCCGATTGGCGAACTCCGGTGCGCTGCATTCCCAACGCCTTGCTCGGACTGGGCAATTTCACACACTGATCACCGCGCAGCGCCGCCATGGTCCTGTTAACGCTGGATAGGCGGTTTTGTGCGGTGCTGATGGCGAGGCTACCGCACTCAACCGCATCGCGCAGGTACGCCGCATAGTCCGCCAATACCTTACGATCAATCTGCCGCGCATCATTGATACCGGGCCCTTGTTCGGAGCGGCACCATCTGACGAATGCCTGCCACCGATCACAGTGTGCCTTCACCGTGCCGTAGTGGCCGCCGCCGAACATGTCTTTCAACGCCTGCGGCCCTGCATAGCTCAGTTGCCTGCCGTAGCCGAAATTACGGCCATCGCGTCTACCCACCAATGCCATGTCGAATCACCTCATCGCCTGGTCTCCGATCCTCGCCCCACGTCATCCCGCCAAGAATGTTGAGTGTTATCAGGGATCAAGGCCCCTGCGACCTGTGGGGAATGTCCTCTGCGCGGGACTGGCGGCTCCTTACGACCGGGAGCAAGGGCATCTCATGATCTGGCCTCCTGAGCACCGTTACCGGTGGGCGGGTGGAGGCAGCACTGGCTGACGAGACCTGCGCCGCGAGATCCTGAGCCATGTGCAAGCAGCAATGCGATGACCGGGGCATGCCTGACTGTCAGTCAGGTGCAGTCCATTCCTTGGTCTGCGGCACCATCATCTACAGCGCTGTTGCTGGTGACATCGGCGTTTGTCACGCCGATTGTCACGAGGGGGAATGCCGCAAAGCCATGTGCGATCAGGGCTGCAGCAGTGGTAGAAGTGCCCGTCTCTTTCCAGAAGAAAGAGACGGGCACAGGTTGGCGCAGTAGTCGGCCAAGCGGATAGGTTGCTGCAGGGCAGCGAGGTACGGTGTATCTGGCGCACGAGCGCTACATGTGTAAGAGCATCCATCACATGGGTAGTGACCGGGCGAGCTGCCGGATGCGAATCGCCCTTGGGTAGAGCCACCGCGAGAGCGGCGTGACCTTGAAGGCTCGGGTCACCTGGGGTGCTGCCCAAGGCAGCGTTTGCACGATCAGTTCTACGCCTGTGGATAATTTTGGTCAACGCCCCAATCCTCGTGGCCTCTGGGGCTGTGCATGAAATTATCCACCGGTGGAAATCAGTGGTATTCAAAGGATTTGTGTCGGCTTTTAGCTTTGCAAAGCTAGGTCCATCCAAACAGGGCGGCTTTGCAGCCCTGTTTGGATGGACCCGAATTAAAGAGCGGCCAACGGTGTCCTGGAGGGTTCATCGACGATTGAATGCGCCACGCCCACTTGGCAAGGGAGTGATGTTGTCGCCAGCTGGATGGGCGAACTCATGTGGAGTGACATGCCCCGATCTGTTGGCATCGATGTAATTGCTCCACCACGCCATGATCAGCCTGCGCTGTTCCAAAAATTCGGCCTTGTGGATATAGGCGGCGCGCACGCGATTGCGTTCCTTGTGGCTCATCTGCCGCTCAATAGCCGCGTCGGTCCACAGTCCTGACTCCAGCAAGGCGCTACAGGCCATGGTCCTGAATCCATGCCCGCATACTTCCTTTGATGTGTCGTAGCCAACGTTGCGTAGCACCTGGTTAACCGTGTTCTCCGACATTGGCTTCCAGTACTTGTGGTCACCGGGCAGCACCAGTTCGGAGAAGCGACTCAAGCCGCGCAGCCGTTCAAGGATCGCAATGACCTGGGGAGAGAGCGGCACCATCTGTATGTCTCCGCTCATCTTGGTGCCACGGGTGGAATTGCGCACGCCGTCGATTGGCTTGCGGGTGTCGGGGATTTCCCACATCGCCCTTTGCAGGTCGAACTCCTCCCAGCGCGCAAAGCGCAGTTCGCTGGAGCGCACGAATACGTGCAGCGTCAGCAATACAGCCAGCTTGGTTAGCTCACGGCCGTTGTAGTTGTCGATCCGGTTCAGTAGTTCGGGGAGGCGGTTGAGTGAGAGGGCAGGGCGGTGCACGGTACGCGGGGCATGAATCGACCCTGCCAGATCGAGCGCCGGATTCTGGCTGATCCGCCGCGCCCGCTTCGCGCCCCGCATGATCGTGGAGAGATAGTTCTGCACGCGCAGGGCGACGTCCATGGTGCCGCGATCTTTGATACGCAGAGTGACCTCAAGCAGGTCATGAGTATCGAGTTCAGCAATGGGGCGTTGGCCGATCAGGGGGAAGACATGGGTGCGCAACCGGCTCATGACGGTCTTGGCGTGTCCCTCCGTCCAGCGCCGGGACATTTCGGCGTGCCACTCCAGGGCGACGGTTTCAAAAAGCAGGGAAGCTCGTTGAGCCGCTAGCTTCGCTTTCTTCTTCTCTTCCATCGGGTCGAGGTTGTCGAGTAGCAGGGCCTTGGCTTCATCGCGCTTGGTTCTCGCGACGGCCAGCGAGATGATGGGGTAGTTGCCGATGATCAGCGTGCCCTCCTTGCCGTTGGGCTTGAAGTAGCGCAATCGCCACGTTTTCACGCCGTTGGGTTTCACGAAGAGGTACATGCCGCCACCGTCGAATAGCTTGTAGGCACGTTCGCGAGGTTTCGCCGTACGGCATTTGAGGTCGCTGAGAGGAACGGCTAGACGTGGCATAAGGGTACGTTCTCCATGCAGGCAAGACGCTGTACCCTAAAAATACCCCCGGGGATGGGGTATTTTGTTGGATCCCGACGGAGGGTCCTGGAACGAAAAAACCCGCCAAAGGGCGGGTTTTAGGGGCTTCCAAGGCATTCGGTGGAATGCGATGGAGCTGGATATGGTGCCGGCACCAGGAATCGAACCCGGGACCTACTGATTACAAGTCAGTTGCTCTACCATCTGAGCTATACCGGCAATGGGGCGTCATTATAACGATCGGTTGGCGCCTGTAAACCACTTCGTTGCGAATGTTCGCAAATGACCTAAGTCACCGACCTGAAAGAAGAATTTTCCTACCAGCCGCGATGGATGGTGGTGACGCTTGGCTCGGTTTTGCCCGGGTTGAAGAACAGCTTGTCGTTGTCGCAGCCGCGCTTGCGGCAGGGGCTTTCGGTGCGCAGGGGCAGGCCGTTGTCGCCGCCCAGCTGCATGCCGGGGTGGTTCCAGCCCAGGCTGCTGGTGGGGTGGGGAGCGGTGCCGCTGGCGCAGCCGGTCAGGGCCAGGGCCAGGGCGAGGGTCAGCAGGGCGAGGGGCTTGGCTTGGGTCACGATGGTCGGGTCCGTTAGTCCATTGTCGGTTCTGGCGCAACGCCAGAAGGTCGCGGGGCTGGCGGGCAGCGCGCGACGTCACTTTTTAATCATTTGGGGGGCGGATGATACACCGTTGCGGCGGTCGGGCATTAGCTTTGTGTTGCTTGTGATGGCCTATTCGCGGGCTTGCCCGCTCCCACAGGATCTCCACAAGCCTTGAAACTGTGTAGTACCTGTGGGAGCGGGCGCGCCCGCGAAAGGGCCATCAGCTGTACGAAGATTCTGAACTTTAGGGCTAACAGCTTCAGGGTTTGATGGCTTCGGAACTATCCTACGCGCGCCGCCGAAGTATCGCTGTTGTCGGGGAAATGGCTCATGGATACCGTTTTCGGGTCGCTCTGGCGACCGGGTGTGAGAACCCTGATCGAATAAGCGCTACCCATTTATGGTGGCCGTACGCGGGCAGACTTCGGTCTGGCCGGGCTTCCTTATTCGACCGGTTTCTCACCCCGCGTACGGCTGCCACCCAAATCCGTGAGAAAGATTTCTGGCAGCCCCCTCCCCGAGTAAGGATTTATGCCATGAAGAAAACCATCATCGAACCCATCACCACCGCAGGCGTGGAAACCTTCCTCGCAGCCGGTAACCCATCCCTCAATCTGCTACGCGTCGAGCCTGGCGTCCCCGTCGATGCTGCCTATGAGCATGTCTCGATCCTGATGGGCTACATCAAGCATCTGGTGCGCGAGGGGGATATGGAGGATGACCATAAATTCCTGGGCGCCGCCGATTATCTGTGCGACATGGCCAAGGCGCTGATGAACGATATCGAGATTGCCAAGAACAAGGCGCATTGAAGGCTCACGCGGTCAGTGTAGGAGCGGCCTTGTGTCGCGATGGGCCGCAAAGCGGCCCCCGTTTTTGGCGTATTTGCAGAGATCGCTGGGGCTGCGTTGCAGCCCTTTCGCGACACAAGGCCGCTCCTACAAGGGACCGCGTAAATCAGGCCATTCTGGGTAAGGCTTTAGACGCAGTCGCCAACCACAAGAAATGTTTATGCACAAGTGGCATCGGCGCCTTGCGCGAAAGGCATGCCGGCTCGATACACCGCCGGTCTTTGCGCAAACGCCTGTTTTTACTGGCCTTGACGCGCAAGCCGGAATAAGCCAAACGCTTGAAATAGCGCTTGGATCCAACAGGTAATCACAAGCTTGTTCACAGAGTTATCCACAGGTTGTGCTGCGGCTAACGGTCGCGTTCGGCAAGGATTAGCAGGTTGCGCGGGGTGAGTGGGTAGTCGCAGAACAGGCCAAGGCGCACGTTGTAGCCTTGTTCTTCGAGGAACAGGGCGCGATCGAGTACCAGCCACAGCTCCAGCGGCCGGCGGAACAGGTTGCGCACGCGCTCCAGGTTGCGGACCTCGGCCAGGCGTTGCCAGCCTGCGGCTTCCAGGGCTGCCCAGTCCGGGTTGCCAGTCAGCTGCAATTGCTTGAGTTCGGCCAGGTCGCGGCAGTACTGCTTGAAGGGCTTCTCCAGCCAGGCCACGGGTAGCGACGGTGTCGGCAGGTACTTGTCGGTCTGGCGCTGCTGGCGTTGCAGCAGGTCGAAGCCCAGGCGCCGGGCCATCGAGGTGTCGCGCTGGCGTCGTACGCGGGCGCCGGCGGTAACGGTTTCGCTCAAGGGCAGGCCCAGGTCGTCCAGTGACAGCCGCAGGCTGGAGGCTTGGGCGGCTGTGGATAACGCCTGGTATTGCTGCGCCGCAATGCGGTTGTAGCAGCAGGGGGCCACGGCCAGTTGCCGGCAACCTTGCTGGCTGGCCAGTTGCATCAGGCGCACATGCAGGTCGCCACAGGCGTGCAGGGCTACCACGCTTTTGCCGCCAGCCAGGTGGCGGGCGCTGTCGTTGGCCATCACATCCTGGTGCACATGCTGCGCCGGCAAGTGGTGGTGCGTGCTCAGGACCTGGCCGGCGGCGACCAGTTCGGCATCGTATTCCAGGCAGGTCAGGTGTTGGCCGGGTTGCAGCAGGCGGCGGCCCAGGTGGCCTTTGCCGGAGCACCAGTCCAGCCAGTGACGGGGCTGTTCGCGGAAGGCCAGGTGGCTGGCGAAGGCTTCGATCTGTTGCCATTTGCGGCCGGGGACGGCTACGTCGAGGCGGTGCGCGGCAGGGGGCAGGTCGGTTTCCGGGAGGTTGCCGAGTGCCGAAAGCTGTCGGGCTTGCTGGGCCAGTTGCGGGAACGGGGCGGGCAACGGGGCAGCGGTGGTGTCGGTTTCGGCGTCTGCCAGGGAGCATTGGCGCAGGTGGGCGGCAAGCTCGGGGTGGGCGGTTTCCCAGGCCAGCTGCAGGCTGGTGAAGGGGCGCGGTTTCCACAGCTGCTGGTGCTCGATCAGGAACTGGTCGAGGGCCTGGAAGCGGGTGCTTAGGTGGGGGCTGTGGAGGTGGTTGGGCATGGCAAGGATGTGTGGTGGTTTTGAGGGCCTCTTCGCGGGCACGCCCGCTCCCACAGGTATAGCGCCACATTCAAGGTTGGCGCTACACCTGTGGGAGCGGGCGTGCCCGCGAAGCAGTCAGTGAGGTCTCAGCGGCCCTGGCACGCATCCACGCGCAACCAGCGCTCCAGCAGCTTGAAGCCCTGCACCAGCACGAACGAGATCACCAGGTAGAACACCCCGGCGGCAAAGAAGATCTCTACCGGCAGGTAGGTGCGGGCGATGATGGTACGGGCCATGCCGGTCAGTTCCAGCAGGGTCACGGTACTGGCCAGGGCGCTGGCCTTGAGCATCAGGATCACTTCGTTGCTGTACGCCGGCAGGCCGATACGCGCGGCGCGTGGCAGCATGATGTAGAACAGCGTCTTGCCCCGCGACATGCCCAGCGCCCGCGCCGCCTCGATCTCACCCTTGGGGATCGACTGCAGCGCGCCGCGCAGGATCTCGGCGATGTAGGCAGCAGTGTGCAGGGTCATGGTCAGCACGGTGCACCAGAACGGGTCGCGCAGGTACGGCCACAGCGAACTCGAACGCACCGCGTCGAACTGCGCCAGGCCGTAGTAGACCAGGAACAGCTGCACCAGCAGCGGCGTGCCACGGAAGAAGAAGATGTAGCTGAACGGCACCGCGCGCACATACCAGTGGCGCGAGGAGCGGGCGATGCCCAGCGGGATGGCCAGGATCAACCCGGCAACCACCGCGATGGCCACCAGCTCCAGGGTCAGGGTCGCACCCTGGGCAAGGCGTGGCAGCCATTTGATGATGACTTCCCAATTCATTATTCGGCCCTCGCAAAGCCGCGAGCGGCGCGTTTTTCCATGAAGTGCATGCCGGTCATGGCAATGATGGTCAGGCTCAGGTAGATGCAGGCCGCAACCATGTAGAAGGTGAACGGCTCTTTGGTCACGGTCACGCCGATTTGTGCGTGGCGCATGATTTCTTCCAGGCCGATTACCGACACCAGGGCGGTGTCCTTCATCAGGATCATGAACAGGTTGCCAAGGCCGGGCAGGGCGATGCGCCACATCTGCGGCAGGATGATCCGCGACAGGATGCGGCCTTTGGACAGGCCAAGCGCCAGGCCGGCTTCACGGTGGCCCTTGGGGATCGCCAGGATGGCGCCACGGAATACTTCGGTGGCATAGGCGCCGAAACACAGGCCCAGGGCGATCACGCCCGCAGCGAAGGCGCTGAGCTCCAGGCCCGGCATGTTCAGGGCTTCACCGAGGGCGTTCATCAAGCCGACGGTGCCGAAATAGATAAGCAGTACCCACAGCAGTTCGGGCACGCCGCGAACCAGGGTCGAATAGAAGCCACCAAGCCATTGCAGCGGCTTGATCGAGGAAGTCTTGGCCAGGGCGCCGAGCAGGCCCAGGACCAGGCCCAGCAGCAAGGCGCAAAGCGCCAGTTTTACGGTCATCAGGGTGCCGGCCATCATGGCCGGACCGAATCCGTGCAGGTCGATATTCATGGGCAGGTCATTCTAGGGACTGGCGCGCCGCAAGGGCGCGCCGGTCGGGGCGGATCATTCGATGCTGAACGGGAAGTACTTGTCGTTGATCTTCTTGTACGTGCCGTCGGCCTTGATTTCTGCCAGGGCCTTGTTCAGGTCGTCGCGCAGCTTGGTGTCACCCTTGCGCACGGCAATGCCGATCTTGTCGCTGTCCATCACCGGCTCGCCCTTGAACTCGAAGTTCGAGCCGTCTTTGCTCTTCAGCCACTCGTACTGCACGTACTTGTCGGCCAGGATGCCGTCGATGCGGCCGGAAACCAGGTCGAGGTAGGCGTTTTCCTGGGTGTCGTAGAGTTTGATCTCGACATCCGGGTAGTTGTCTTCAAGGTAGGTGCCAGCCAAGGTTGCGCGCTGGGTGCCAATGACCTTGCCCTTCAGCGAAGGTTTGTCAGTCTTGAAGTCGACGTTTTTCGGCGCGATGAACTGCAGCTTGTTGGAGTAGTACGGCTCGGTGAAGTCCACGGCCTGCTTGCGCTCGTCGGTGATCGACAGCGACGACACCAGGAAGTCGAACTTCTTGGCGTTCAGGGCCGGGATGATGCCGTCCCAGTCGGAAGTGACGACCGAGCACTCGACTTTCATCTTGGCGCACAGGGCGTCGCCGATGTCTTTGTCGAAGCCGACCACGTTACCGCTGGCATCCTTGTTGTTGAACGGTGGGTAGGCGGCTTCGATACCCATGCGCAGTTTTTCTGCGGCCAGGGCGTTGGCCGACATCACCAGCGTGGCAGCAGCTGCCAGGAGGAACTTCTTGTAAGTGTGCATGTATTGCTCCGTTAGCGGTGGCTGGACATGAATTGCTTGCAACGCGCCGAGGTCGGGTTCTCGAAGACCTGCTGCGGCGATCCCTGCTCTTCGACCAGGCCCTGGTGCAGGAAGACGACTTCACTGGACACATGGCGGGCAAAGCTCATCTCGTGCGTCACCAGCAGCATGGTACGGCCTTCTTCGGCCAATGCGCGGATAACGTTTAGCACTTCCTGGACCATTTCCGGGTCGAGCGCCGAAGTTGGCTCGTCGAACAGGATGACCTTGGGCTTCATGGCCAGGGTACGGGCAATGGCGGCGCGCTGTTGCTGGCCACCGGAAAGCTGGGCGGGGTAGCTGTGGCGCTTGTCGTAGATGCCCACCTTGTTCAGCAGGGCTTCGGCGGCTTCGATGGCCTCGGCCTTGCTCTGGCCGAGCACGCGGCGCGGCGCCTCGATGATGTTGTCGAGGATCGACATGTGCGGCCACAGGTTGAAGTTCTGGAAGACGAAACCGATCTCGCTGCGCAGGCGGTTGATCTGGCGGTTGTCGGCGGCGACCAGGTCGCCGTTCTTGGCAGCCTTGAGCTTGAGGGCTTCACCGGCGACCAGGATTTCGCCCTGGTGCGGGTTCTCGAGCAGGTTGATGCAGCGCAGCAGGGTGGACTTGCCGGAGCCGGACGACCCCAGGATGGAGATCACGTCACCGTCGCGTGCGGTCAGCGAAATGCCCTTGAGAATTTCCTGCTCGCCGTAGCGTTTGTGCAGATTGCGGATTTCCAGCGCGGGCGTGGCCTGAGCCATGTGCGGTCCTCATGTGTACGGGTGCGTTCCCAGCTGTTGGCGGCCTTCCTGGCGTGCGCCAAGCTAGCATAGCGGCATTATCACGGCCAACAGGGTCGCTGGGGACTCGGGGCGCTGGTGGGGCGGTTTGTCGCATCGTTGCAGCGCAACGTCGCGCGGATGTCCGCGAAGGTGTCGCCCAGCACCAGAGCCTTGATGAAAAAAGGCGCGATGGTGCCAGCTTTGGCCCGCTCATGGAAGCGGTTTTAGACCTTTCGCGGGTACGCCCGCTCCCACAGGTTCGTTAAAAAGCTCAAATGGTTGCACCTGACCTGTGGGAGCGGGCATGCCCGCGAACGGGTGCGGCCAGGTCTTCAGGTTGTACCTCTAGGTTGCACTTTTTTGCATTGCAGCGGTGCACAGGTGTTACCGTGGCGCACCTTTGGTGCGTTTGTAAGTGAGTATTTCAGTAATCCGATGATTTGGTGGCCTTTCGGTCAGCCGTTGGCCGAAAGCCCTCCAAACCGCATGCTAAAAGGCCTTCCGACTTTTCTGACGAATGCATTCAGCACATGGCGCGCTTATTGCCGGTAGGAAACCGCCGATTGCAGCGACGCCCAGGTCAACCCCAGGCGCGCTCCGTAACCGCAGTCGGAGTGGTCCACTCCTTACAAAGGTAGTTTTAATGAGCGGTAACAATTCCAATGACCTCGCTCAGGGGCTCAAACAACGGCATGTGACCATGCTGTCCATCGCTGGCGTCATCGGTGCCGGCCTGTTCGTTGGCTCCGGCCACGCCATCGCTGCTGCCGGCCCTGCCGTGCTGCTGGCTTACGCTGCCGCCGGTACGCTGGTCGTGCTGGTCATGCGCATGCTGGGTGAAATGGCTGTCGCCTCGCCTGACACCGGTTCGTTCTCTACATATGCCGACCGCGCCATCGGGCGCTGGGCCGGTTTCACCATTGGCTGGCTGTACTGGTGGTTCTGGGTGCTGGTAATTCCGCTGGAGGCCAACGCCGCCGCGGCCATCCTGCATGCCTGGTTCCCTGCGGTCGACCTGTGGGCGTTCTCCCTGGTCATCACCTTGGCGCTGACCCTGACCAACCTGTGCAGCGTGAAGAACTACGGCGAGTTCGAGTTCTGGTTCGCCCTGCTCAAGGTGCTGGCGATCATCGGCTTCATCGCTGTGGGTTGTGCTGCCATGTTCGGCTTTGTGCCGAGCAGCCAGGTAAGCGGTGCCAGCCACCTGTTCGACACCCAGGGCTTCATGCCTAACGGCCTGGGCGCGGTGCTGGCAGCCATGCTGACCACCATGTTCTCGTTCATGGGTACCGAAATCGTTACCATTGCCGCTGCCGAGTCGAAGGACCCGGGCAAGCAGATCAGCCGCGCCACCAACTCGGTGATCTGGCGTATCTGCCTGTTCTACCTGGTGTCGATCCTCCTGGTCGTGGCCCTGGTGCCGTGGAATGACCCGGCCCTGGCCGAGACCGGTTCCTACCAGACCGTGCTGAGCCGCATCGGCGTGCCGAATGCCAAGCTGATCGTCGACATCGTCGTGCTGATCGCCGTGACCAGCTGCCTGAACTCGGCGCTGTACACCTCGTCGCGCATGCTGTTCTCGCTGAGCAAGCGTGGTGACGCCCCGGCCATTGCCCAGCGCACCACCAAGTCGGCTACCCCGCATGTGGCGGTTCTGCTGTCCACTGCAGCGGCGTTCCTCTGTGTGTTCGCCAACTTCGTGGCCCCGGCCCAGGTGTTCGAGTTCCTGCTGGCCAGCTCTGGTGCCATTGCGCTGCTGGTGTACCTGGTGATTGCCGTGTCGCAGCTGCGCATGCGCGCCCAGCGTGAGGCCCGCGGCGAGAAGATCACCTTCAAGATGTGGCTGTTCCCGGGCCTGACCTGGGCGACCATTGCCTTCATCATTGCCATCCTGGTGGTAATGGCGCTGCGTGAGGACCACCGCGCCGAAATCATCGCGACCGCACTGCTGAGCATTGGTGTGGTGGCGGCTGGCTTGCTGGTGCACCGCAAGCGTGAAGCTGCCGGGCGGGTGGCGCTGGACAACTGATCCGCGCTGGCTGAAATGAAAGGCCGCGTCCTGTGAAGGGCGCGGCCTTTTTTGTTGACTGTACCGACCCTTTCGCGGGCTTGCCCGCTCCCACAGGGACGGCATTGCCTTCGGGCCCTTTGGTGTTCTTGTGGGAGCCGGCTTGCTGGCGATAGGGCCCGGGCAGGCTACACAGCCCTGTCAGCCAAACTGCTTCTGCTGCTGTTGCTGCTTGGCAACCAGCTCCGAAGCCGCCACATAGGCTGCCTGGAACTCATCGCTCTCCAGCCAGGCCATGGTGGCCTCTTCGTCGGCCCCATCCAGCCATTTACGGTAGGCATTGAACACCAGCACGATGTAGTCGGTGGCGTGTTCTTCCTTGTGCCCCTTGAGCACCAGGGCCAGCAGCGGGTCTACCAGGAACACCGAAATCATCGGTACCAGGCCGCCTTCCTGGGCTTCCTTCATCTTCTTGAACAGCGGTTCGTAGCTGCCCGATTCCATGGCCTTGTTGTACACCTGCTCGATGCTGGTGCTGTCGCCTGCGCTGGCCTTGACTGCCTGGCCGCTGCGTACCATGCGGTTCTGCTTGGCCTTGCTGGCGGCGCGCTTGGCGCGTTTCTGTTGCTTGGTGGGGGTGGCCATGGGGTGAATCCTTGGTGGGGCGGAAATTGCGCGTATTGAAGCGCAGCAGGCACGCCGATTCAACTGGCCTGCGGCTCTGCCTCATCTTCCTCGAAACCTCGCGATGCGCGCCCGACCAGCAGCGCATCCGGGGCATGCGCCACGCTGTGGTCCTTGCCCGGGTAATCCAGCGAATGCAGGAAGTGCCGGATGCAGTTGATCCGCGCACGCTTCTTGTCATCGGACTTGATCACCGTCCACGGTGCATCGGCCGTGTCGGTATGGAAGAACATCGCCTCCTTGGCTGCGGTGTAGTCCTCCCACTTGTCCAGCGACTTGATGTCGATGGGCGACAGCTTCCAGTGCTTGAGCGGGTCGTCCCGGCGCGAGATGAAGCGGCGCAGCTGCTCTTCGCGGTTCACCGAGAACCAGTACTTGAACAGCAGGATGCCGCTGTTGCACAGCATGCGCTCCAGCTCCGGCGCCTGGCGCATGAACTCCAGGTACTGCAGTGGCGAGCAGAAATCCATCACCTTCTCGACCCCGGCGCGGTTGTACCAGGAGCGGTCGAAGAACACCATTTCTCCCGCCGTGGGCAGATGCTGGATATAGCGCTGGAAGTACCACTGACCTTTTTCCTGCTCGGAAGGCTTCTCCAGGGCCACGATGCGGGCGCCGCGTGGGTTGAGGTGCTCCATGAAACGCTTGATGGTACCGCCCTTGCCCGCCGCATCGCGCCCTTCGAACAGAATCACCACGCGCTGGCCGGTTTCCTTTACCCAACTCTGCACCTTGAGCAACTCGATCTGCAGCGCGTGCTTGGCCTTCTCGTAGTCCTGGCGACGCAGACGGGTGTGGTATGGGTAGCTGGTCGGCAAGCGGGCCGAGGTGCTGTCTTCGTTGCTGCCCTTGGGGGCGGTGGCGACTTCCAGCGCTGCGGGCTGCTGGCTGATGCTGGTAATCGTCGGTTCCGGCTTGCGCTGGCGTGGGCGGCGCGTGCGGGCTTGGGTGGTGGCGGGCGCGCTGGGGGCGGGGAGCAGGAGGGGGGATTCTTCGCTCATGGAGGTCCTTGCGGGTCGATTCGGATGTCCATGCTCCATGCTATCGAGAGTGGGCGGCTGCCTCGTTGATGCGGGTCAATGGCTAATGGCCTGGCGCCACCTTGTCATCGGTTCCATCTGCTGTCGGCTGCAAGTGCCAAATAGGCTGCGTAGGCCTCGCACGGTGTGGGGCACTTGAACTGGAGGTTACACATGAAGCACTACTTTTATCTGAACTTCATCAGCTATGACGAAGACGGCGAGGAGGTGGGTTACCGCTCGGGAACTCTGCCCGCTGACAACTATCGGGTGACCGCGGCGGACATCAAGAAAATCGCCGATTCGGTCCCGGGCCAGACGCTGCATTTGTTGAGCGTCTCCTACTTGGGGCAGATGACGCAGAGTGAGTTCGAGGGTTAAGCGTTTTTGTAGTGCGGCCCCCCCCTCGATGAGGCGGGGGCTTTCCTGGAGAACAAAAACCACAGACAACAAAAAACCCGCACTAGGCGGGTTTCTTGTTGTCGCTTCGGGTAACTTTGCAACCACCAGAAGCTTGAAGGTGGTGCCCAGAGACGGAGTCGAACCGCCGACACGAGGATTTTCAATCCTCTGCTCTACCGACTGAGCTATCTGGGCGACGAGGTGAATTAAATAGACTTTCAGACCGCTCGTCAACGACTTTTTGAAAAAATTTTAAATTAATTCCGTCGCTTACGTTCCGTGGGGTCATTCCGAGGGTGGAACGTAGCCTTCCGCCTGGGCGTATTCTTCGCCAGCGAAAAACTTGTCCATCTCGCCCTGGAGGAATTTGCGGTCCTCGGCGTTCATCATGTTCAGGCGCTTTTCGTTGATCAGCATGGTCTGGTGCTTCTGCCAGTCGGCCCAGGCTTTCTGCGAGATGTGTTCGAAGATGTCCTGGCCCTTGGCGCCGGGGTAGGGCGGGCGCTCCAGGCCTGGCAGTTCTTCTTTGTACTTGCGGCACATCACGGTGCGGGTCATCGGGCGTCTCCTGCAATCAGTTCGTCGGCCGCGCGTTTGAGCAGCTTTTTCACCGGGGCGGCGAGGCCCAGGCGCGGCGGGGTGGCGAGGTTATACCAGAGCCAGTCGGCCTCGGCCACGTGCTGGCCGACCGGGTCGACGCGCACCAGCCAGGGCTCGATCGCCAGCTGGAAGTGGCTGAAGGTATGGGTCAGGCCGTCCATGGCGCGGCTGTCAGCCAGGCGCAGGCCGTGCTGGTAGGCCAGATCGTCGAGCTGGGCGATGTCGTCCAGCTCCGGCAGGCTCCACAAACCACCCCACAGGCCGCTGGACGGGCGGCGGTAAAGCAGGATGGCGCCTTCGTGGTTGGCCAGCAGTGGCATCAGTGTGCGGCGTTGCGGCAGTGCCTTGCGCGGCTTGGGCTCGGGGTAGCGGGTTTCTTCACCGTGCAGGTGCGCTTCGCAGCCGCGCTGCAGCGGGCAGATCAGGCAGCTGGGCTTGCTGCGGGTGCACAGCGTGGCGCCCATGTCCATCATCGCCTGGGTGTAGTGGTTGGCTCGCTGCTGCGGGGTAAAGCGTTCGGCCGTGGCCCACAGCTGGTTGGCCACCTTGGGTTCGCCGGGGTAGCCGGCCTGGGCGGTGTAGCGGGCCAGCACGCGCTTGACGTTGCCGTCGAGGATCGGTGCGCGGATGCCCATGCTGATGCTGGCGATCGCGCCGGCGGTGGAGCGGCCGATGCCGGGCAGCTCGGTGAGCTGCTCGACACTGCGCGGGAATTCGCCGCCATGCTGTTCGACCACGATCTTCGCGGCCTTTTGCAGGTTGCGTGCCCGGGTGTAGTAGCCCAGGCCCGTCCACAGGTGCAGCACCTCGTCCTCCGGCGCTTCGGCCAGGGCCTGCACGGTCGGCAGGGCCTGCATGAAGCGGTCGAAGTAGTTGAGTACGGTGCTGACCTGGGTCTGCTGCAACATGATTTCCGACACCCACACCCGGTACGGGTTGATGCCCTGTTGCCAGGGCAGGTCGTGCCGGCCGTGTTCGTCATACCAATCCAGCACTGCGCTGGAGAACTGCTCGGGGCTCATCGCTTGAACAGCCCCTTGAGCGCGTCTTTCAGTTCCGGGCTCACTTTGTCTCCGAGTTTTTCATCGATCTTGTCTTGCAGGCGGTTGCCGGCCACCTTGGCGGCAACCTTGCCCAGGCCGTCCTGGTCCAGGCGGCAGGCTTTGGCGCCCAGCTCCAGCGGGCCGCGGCAGCGCAGCGGTATTTCGACACCCACATAGCGTTCGTTGACCTGGCAGGCCGGGTCCGGCATGGCGCGCTGGTCGCCTTCGACGACCACGCCAACGTTGTAGTCCATGCCCAGTACACGCAGGTCGAGGTCACCATGGCCATTGACGGTCAGGCCCGGAATGCGTGCCTTGAGGTCCGGGTTGTTGGCGACGCCATTGCGTACTACCAGGCTGCCACGCAGTTCCTGGAACGGGGTGTCCTTGCCGCGAGGCTCGCCGGTGAGCGATTTGCGGTTCAGCGTGGCGATGGCCTTGCACAGCTGCTGTTCCAGGTTGGCATTGACCAGCACGCCGTCGTTGATGACGAAGTTGGCGTTGCCGTTGAGGGTGTCGACCAGGGCCTTCTGGCTGTTGCCGGTAGCGGTCAGGTCGCTGGTCAAGGTCAGCAGGCCTTTGACCGGTGGCGTCTGTTCCTTGCCCTCGGTCTTGATGAAGTGTTCCACCGGCACCCGCTGGATGCTGGTGTTGACGCCCAGTTGCGGCACGGCAGGGCGCACGTCGACGGTGCCCTTGGCCTCGAAGGTGCCGTTGTACAGTTCACCGCGCAGGGTTTGCAGGGTCAGCAGGCCGCCCTGGCCGATGGCCTTGAGCTGGGCGTCTTCGATCGGCAGTTTGTCCAGGGTCAGCGAGCCGAAGGCCAGGTCGGCCTGCAAGTCGAGGGCGCGCAGGCGGTCGACCGGCAGCAGCTTGTCGTCGCTCCAGGCGACCTGGGTCGGGGCGTTGGGAAGCGGCGTGGTGCCAGGGCCGGCGACCGCGGTGGCTTCCTGTTGCTTGACCTCGGCCTGGCGCGCGGCGGTGGCGCCCTTGGCCTCTTCACTCTTGGCCGGCAGGTAGCGGTCGGCGTTGAAGGTGTCGCCCTTGAGCTGCAGGCGCAGGGCCTGTTTGGCGAAGTCTTCGACGGCCACGCGGCCACTGAAGGTGCTGTCGTCCAGTTTCACCGCCAGGTCTTCCAGGGCCAGGCTGTTCGGCGTTCCCTGCAGGCGGGTGACCAGCTCCAGCTTGGCGAAGGCCGCCGGGTCGTTGGTGGCCGGCAGCGGGCGGCCGATGCTGTCGAGGAAGGTGCGCAGGTCGAACTGGGCGATGGACAGGCCGCCGCTCAGCTGTGGCGCCTTGTCCAGGTCGCGCAGGTTCAGCTCGCCCAGGGCGCGCAGCTGGTTGGCCGAGACTTTCAGGCCGTTCCACGAGGCGACATTGGCGGCCAGGTCGACCAGCAGTTGGCCTTGGGCGGCGAAGGTCACGGTCTTGCCGCCGGTGGGTTCACCCGAGGTTTCGCCCGACAGGCGCATGTCTTCGAAGTTGTAGCGCTTGAGCTTGCGGTCGAAGCGCAGCTCGCCGGCCAGTTCGGTGCGGGCCTTGATGTTCGGCTGGCTGGCACTGAGGAAGGCGCTGGCCTTGAGCGGAATGTTCGCCCCTTCGTGGACCGGGCCGGTGCTCAGCTGGATGCTTTCGGCGCTGTAGCTCTGGCCGGTCTTGGCATCGGTGTATTGCACGCGGGCGTTGTTCACGGTCAGGCTGTCGATGTCCAGCTTGACGGCGCGTTCGTTGCTGGCGACCGGTGCCGACGCCTGTTCGGCCGGTGCCTGGGCCGGAGCACTGGCCTGCGCATCGGCGCTGGCGCCGTTCTGCGCGGGCAGCGGCTTGCCGATGTCTTCCCAGTTGCCATGGCCCTGTTCGTCACGGGCCAGGGTCAGGTTCAGGCCCTCGACGCGTACGTCGCTCATCTGCACTTCGCGGCGCAGCAGTGGCAGCACACGTACAGAAAGCCCGAGCATCTGCAGGTCGGCGAACGGCTCCTTGGGTTTGTTCAAGGTGGCGATGCTCGCTTCGTGCAACTCCAGGCCCAGCCACGGGAACAGGCTCCAGCCAATGTCACCGTTGAGGGTCAGCTCGACGTGAGCCTTGTCACGTGCCAGCTGGCGAATCTCGTCTTTGTAGTCGTTGGGATCGAAGAGGTGGGTCAGGGCGAAGCCCAGCGCCACGATGATCAGCAGCAACCCGAGAAGCCCAAGTCCCAGGATTTTGCCGAACGCTTTCATGGGCGAGTCCTTGTAGTCCGTTTTTGAAATTCAAGCGCCAGAGTATAGCGCCGCAGTGGTTGCCCCTGCGTATTCGACCAGAGATACAGGGTATTTCCTACGTGTATGGCAGATGGTACGGCTTTCGACAGCCATGATTTTGTCAGTTCCAAATGTGTGGCCTGTACTGGCCCTATCGCCGGCAAGGCAGCTCCCACAGGGATCCCGCTGTCCCCGAGGTCGGTGGGATACTTGTGGGAGCTGGCTTGCCGGCGATAGGGCCGGTATAGGCAACATGACCGTTTCAGCCGAGCAAAAATTAACGATATCAGATTGCTTTCACGCTACTTGATGCTGCTACCCTTGCGCCGCTTTGCCTGCACCCTACCTATAAGAAGGATCTGATCCATGAGCAGTACCGTCGCGGCGGGGACCTTGGCCAGTGCGCCAGGCTTCCTGTCGAAGGAGCGCATCATCGCCCGTCCGGGCTTCAACCGCTGGCTGGTCCCGCCGGCCGCCCTGGCCATCCACCTGTGCATCGGCATGGCCTATGGCTTCTCGGTGTTCTGGCTGCCGCTGTCGCAAGCCCTCGGCATCACCGCCCCGGTTGCCTGCGCAGCGGACATGGGCTTCATGGCCCGTATGTTCAGCGCCGAGTGCGATTGGCCGATTTCCATGCTGAGCTGGATCTACACCCTGTTCTTCGTCTTCCTCGGTTGCTCGGCGGCTGTGCTGGGTGGCTGGCTGGAACACGCCGGCCCGCGCAAGGCCGGCCTGGTGTCGGCGCTGTGCTGGTGCGGCGGCATGCTGATTTCGGCGATTGGCGTTAAGACCCATCAGCTGTGGCTGATGTGGCTGGGTTCCGGCGTAATCGGTGGTATCGGCCTGGGCCTGGGCTACATCTCGCCGGTGTCGACCCTGATCAAGTGGTTCCCGGACAAGCGCGGCATGGCCACCGGCATGGCGATCATGGGCTTCGGTGGCGGGGCCATGGTCGGTGCGCCGCTGGCCACCGCGCTGATGGGCCATTTCGGCAATGCGCAGGAAGTGGGCGTGTGGCAGAGCTTCGTGGTCATGGCGGCGATCTACTTCGTGTTCATGACCGCCGGTGCCCTGGCGTATCGCGTACCGCCGACTGGCTGGAAGCCCGAAGGCTGGAGCGCCCCGGTGAAGAAAGCTGGCAACACCATGGTCACCGACCGCCACGTGCACGTCAGCGTGGCCTGGAAAACCCCGCAGTTCGCGCTGATCTGGCTGGTACTGTGCCTGAACGTGTCGGCGGGTATCGGCATCCTCGGCATGGCTTCGCCGTTGCTGCAGGAAGTGTTCGCCGGCAAGCTGCTGGGCAACGGGCTGAGCTTCAGCGAGCTGAACAGCGCCCAGCTGGCGCAGATTGCCGCGATCGCCGCCGGCTTCACCGGCCTGCTGAGCCTGTTCAACATCGGCGGGCGGTTCTTCTGGGCGTCGTTCTCGGACTACATTGGCCGCAAGAACACCTATTTCGCCTTCTTCGCCCTGGGCGTGGGCTTGTACAGCCTGGTGCCGAACATGGGGCACCTGGGTAACGTGGCGCTGTTCGTGGCGGCGTTCTGCATCATTCTGTCGATGTACGGTGGTGGCTTTGCCACGGTACCGGCCTACCTGGCCGACCTGTTCGGCACGCAGATGGTCGGCGCCATTCATGGCCGCCTGCTGACCGCCTGGGCGGCGGCGGGGGTGCTGGGCCCGGTGCTTATCACCTATCTGCGCGAGTACCAGTTGGCGGCCGGGGTGGAGCGTGCGGCTGCTTATGACATGACCCTGTACATCCTCGCCGGCCTGCTGGTGCTGGGCTTTGTCTGCAACATGCTGGTGCGACCAGTGGCCGACAAGCATTTCATGAGCGATGCCGAACTGGCTGCCGAGCGGGCGTTGAGCCATGACAAGGGCGCCGACGGGGCGCGCTCGCTGGAGTGGAAAGCGGCGCCGGGTAGCCTGCCGCTGGTGCTGCTGGCCTGGGCAGTGGTGGTCGTGCCATTGGCCTGGGGCGTTTGGATTACCCTGCAGAAGACGGCTGTGCTGTTCCATTGATCAGTGGTAAAACCGGCTGACTTCGCTGGCTGTACCGGCCCTATCGCCGGCAAGCCGGCTCCCACAGGTACGCCACAGGCCTGGAAGATTGTGAGGGTCCCTGTGGGAGCTGGCTTGCCGGCGATAGGGCTGCAAAGCAGCCCCAGGCCACCCGCTTGTATAGACCTGTAACGGTATCCGGCCTGCGTAATTCCTCGTTTTGCCATATGTCATCCGCGTTTCAAGCCGGCGCGTTCTAGGCCTATAATGAAACCCTTTTCGCCTAATGATTTTGCGGAGCTGGTGATGGTCGAACGTAAGGCTTCCGTCGAGCGCAATACCCTGGAAACCCAGGTCAAGTGCTCGATCAACCTCGATGGCAGTGGCAAGGCCCGATTCGATATCGGTGTGCCTTTCCTTGAACACATGCTGGACCAGATTGCCCGCCATGGGCTGATCGATCTGGATATCGAGTGCAAGGGTGACACGCATATCGACGATCACCATACCGTCGAAGACGTCGGCATCACCCTGGGCATGGCATTCGCCCAGGCCATCGGTGACAAGAAGGGCATCTTCCGCTACGGCCACGCCTATGTGCCGCTGGACGAAGCGCTGTCGCGCGTGGTCATCGACTTCTCCGGTCGCCCGGGCCTGCAGATGCACGTGCCGTACACCCGCGCCAGCGTCGGTGGCTTCGATGTCGACCTGTTCCAGGAGTTCTTCCAGGGCTTCGTCAACCACGCCTTGGTGACTCTGCACATCGACAACCTGCGTGGCCACAACACCCACCACCAGATCGAGACCGTGTTCAAGGCTTTCGGTCGCGCCCTGCGCATGGCCATTACCCTCGACGAGCGCATGGCCGGGCAGATGCCTTCCACCAAAGGGTGCCTGTAAATGCAGACGGTAGCCGTAATCGACTATGGCATGGGCAACCTGCACTCGGTGGCCAAGGCGCTCGAGCATGTAGGTGCCGGTAAGGTGCTGGTCACCAGTGATGCCACGGTCATCCGCGAAGCCGACCGCGTGGTATTCCCGGGCGTGGGCGCGATTCGCGACTGCATGGCCGAAATCCGCCGCCTGGGCTTCGACAGCCTGGTGCGCGAAGTGAGCCAGGACCGCCCGTTCCTCGGCATTTGCGTGGGTATGCAGGCACTGCTCGACCACAGCGAAGAAAACGACGGTGTCGACTGCATCGGCATGTTCCCCGGCCAGGTGCGCTTCTTCGGCAAAGACCTGCAGGAAGACGGCGAGCACCTGAAGGTGCCGCACATGGGCTGGAACGAAGTCGGCCAGACCAACGACCACCCGCTGTGGCACGACATCCCCGACCGCGCGCGGTTCTACTTCGTGCACAGCTACTACATCAATGCCGGCAAGCCGGCCCAGGTGGTCGGCCGCGGCCATTACGGTGTCGATTTCGCCGCTGCGTTGGCCGATGGCTCGCGCTTTGCCGTGCAGTTCCACCCGGAGAAGAGCCATACCCATGGCCTGCAGCTGCTGCAGAACTTCGTCGCCTGGGACGGGCGCTGGTAAATGAGCAGGTCGAAGACAAAGGCCCCGGTCATCACCCTGGCCCCCGAGCAGGAGCGCGAAGCGCTGCACACGCTCAAGCGCTTTCTCGAAGACCGTTTCGAGCTGGAGCTGGGGTCGTTCGAAGTGGCCGAAGTCCTCGAGCTGTTCAGCAAAGAAATTGCACCCCATTACTACAACAGGGCGATTGCCGATGTTCAGCTGCACCTCAAGGAGCGGTTCGAGAGCATCGAAAGCGATCTGTGGGCGCTCGAGAAGCCCTGAAACCCCAAGAACAGACAGGTTCCCAAGATGCTGATTATCCCCGCTATCGATCTGAAGGACGGTGCCTGCGTGCGCCTGCGCCAGGGCCGCATGGAAGACTCCACGGTATTTTCCGACGACCCGGTGAGCATGGCCGCCAAGTGGGTCGAGGGTGGCTGCCGCCGCCTGCACCTGGTCGACCTCAACGGCGCCTTCGAAGGCCAGCCGGTCAACGGTGAAGTGGTCACCGCCATTGCCAAGCGCTACCCGACCCTGCCGATCCAGATCGGCGGTGGCATCCGCTCGCTGGAAACCATCGAGCACTACGTCAAGGCTGGCGTCAGCTACGTGATCATCGGCACCAAGGCGGTCAAGCAGCCGGAGTTCGTCGCCGAAGCGTGCAAGGCCTTCCCGGGCAAGGTCATCGTTGGCCTGGACGCCAAGGATGGCTTCGTCGCCACCGACGGCTGGGCTGAAGTGAGCTCGGTGCAGGTCATCGACCTGGCCAAGCGTTTCGAGGCCGACGGCGTCTCGGCGATCGTCTACACCGACATCGCCAAGGACGGCATGATGCAGGGCTGCAACGTGCCGTTCACCAAGGCGCTGGCAGAAGCTACCTCGATCCCGGTGATCGCCTCGGGCGGCATCCACAACCTGGGCGACATCAAGGCCCTGCTGGACGCCAAGGCCCCGGGCATCATCGGTGCCATCACCGGCCGTGCCATCTACGAAGGCACCCTCGATGTCGCCGAGGCCCAGGCCTTCTGCGACAACTACCAAGGCTGAGGACTGAACCATGGCACTGGCCAAGCGCATCATCCCTTGCCTGGACGTGGACAACGGCCGGGTGGTCAAGGGCGTCAAGTTCGAGAACATCCGTGATGCCGGCGACCCGGTGGAAATCGCCCGTCGCTACGACGAGCAAGGTGCCGATGAAATCACCTTCCTCGACATCACCGCCAGCGTCGACGGCCGCGACACCACCCTGCATACCGTCGAGCGCATGGCCAGCCAGGTGTTCATCCCGCTGACCGTGGGCGGTGGCGTGCGCACCGTGCAGGACATCCGCAACCTGCTCAATGCCGGTGCCGACAAGGTCTCGATCAACACGGCCGCGGTGTTCAACCCGGAGTTTGTCGGCGAGGCAGCGGACCGTTTCGGTTCGCAGTGCATCGTTGTCGCCATCGACGCCAAGAAGGTGTCCGGGCCGGGTGAACAGCCGCGTTGGGAGATTTTCACCCACGGCGGGCGCAAACCGACCGGGCTGGATGCCGTTGAATGGGCGAAGAAGATGGAAGGCCTGGGGGCTGGCGAGATCCTGCTGACCAGCATGGACCAGGACGGCATGAAGAACGGCTTCGACCTGGGTGTTACCCGTGCGATCAGTGATGCGCTGGGTATTCCGGTGATTGCCTCGGGCGGGGTGGGTAACCTGCAGCACCTGGCTGACGGCATTCTGGAAGGGCATGCCAGTGCGGTGCTGGCGGCCAGTATCTTCCACTTTGGTGAGTACACGGTGCCGGAAGCCAAGGCCTACATGGCTTCGCGCGGGATCGTCGTTCGCTGATCGATTAATTGGGGCTGCTTTGCAGCCCATCGCCGGCAAGCCAGCTCCCACAGGGACCGCACAAGGCTCAGGGCCTGCGCTGCCACTGTGGGAGCTGGCTTGCCGGCGATGGGCCGCAACGCGGCCCCAATGGCATCAACCGTGATTCTTGCCGAGCAATGCGTGATACAGCTCGGTATCCCCAAGAATCCCCACCACCTTGTCGTTATCCTGCAACACCAGCTTGTTGCCGGTCTGATAACGAATCTGCAGCGCCTCGCGCATGCCGATATCGGCATTTACCAACGTTGGGCGGCGGCCCAGCAGCTCCACATCCTGCCCCGGCGCCCAGTTCTGCATCTCCAGCCCGTTCTGCCCCTGGCGTGCGCGCTTGATCGAGTTGCCTTCGCCCAGGTCCAGCCACGAATCGCCACCCGGGTCCAGGCACACCGAACCATTCACCCGCTTGCAGTTGTCCAGGCTGCGCATCAGGCTGCGCCCGCACAGCACGTTCAGCGGGTTGGTGTGGGCGACAAAGGTACGCACATACTCGTCGGCCGGGTTGAGCACGATCTCTTCCGGCTTGCTGTACTGGATGATCCGCCCGTCCTTCATGATGGCGATGCGGCTACCCAGCTTCAGCGCTTCGTCCAGGTCATGGCTGACGAACACGATGGTCTTGCTCAGCTTGGCCTGCAAGCCAAGCAACTCGTCTTGCAGGCCCTGGCGGATCAGCGGGTCCAGTGCCGAGAACGGTTCGTCCATCAGCAGGATGTCGGCATCCATCGCCAGCGCCCGGGCCAGGCCCACGCGCTGCTGCATGCCGCCAGACAGTTCGTCCGGCTTCTTGTTGCGCCACTGGGTCAGGCCCACCAGCTCGAGCTTTTCGTCGACCAGCTTGCGCCGTTCCTTCTCGGGGCGGCCCTGCATTTCCAGGCCAAAGCTGATGTTCTCGCGCACCGTCAGCCAGGGCATCAGGGCGAATTTCTGGAACACCATGGCAATGCGCTTGGTGCGCATCATCTTCAGCTCGGCGGGGGTGCAGTGGGCAATGTCGATGTGCTTGCCTTCGTGTTCGACGAACAGCTTGCCGCGGCTGACGGTGTTCAGGCCGTTGATGCAGCGCAGCAAGCTCGACTTGCCAGAACCGGACAGGCCCATCAGCACGCAGATCTCGCCCTTCTGGATATCCAGGTTGGCTTTTTCGACACCCACCACCAGGCCGGTCTGCTTGAGGATCTGCTCGCGGGTCTGGCCCTGGTCGAGCAGGGCCAGCGCTTCGCGCGGCTTGTTGGAGAAGATGACGTCGACGTCTTCGAAACGAATGATGCTCATGCTTCACCCCTTACCGGCAGGTCCGGTTGCTTGCAGATACGGTCGAGCATGATCGCCAGCAGCACGATCGCCAGGCCCGCTTCGAAGCCCAGGGAAATATCGGCGGTGTTCAGTGCGTTGACCACAGGTTTGCCCAGGCCGTCAGCGCCGACCAGGGCGGCAATCACCACCATCGACAGCGACAGCATGATGCACTGGGTAACGCCGGCGGCGATGCTTGGCATCGCGTGCGGCAGTTCGATACGGGTGAGCAGCTGGCGCCGCGAGCAGCCAAAGGCCTTGCCGGCGTCCATCAGCTCCTGCGGGACGTCGCAGATGCCCAGGTAGGTGAGACGGATCGGCGCGGCGATGGCGAACACCACCGTCGAGATCAGCCCCGGCACCACACCCAGGCCGAACAGGGTCAGGGTGGGGATCAGGTAGACGAAGGTAGGTACCGTCTGCATCAGGTCGAGTACCGGGCGCATGGCGGTATAGAACATCGGTTTGTGCGCGGCGACGATGCCCAGTGGCACGCCGATGGCCACGCAAACCACTGTGGCGAAGGTGACCTGCGCCAGGGTTTCCATGGTTTCCTGCCAGTAACCCAGGTTGAGGATCAGCAGGAACGACAGGGCAACGAATGCGGTCAGCGCCCACTTGCGCTGGATGAAGTGCGCCAAGGCGGCGAACAGAGCGATGAGCACGAACGGATTGAAGAAAGTCAGGGCACTGGTTACGCCATGGATCATGAACTCCAGGCCTTGCGCGATGGCGTCGAAGTAATTCGCGCCGTTCTGGGTCAGCCACTCGACGAACGACGCGATGTACTGGCCCAGGGGTATTTTCTGATCGATAAGCATGATAGCGAGCTTCCACCTGCATAGATTGAAATCAACCCGGGGCAGGCACGGGCCTGCCCCGAGGTAGCGCTATTGCGTATTTCGTTACTGCGTCAGCTTGGCCTTGGCCGCCTCAAGGCCGGGTTTGCCGTCCACGGTGGTTACGCCGGCCAGCCAGGCATCCAGTTTGCCAGGGTTGTCCTTGAGCCACTTCTTGGCCGCCGCCTCGGGTTTCATCTTGTCGTCCAGGACATAGCCCATCATGGTGCTTTCATCCTTGAGCTCGAACGACAGGTTCTTCAACAGCTGGCCAACGTTGCTGCATTCCTGCACATAGCCCTTGCGGGTGTTGGTCAATACGGTCGCCTTGCCGAAGTCGGGGCCGAAGAACTCGTCCCCGCCGGTCAGGTACTGCATCTTGAAGCGGGTGTTCATCGGGTGTGGTTCCCAGCCGAGGAACACCAGCGCATCGCCGCGCTTCTGCGCGCGGTCGACCTGGGACAGCATGCCGGCCTCGCTGGACTGGACGATCTTGAAGCCGGCGTCCTTCAGGCCGAAGGCGTTCTTGTCGATCATGCTCTGGATGGTGCGGTTGCCATCGTTGCCGGGCTCGATGCCGTAGATCTTGCCGTCGAGTTCATTCTTGAACTTGGGAATGTCGCTGAAATCCTTCAGGCCCTTGTCATACAGCGCCTGGGGCACGGCCAGGGTGTACTTGGCGTTTTCCAGGTTGGCGCGCACTGTTTCTACAGTACCGGCGTCGCGGTACTGCTTGATGTCGTTCTCCATGGTCGGCATCCAGTTGCCGAGAAACACGTCCAGGTCCTTGCCGGCGGCCAGCGACTTGTAGGTCACCGGTACCGAGATCATGGTGGTGTGGGTCTTGTAACCCAGTGCTTCGAGCACAACGCTGGTGGTCGCCGTGGTAACCGTGATGTCGGTCCAGCCGACATCCGAGAACCGTACCGTCTGGCATTGCTCGGGCTCGGCGGCCTGGGCCAGCAAAGGCGCGGACAGCATCGCAACCAGCAACAGCGAGGGTGAACCTTTCATGGATGGACTCCTGTGATTTTGTCTTCGGGTTCGCGTGGGTCGCCGGGCTTTCTCAGGGTCCGGTCGACCAGGCCTGCAGAGGGCAGGATGCGTGGCCGTGCTTTACGAGTCGCTTTCGATAATCCTCCAGCGCTGGGCAATCGCCTACTGGTGGGGTCGTAACCAGTACGGAACGGGTCGTATCCAGTATGGGCGATGTCGCTTATGGATTTTTCCACCCCCTCAGCCGCATTTTTACGTCACCAGGCCGCTGGAAAGCGGCGTGGCGAGGGCAGCTCCCCGGTAAAAAACAGCGCGGCGCTGCTGGACAAAAGTACGTCGGTTGCAGACGGCGAGGGGGGCGGTAAAAGCCCGATGATGCGTGCATTCAAGGCGGCCCGCTGCTTCAGCCTAGCAGCTACCCCGCCCTGCGCATGGCGCGCAGAGACAAGCCCAGCAAGAGGTGATTCGACAATGGCCATCAGCGTGTTCGACCTGTTCAAGATCGGTGTCGGGCCCTCCAGCTCCCACACCGTCGGCCCCATGCGTGCTGGCGCCCTGTTCGTCCAGGGCCTGCGCGAACGCGGCGAGCTGGAACGTGTGAAGCGGATCGAAGTGCGCCTGTATGGCTCGCTGTCGGCCACGGGTGTGGGGCATGGCACCGACAATGCCACCATCATGGGCCTGATGGGTGAATGGCCTGACGCCATCGACCCGACCCAGATCGCACCGCGTATCGCCGACCTGCGCGAAACCAACACCCTGCAGCTGGACAGCCGCCTGCCCATCGAATTCGTCTGGGCCCGCGACATGCTGCTGCTGGACGAGAACCTGCCGTACCACCCCAACGCGATGACCCTGATTGCCGAAGGTGAGCAGGGCGAGCTGCACCGCGACACCTACTACTCGGTCGGTGGCGGCTTCGTGGTCGATGCCGCCCAGGCCGCCAGCGGCGTGCTGGATGCTGACCAGACGGTGCTGCCGTACGACTTCAACAGCGCCGCCGAACTGCTGCGCCTGTGCAAGCAAAACGACCTCAGCGTGTCGCAATTGATGATGGCCAACGAGAAGGTCTGGCGCAGCGAGGAAGAGATCCGCGCCGGCCTGCACAAGCTCTGGGAAGCCATGCAGGAATGCGTCAACAACGGCCTGAAGTACGAAGGCACGCTGCCCGGCGGGTTGAACGTGCGCCGCCGCGCCGCAAAGCTGCACCGCAGCCTGCAGGAAATCGGCAAGCCCAACGTGATCGGCTCGACCATGAGCGCCATGGAGTGGGTCAACCTGTTCGCCCTGGCGGTCAACGAAGAAAACGCCGCCGGCGGGCGCATGGTTACCGCGCCGACCAACGGTGCGGCGGGCATCATCCCGGCGGTGTTGCACTACTACATGCGCTTCAGCGATGCGGTGGACGAGTCCAGCGTGGTCGATTTCTTCCTCGGTGCTGCCGCGGTGGGCATCCTGTGCAAGAAGAACGCGTCGATCTCCGGTGCCGAAGTGGGTTGCCAGGGTGAAGTCGGTTCGGCTTGCGCCATGGCCGCGGCGGGCCTTGCCGAAGTGCTGGGTGCCACCCCGCCGCAGGTGGAGAACGCTGCCGAGATCGCCCTGGAGCACAACCTGGGCCTGACCTGCGACCCGGTCGGCGGGTTGGTGCAGGTGCCGTGCATCGAGCGCAACGCGATTGCCGCGGTAAAGGCCATCAACGCGGTGCAGATGGCCCTGCGTGGTGACGGCGAGCACTTCATTTCCCTCGACCAGGTGATCCGCACCATGCGCGATACCGGGGCCGACATGCACGACAAGTACAAAGAGACCTCGCGCGGTGGTTTGGCGGTCAGTGCGATCGAGTGCTGATAGCTTGATCTGACCTCAAGGGCCTCTTCGCGGGCACGCCCGCTCCCACAGGAACTGTGCAATCCCTGTGGGAGCGGGCGTGCCTGCGAAGGGGCCCTTGAGATTGAAACAGGTGCAGTACGGAAGCCAATGCCCCTTTATGGTGCAGTACGACGCATACCGATCGTCGGGTGTCGTTATCAGTGTGGGCGTTGTCGGTGACACTCAAGAGTGTCGTTTCTGGGCATCCTACACTGCGCATGTCACCAAATTGCTCAGCCGTTACACGCACAGCGCCTAGCACGCCAGTTCCACGAAGATTGGCCAACTCGATCAAAGCACCTGATTTGCCTGACAAAGGCGTCGTTTTCAGGTTTTTTTGGATAGCCGTTCAATTTCAGGCACGGCGTTTGCGTTGAGATTGGCACCAAGGCCCCTGCACATGAACCGGGGCCATACATAACAAGAAATCAGTGCTCGCCTGAGGCACACCCTGCATTTGTGTGAGGAGAAATCGCGATGACGTCGTACACCTCCGGGAACCCAACCCAGAACCGCACAGCCCCCCAGTCCATCGGGTTTCTCCTACTGGACAATTTCACCCTCATTTCCCTGGCATCGGCCGTCGAGCCGCTGCGCATGGCCAACCAGCTGTCCGGCCGCGAGCTGTACCGCTGGCACACCCTCACCGCCGATGGTGGACAGGTGTGGGCCAGCGATGGCTTGCAGATAACCCCTGACGCCGCCATGCACAGTGCGCCCCCCATCGATACCGTGATTGTCTGTGGCGGCGTGGGCATCCAGCGCAGCGTTACCCGCGAGCATGTCACCTGGTTGCAAACCCAGGCCCGTCAGTCGCGCCGTCTGGGCGCGGTATGTACCGGTAGCTGGGCCTTGGCCTGTGCCGGGCTGCTGGATGGTTTCGATTGCAGCGTGCACTGGGAATGCCTGGCGGCCATGCAGGAGGCCTACCCACGGGTCAACATGAGCACCCGCCTGTTCACCCTCGACCGTAACCGCTTCACCAGCTCCGGCGGCACTGCGCCGCTGGACATGATGCTGCACCTGATCAGCCGCGACCACGGCCGTGAACTGTCGGCTGCGATTTCCGAAATGTTCGTCTACGAGCGCATCCGCAACGAGCAGGATCACCAGCGCGTGCCGCTCAAGCACATGCTTGGCACCAACCAGCCGAAGCTGCAGGAAATCGTCGCGCTGATGGAGGCCAACCTCGAAGAGCCGATCGACCTGGATGAACTGGCGGTATACGTGTCGGTATCGCGTCGGCAGCTCGAGCGCCTGTTCCAGAAGTACCTGCACTGTTCGCCGTCGCGTTACTACCTGAAGCTGCGCCTGATCCGCGCCCGGCAGCTGCTGAAGCAGACGCCGATGTCGATCATCGAAGTGGCGTCGGTGTGCGGCTTCGTGTCTACCCCGCACTTCTCCAAGTGCTACCGCGAATACTTCGGCATTCCGCCGCGTGACGAGCGCGTGGGCTCCAACACTGCGCAGCAGGTGGCGATGATGCCGATCCCTCAGGCCATGACCCTGTCGCCGCACAGCGGGCCGATGGCGGCCCTGAGCCAGGCGCGCAACGAGTCGACCTTTGCCAGTGTAAGGCTCTGAAACGGAGCCGGCCTCTTCGCGGGGTTGCCCGCTCCCACAGGAGCTGCACAGTGTTTGAAAATCTGTGCAATCCCTGTGGGAGCGGGCAAGCCCGCGAAGAGGCCGGTGCAGGAAAACTCTGTCAGCCGCGCTTGTTGAACTGCGCCAACGCCGGCAACAGCTGTTTGTCGATGGCCTGGCGCACCGCCGGCAGGATCGTCGCGCTACCGGTATACATCTGCTCCACCATCCCCTTCAGCGCCCGTGCATTGGGCTCGGTCAGCCCACGCACCACCGCTTCGCACGCCTGCTCGGCAGTAGCGCCGGCCGGAATCTCGAACCCGCGCGCGCGCAGGTGGCCTGCCAGATCGTCCTGGTCAATCAAATCCGCATGCATCATGGCTGTTGTCCCTTTTATCGCTAAGAGAGTGCTGCTGTGATTTACGACCGATTCTGTGACGCCGGCGACATGCCCGCAACAACAGAATGGCGCCATGGCTGCTTTGGCTAAGAACAGGTCGTTCCCGGCTAAATCCACCTGCCGGGAAGTGCGCAAACTCAAGCCATCTACCGCAACGGAGGGTTTGGTCACCCTCGTTCGTGCACAGTGGATGTTGCTCGCTCTTGGCCCCGGATGCTCACGGCTTTCCGGGGTTATTTTTTTGCCCGGAGCAACACCGCCGCCGCTGTTGGCACACTGTCTTGCTTGCTCAATACTTGCAGGCATGCATGCCCTCTGTGGGAGCGGGTTCACCCGCGAATGCGTCGGTAGCTTCACCATCGCATTCGCGGGTGAACCCGCTCCCACAGGGTACGCAGTTTTGTTCAGGATCGGGTGTTCAAACCCATCACCCGGCCGACGAACTCAGCCGGGGGCACGTCCTGCTGCTCATCCACCAACCCTTGCAGCAACCCGACACTACGCTCACTGAACGGCGCCGACTTCGGCCCTGTCAGGTCCACATGCAGCAGCATCTGCTCACTGGCCGCCAACGCTTCGTCGAACCCTGCCCGGTGCAGGCTGTGGTAGACATGCAGGCGCTTGCGATCGAGGCCGATGATCTGTGTCTGCACCCACACCTCGCTACCCAGCTTCACTTCGTGCAGGTAGTTGATGTGCGCCTCCAGGGTGAACAGCGAGTTACCGCTCTGGCCGCGACTGTCGGCATCCAGGCCGATGCGCTCCATCAGCGCGTCGGTGGCGTAGCTGAAGATCAGCAGGTAGAAGGCATCGCGCAGGTGCCCGTTGTAGTCGACCCAGTCCTCCTGGACTGGGGTGCGGTAGGTGATCAGTGCGGGCATCGCGGTCTCCTCAGTCGCCGAAAGCCATACCGTGCTTGGCCTTGCTGGTCTTCACCGCTTCCAGCACTGCCAACAGGGTGTCATCACGATAGCGCTCCAGCGCGGCGATGCTGCGGTCGCCCAGTTGCTCGGAGGTCCCTTCGACCACATCGTCGATCAGCTTGTCGGTCAGCTCTGGTGCCGGCAGGTAAGTCCACGGCAGTTGCAGCGCCGGGCCGAACTGGGCCATGAAGTGACGCATGCCTGCGTCACCACCGGCCAGGGTGTAGGTGAGGAACGTGCCCATGAACGACCAGCGCAGGCCGGCGCCGAAGCGGATGGCATCGTCGATTTCGCCGGTACTGGCCACGCCGTCGTTGACCAGGTGCAGGGCTTCGCGCCACAGCGCTTCGAGCAGGCGGTCGGCGATGAACCCGGGCACTTCCTTGCGTACGTGCAGCGGGCGCATGCCCAGGGCGGTGTAGATGGTCCTGGCAGCTTCGATGGCCTCGGGGGCGGTGCGGTTGCCGCCGACGATTTCCACCAGCGGCAGCAGGTACACCGGGTTGAACGGGTGGCCGACCACGCAGCGCTCGGGGTGGGTGGCCGACTCGTAGAACTCGCTGGGCAGCAGGCCCGAGGTGCTGGAACCGATGATCGCGTCGGGTTTGGCGGCAGCGCTGATCTTTGCGTGCAGGTCGAGCTTCAGGTCCAGGCGTTCAGGGGCGCTTTCCTGGATGAAATCGGCATCGCGGACGCATTCCTCGATGGTGGCGACGAACTTCAGGCGGTCTTGTGAGGCGCCTGGTGCCAGGCCTTGCTTTTCCAGTGCCGACCAGGCGTTGGCGATGCGCTTGCGCAACGCCTGCTCGGCGCCTGGCGCCGGGTCCCAGGCGACCACGTCCAGCCCGTGGGCCAGGGCGCGCGCGACCCAGCCGCTGCCGATCACGCCACTACCCAGGGCGGCGAAGGTTTTGATCTCGGTGATGAAAGGCATATCGAGTCCTCAGGCTAAATAGAATTCTTCGGGTGAGCGCCAATCCCTGTGGGAGCGGGCAAGCCCGCGAACACCGGCATAGCCGGTGCCATCCACCGCGTCGCTTGCTTCGCGGGCATGCCCGCTCCCACAAGGTTCTCTGCTGCAGCCGAGATTGTTGAAAGGATCAGCGGCGTTTGAGGTTCATCTTTTCCCGGCCTTCGGCCGGGGTCAGCACACGGGCGCCAAGGCGCGAAATGATCTCCACCGTGCGCTCGACCAACTGGCCGTTGCTGGCCAGCACGCCACGGTCCAGGTACAGGTTGTCCTCCAGGCCCACCCGCACGTTGCCGCCCAGTAGCACGGCCTGGGCGGCCATCGGCATCTGCATGCGGCCGATGCCGAACCCGGCCCAGGTGACGTTGGCCGGCAGGTTGTCGACCATTGCCTTCATGGTGGTGGTATCGGCCGGCGCGCCCCACGGGATGCCCAGGCACAGCTGGAACAGCGGGTCGTCGAGCAGGCCTTCCTTCATCATCTGCTTGGCGAACCACAGGTGGCCGGTGTCGAAGATTTCCAGCTCGGCTTTTACCCCCAGTTCGGTAATGCGCTTGGCGCCGGCGCGCAGTTGTGCCGGAGTGGAGACGTAGATCGAGTTACCGTCGCCGAAGTTGAGGGTGCCGCAGTCGAGGGTGCAGATTTCCGGCAGCAGCGCTTCGACGTGGGCCAGGCGTTCCAGTGGGCCGATCAGGTCGGTACCCGGGCCGAATTCCAGTGGTGTTTCACCCGGGCCGATTTCCAGGTCGCCACCCATGCCCGCGGTAAGGTTGACGATGATGTCCACGTCGGCTTCGCGGATGCGTTCCATGACTTCGCGATACAGCGCCACGTCACGGCTGAAGCGGCCGGTTTGCGGGTCGCGCACGTGGCAGTGGACCACGGTGGCGCCGGCTTTGGCGGCCTCTACGGCAGAATCGGCGATCTGCTTGGGGGTGACTGGAACAAGGTGGCTTTTCGAGGCGGTGTCGCCGGCGCCGGTGAGGGCGCAGGTGATGATGACGTCGTGGTTCATGGCTTGGTTCCTTGTGGTAACCGTTGTGGCCTTTTCGCGGGCACGCCCGCTCCCACAGGGTCTGCGCAGACCTTGACCTTTGCGCTGTACCTGTAGGAGCAGCCTTGTGCTGCGAAAGGGGCCTGTCAGTTGGCAGTGAGGTTGAGGTTGTCGGCAGCCGGCTTGCCATCGAAGGTGGTCACACCCTCCAGCCAGCGGGCCTTGTCCTCGGGGTGGTCCTTGAGCCACTGGCGGGCCGATTCCAGCGCATCCTTGTGGTCGAGCAGCGGCTGCATCATGCGGCTCTCGTCCTCGGCGCTGAAGTTCAGGTTGGCCAGCAGGCGATGGGCGTTGGGGCAGCGTTCGGCGTAGTCCGGCGCGGTCACCGTCCACACTGTCGCGCGGCCTTCGTCAGGGCCCAGGGCGTCCTGGCTGTCGCCCAGGTAGACCATGTCGATATTCACGTTCATCGGGTGCGGTGCCCAGCCAAAGAACACCACGGCTTCGTTGCGCCGCACCGCGCGATCGACGGCGGCGAGCATGCCGGCCTCGCTGGACTCGACCAGCTGGAACTTGCCCAGGCCGAACTGGTTCTTGGCGATCATCGCCTTGATCTGGGTGTTGGCGCCGGAACCCGGTTCGATGCCGTATATTTTCCCGCCCAGTTCCTTTTCGAACTTGTGGATGTCGGCGAAGGTCTTCAGGCCCTTGTCGGCCAGGTACTTGGGCACCGCCAGGGTGGCGCGGGCGTCTTCCAGGCTGGGTTTGTCGAGCACCTTGACCTGCTTGGCGTCGACGAACGGGGTGATGGTCTGGGTCATGATCGGGTTCCAGTAACCCAGGAACATGTCCAGGCGTTTGTCGCGGATGCCGGCGAAGATGATCTGCTGCGAGGCGCTGGTCTGCTTGGTCTGGTAGCCAAGGCCATCGAGCAGCACCTGGGCCATGGCGCTGGTGGCGATGACATCGGTCCAGTTGACCACGCCCAGACGGACGTTCTTGCAGGCCGCAGGCTCGGCGGCGAATAGTGGGGAAGTGGCGATGCTGCTCAGGGCAAGGGTCAACAGGCTGCGGCGGATCAAGCTGTGCATGGTGGCTCTCCATCGGCAGTGCATATTGTTATTGGGGTTCGACCTCTCTGGGTCGTATGAAGAAGCTACGCTGCTGTCAGGGTGGAAAATCGCACCCTGGCGACCAACATTTGCACGGAGGCGACCACCTTTGCCGTGGAGCATGCAATGCCGCAAATCATTCACTTCCTGTTGTTGCCCGGATTCTCGGCCATGGGTTTCATCAGTGCCCTGGAGCCACTGCGGGTGGCCAACCGCTTCAAGGGCCCGTTGTATCGCTGGCAGGTATTGAGCCTGGACGGTGGGGCGGTGCAGGCCAGCAATGGCATGTCGGTGAACGCCGATGCAGCGCTGGCGGCGGGCGAACCTGGCGGCATCCTGCTGATCGTCGCCGGTTTCGAGCCATTGGCCTGTTATGGGCCGGCGCTGCAGCAGGCGCTACGCCGCCTGGATCATGAGGGGGTGGTTCTGGGTGGCATCGATACCGGCGCGGTGGTGCTGGCCGAGGCCGGCCTGCTCGACGGCCACCGCGCCACCGTGCACTGGGAGGCGCTGGAGGCGTTCAAGGAGAATTACCCGAGCCTGCAGGCCACCCAGGAACTGTTCGAAATCGACCGGCGGCGCATCACCTGTGCGGGCGGTACTGCCTCGATCGACCTGATGCTCGACCTGATTGCGCAATCCCATGGCAGCGAGCTGGCGGTGCAGGTTTCGGAGCAATTCGTGTTGGGCCGTATTCGGCCGCGGCAGGATCATCAGCGGATGCAGATCGCCTCTCGCTATGGCATCAGCAACCGCAAGCTGGTGCAGGTGATCGGCGAGATGGAAAAGCACACCGAGCCACCGTTGAGCACATTGGAGCTGGCCGCCCGTGCCATGATCACCAGGCGTCAACTGGAGCGCTTGTTTCGCTTGTACCTGAATGATACGCCCAGTGGCTTCTATCTTGACCTGCGTCTGGACAAGGCGCGTCAGCTGCTGTGCCAGACGCAGATGAGTATCACGCAGGTCAGCGTGGCATGTGGTTTCGAGCTGCCGTCGTACTTCACCCGCCGGTACAAAAGACGCTTTGGGCGCTGTCCGCGTGAAGAACGTCAGGCGCTCAAGCCGCAGCTGCCGGATCAGAATTGATCTAGGTCTGATAGCTCCTGGAGGCGGCTTTCGACCTGTGCTCGCCGCGCCTCGAAAGCCCGGGCGTCGAGTTTCGCGCCCATGTGGTCCAGTTGCAGGGCAAGGCGCGTACGTGGGGCATCCGGGTCGGTCGAACAGCACAGGTTGAAGACGATCGCCAGCGGGCTGCCGCTGTCATCCAGATCAAATTCGATGCGCAGGTGCGAGCTGGCCGAAGTGCTGCGCAGCAGGGCGAGGTCTGGTTGTTTCAAACCATCCAGTATGTCCTTGGCAACCCGCTCGAGCTTGAGGTTGCGACGCTGGGGCGCTGGAATCCAGCCGTTGAAGACGTCTTGAAACACAGCATCCGTGGGTACGCAGTTGATGCTTTTCGTTGTCCGTTCGATCAGTTCGACACCGCTGTTTTCCAGGCCAAGCAGAAAACGGTTGAACCAACGCTGGCCATCCTGTTGGCGATCGTGAGCCTGGTTGGCCTCTAGTTGCGCCAGGCGCAGGCAGGCATGAAGGTCTTCCCAGGGTTGGTTGGCGGGTTTGGTGGGCATGCTTGTGGTCCTCGTTGCAGGCGTAGGAAGGGGAGCCTGGCGCCGCTGGGCGGCGCCAGGTGCAGGTCAGAGTTCCAGCGCCAGGATGTCGAACGCCTGGCTGGCCAACTTCATCCTGACGGCTTCGCGCATGGCGTCGAAGTGGCGAACACTGAACGAGCCCTGTTGCGAGGCCCGGTATACACGGGTATTCGACTTGTCGATGATGCGGCCAGCGGACCCTGCGGCTTTCTCGGCCTTGTCATAGCTCAGCTGAACGCTGGTCATGTGCATGATCGGCAGGCCTTGCGGTGTCATCTCGCAGGCCGAAATCTGGATGGTGCTGGATTTGCCCGAAACGCTCACGCTGCTTTCTTCGAGCAGTTGCTGCGCCTTGGGTGTTTGCACGATCACTTCGAAGGAACGTTTTACACAGCGGCTCAGGCGATGGCTGGCGCCGATCTGGACGGTGACGATCTGCGGCACCAGGGTGGCCAGCGTGTGGGTGTCCTTGTCGATTGCCTCCTCGACATGGGCGGCGCCGGTCAGCGTCCAGCCGAACTTGCCCAGGCCGTCGTTGTAGAAGTTGTACCACTCGCGCTGCTGGGTTTCCTTGTCGAACTTCTTGTTTGCCGACAGGTTCATCAAGCGCATGCCATCGAGCACGTCTTCGGCAACGCTGGCAGGTACATCCGGGGCAAAGATGCAGACGGTGTTGGCAACCATGACGGCGCGTTCTTCGCCTTCTTTCTTCAGGGCGGCAATGGCGCTGTTCATGTCGGTCTTGCTGATAGTAGAGGTCATGTCTTGGTTTCCGATCGAGTTCATCATCGGCACCTCGGGTGAGGCGCCGGGGACGCACTTTGGTTCGGATCGTCAAGACAGATAAGCCGAAAGCCTTTCCTGCCGAGGAACTCCCTTACTGCTGGCCGATGGACTGCAGGTACTCCGAGCGGTCATCACTGCGTTGTGCCACGCAGGTGTTCCACGCTGCTTCGAACGCCTTGCTGCCCGGTTTCTCGGCATAGGTTTCGACCTTGCAGTCGGCATCGCGCAGTTGCGTCCACAGTTTCTCGGCCGCCTCCATCCGCCCGGCCAAGGCGTCTGCCTTGTCGCCTTCGTCGGCGTACTGGTCGCGAATGCGCTGTATCAGGTCGTCATACGCCGACTTAAGTTCACGCTCGGCCGTCTGCTTGTTGAACGCCGCGCAAGCGAATGTCTGCTGGTCGGTCTCGACGTTGTCGCACGGGGTGCTTTCTTCCTCGCCGGCCTGGGCGCCCGATACGACAGCCAGCAATACCAGCCATGCCATTGATTTCATCCGTTTTCTCCTCAACAAGGCTGACGAATCGGCTGGATTCTCGCTCAGCCGCCGACAAGACGATAGCTCCCTGAAGAAATGTTCATGAAACGGCCGGAAATGTCGTTATCGAGACTGTCTCTCATCGCCAGACGGCGCGCCAGAGGGCGCGATGTCGCGCATTGACGCTTTCGGCAAACCCCCTGTCGTTTTTGCATCGGGGCGCCTTTGGGCACAGGCATATGCTGGCCCCAAAGCGCCGGCAATAAGGTTTGGCGCAAACCCATTCAATAAAAGGGGACAGCCTGATGAGCCCAGCCGAACTTCACGCCGACAGCATCGTCATCGACGGCCTGATCATTGCCAAATGGAACCGCGAGCTGTTCGAGGACATGCGCAAAGGCGGGCTGACTGCGGCCAACTGCACGGTGTCGGTCTGGGAAGGCTTCAAGGCTACCGTCGACAACATCGCCGCCAGCCAGAAGCTGATCCGCGATAACAGCGACCTGGTGATGCCGGTACGCACCACCGCCGACATCCGCAAGGCCAAGGAGCTGGGCAAGACCGGCATCCTCTTCGGCTTCCAGAACGCCCATGCCTTCGAAGACCAGATCGCCTACGTCGACGTGTTCAAGCAGCTGGGCGTGGGCATCGTGCAGATGTGCTACAACACCCAGAACCTGGTCGGTACCGGCTGCTACGAACGTGACGGCGGCCTGTCGGGCTTCGGCCGCGAGATCGTTGCCGAAATGAACCGCGTCGGCATCATGTGCGACCTGTCCCACGTCGGCTCCAAGACCTCCGAAGAAGTCATCCTCGAGTCGAAAAAGCCGGTCTGCTACTCGCACTGCCTGCCTTCGGGCCTGAAAGAGCACCCGCGCAACAAGTCGGACGAAGAGCTGAAGTTCATCGCCGACCACGGCGGTTTCGTCGGCGTGACCATGTTCGCGCCGTTCCTGGCCAAGGGCATCGATTCCACCATCGACGACTACGCCGAAGCCATCGAGTACACCATGAACATCGTCGGTGAAGACGCCATCGGTATCGGTACCGACTTCACCCAGGGCCACGGCCAGGACTTCTTCGAGTACCTGACCCACGACAAGGGCTACGCCCGTCGCCTGACCAACTTCGGCAAGATCATCAACCCGCTGGGCATCCGCACTGTGGGCGAATTCCCCAACCTCACCGAAACCTTGCTCAAGCGCGGCCACTCCGAGCGCGTGGTGCGCAAGATCATGGGTGAGAACTGGGTCAACGTCCTCAAGGACGTGTGGGGCGAGTAAGCCGCTCTCCAAGCCTGAAAGCCCCTGCCAGCAACGCCGGGGCATCCCAATAAAAAATTTTATGGAGTTGAGTTTCCATGGCCAAGATCGCCCCGCAATTGCCAATCGAAGTAGACAGCGAGACCGGTGTCTGGACCAGCGACGCCTTGCCGATGCTGTATGTGCCGCGCCATTTCTTCGTCAACAACCACATGGGCATCGAAGAAGTCCTGGGCGCCGACAAGTACGCCGAGATCCTCTACAAGGCCGGCTACAAGTCCGCCTGGCACTGGTGTGAAAAAGAAGCCGAGTGCCACGGCCTGGAAGGCGTGGCGGTGTTCGAACACTACATGAAGCGCCTGAGCCAGCGTGGCTGGGGCCTGTTCGAAATCCAGGACATCGACCTCGACAAGGGCACCTGCAGCGTCAAGCTCAAGCACTCCGCGTTCGTGTACGTCTATGGCAAGTGCGGCCGCAAGGTCGACTACATGTTCACCGGCTGGTTCGCCGGCGCCATGGACCAGATTCTCGCCGCCCGCGGCAGCTCGATCCGCACTGTGGCCGAACAGGTCTATGGCGGGTCGGAAGAAGGCCACGAAGATGGCCTGTTCGTTACAAAGCCGTTGTAAGCCGGAGATAGCGTCATGGCATTCGAAGCAATGTTCCAGCCGATCCAGATCGGCAAACTGACCATCCGCAACCGTGTGCTCAGCACCGCGCACGCCGAGGTCTACGCCACTGACGGCGGCATGACGACCGACCGCTACGTGAAGTACTACGAAGAAAAGGCCAAGGGCGGTATCGGCCTGGCGATCTGTGGCGGCTCGTCGGTGGTGGCCATCGACAGCCCGCAGGAGTGGTGGGCGTCGGTCAACCTGTCGACCGACCGCATCATCCCGCACTTCCAGAACCTGGCCGACGCCATGCACAAGCATGGCGCCAAGATCATGATCCAGATTACCCACATGGGCCGTCGCTCGCGCTGGGACGGCTTCAACTGGCCGACCCTGATGTCGCCGTCGGGTATCCGTGAACCCGTGCACCGCGCCACCTGCAAGACCATCGAGGTGGAAGAGATCTGGCGCGTGATCGGCAACTACGCGCAAGCTGCCCGCCGCGCCAAGGAAGGTGGCCTGGACGGCGTGGAACTGTCGGCCGTGCACCAGCACATGATCGACCAGTTCTGGAGCCCGCGGGTCAACAAGCGTACCGACGAATGGGGCGGTACCTTCGAAGGCCGCATGAAGTTCGGCCTGGAAGTACTGAAGGCCGTGCGCGCCGAAGTCGGTGACGACTTCTGCGTGGGCATGCGTATCTGTGGCGACGAGTTCCACCCCGATGGCCTCAGCCACGAGGACATGAAGCAGATCGCTGCCTACTACGACGCCACTGGCATGCTCGACTTCATCGGCGTGGTCGGTTCGGGTTGCGACACCCACAACACCCTGGCCAACGTCATCCCGAACATGAGCTACCCGCCGGAGCCGTTCCTGCACCTGGCGGCCGGCATCAAGGAAGTGGTCAAGGTTCCGGTGCTGCACGCGCAGAACATCAAGGACCCGAACCAGGCCACGCGTATCCTCGAAGGCGGCTACGTGGACATGGTCGGCATGACCCGTGCGCACATGGCTGACCCGCACCTGATCGCGAAGATCAAGATGGGCCAGATCGACCAGATCAAGCAGTGCGTCGGTGCCAACTACTGCATCGACCGCCAGTACCAGGGCCTGGATGTACTGTGCATCCAGAACGCCGCGACCTCCCGTGAATACATGGGCGTGCCGCACATCATCGAGAAGACCACCGGTGCCAAGCGCAAGGTGGTGGTGGTTGGCGCCGGCCCGGCCGGCATGGAAGCGGCCCGCGTGGCTGCCGAACGTGGCCACGACGTGACCCTGTTCGAGAAGAAGGAGCAGATCGGCGGGCAGATCACCATCGCCGCCAAGGCCCCGCAGCGCGACCAGATTGCCGGTATCACCCGCTGGTACCAGCTGGAGCTGGCGCGCCTGAAGGTAGACCTGCGCCTGGGCACCGCCGCCGACGTGGCTGCCATCCAGGACCTGCGCCCGGACATCATCGTGCTGGCGGTGGGTGGGCATTCCTTCCTGGAGCAGAACGAGCACTGGGGCGCCGCCGAAGGGCTGGTAGTCAGCAGCTGGGACGTGCTCGACGGCAAGGTTGCGCCGGGCAAGAACGTGCTGGTGTACGACACCATCTGCGAGTTCACCGGCATGTCGGTGGCTGACTTCATCGCCGACAAGGGCAGCCAGGTCGAGATTGTCACTGACGACATCAAGCCGGGTGTGGCCATGGGCGGTACTACCTTCCCGACCTACTACCGCAGCATGTACCCGAAAGAAGTGATCATGACCGGCGACATGATGCTGGAAAAGGTCTACCGCGAAGGCGACAAGCTGGTGGCGGTGCTGGAAAACGAATACACCGGCGCCAAGGAAGAGCGCGTGGTCGACCAGGTGGTGGTGGAGAACGGCGTGCGTCCTGACGAGCAGCTGTACTACGCACTGAAGGAAGGTTCGCGCAACAAAGGCCAGATCGACGTGGAGGCACTGTTCGCCATCAAGCCACAGCCGATCCTCAGCCAGCCGGGCGAAGGCTACCTGCTGTACCGCATCGGCGACTGCGTGGCCCAGCGCAACGTGCATGCGGCGATCTACGACGCCTTGCGCCTGTGCAAGGACTTCTGATCGAGAAAAATCGTCGCCACCGGGCGCGGTCCCTGTGGGAGCGGGTTCACCCGCGAAAGCGTCAGCACAAGCAACAGAGTTGTCTGATCTGACGCATTCGCGGGTAAACCCGCTCCCACAAGGGGCCAATCCCACCTTCAGAGTGGCGCAAGAATCCAGCTGTTGTGGGAGCCTCCCATGTTGAACACCCTTCTACCTATCCTGCTGTTCGCTGCCCTTGGCCTGGCAGTGCTCGGCGCCCTGCGCCGGGTGCGCATGTGGCGGCGTGGCCGGCCGTCCAAGGTCAACCTGATCGGCGGCCTGCTGGCCATGCCGCGCCGCTACCTGGTGGACCTGCACCATGTCGTCGAGCGCGACAAGTACATGTCCAAGACCCACGTGGCCACCGCTGGCGGCTTCGTGCTGTCGGCCGTGCTGGCGATCCTGGTGCACGGCTTCGGCCTGCAGAGCAAGATCCTCGGCTACGCGTTGCTGGTGGCCACGGTGATCATGTTCAGCGGCGCCATCTTCGTCTTCAAGCGCCGCCTCAACCCGCCTTCGCGCCTGTCCAAGGGCCCGTGGATGCGCCTGCCGAAGAGCCTGCTGGCGTTTGCCGTGAGCTTCTTCATCGCCACCTTGCCGGTCGCCGGCATCCTGCCGGCCAACACCGGTGGCTGGGTGATGGTGGGCATTCTCGGTCTGGGCGTGCTGTGGGGCGTGTCGGAGCTGTTCTTCGGCATGACCTGGGGCGGCCCGATGAAACACGCCTTCGCTGGTGCCCTGCACCTGGCCTGGCACCGCCGCGCCGAACGCTTCGGCGGCGGCCGCTCCACCGGCCTCAAGCCGCTGGACCTGGAAGACCCGAACGCGCCGCTGGGCGTGGAAAAGCCGGTGGACTTCACCTGGAACCAGCTGCTGGGCTTCGATGCCTGCGTGCAGTGCGGTAAATGCGAAGCCATGTGCCCGGCCTTTGCCGCCGGCCAGCCGCTGAACCCGAAAAAGCTCATCCAGGACATGGTAATCGGCCTGGCCGGTGGCACCGACGCGCAGTTCGCCGGCAGCCCATACCCGGGCAAACCGATCGGTGAGCATGGCGGCCACCCGCACCAGCCGATCGTCAATGGCCTGGTCGACGCCGAAACGCTGTGGTCGTGCACCACCTGCCGTGCCTGCGTCGAGGAATGCCCGATGATGATCGAGCACGTCGATGCCATCGTTGACATGCGCCGTCACCTCACCCTGGAAAAAGGCGCCACCCCGAACAAGGGCGCCGAAGTGCTGGACAACCTGATCGCTACCGACAACCCGGGCGGCTTCGCCCCTGGCGGGCGCATGAACTGGGCCGCCGACCTCAACCTGCAACTGCTGTCGGAGGTGAAAACCACCGAGGTACTGTTCTGGGTCGGTGACGGTGCCTTCGACATGCGCAACCAGCGCACCCTGCGCTCGTTCGTCAAAGTGCTCAAGGCTTCGGGCGTGGACTTTGCCGTGCTCGGCCTGGAAGAGCGCGACAGCGGCGACGTGGCGCGCCGTCTGGGCGATGAAGCGACCTTCCAGCAACTGGCCAAACGCAATATCCAGACCCTGGCCAAGTACAAGTTCCAGCGCATCGTCACCTGCGACCCGCACAGCTTCCATGTGCTGAAGAACGAGTACGGCGCCCTGGGTGGCGACTATCAGGTGCAGCACCACAGCACCTACATCGCCGAACTGATCGAGGCCAACAAGCTCAACCTCGGCCAGCACAAGGGCGGCAGCGTCACCTACCACGACCCGTGCTACCTGGGCCGTTACAACGGTGAGTACGAAGCTCCGCGTGCCGTGCTCAAGGCCCTGGGTATCGAAGTGCGCGAGATGCAGCGCTCGGGCTTCCGTTCCCGTTGCTGCGGCGGTGGTGGCGGTGCGCCGATCACCGACATCCCTGGCAAGCAGCGTATCCCGGACATGCGCATGGACGACATCCGCGAGACCGAGGCCGAGCTGGTAGCTGTGGGTTGCCCACAGTGCACCGCCATGCTCGAAGGTGTGGTCGAACCGCGCCCGCAGATCAAGGACCTGGCCGAACTGGTGGCCGACGTGCTGATCGAAGAGGACGCGCCCTCTGCCCCAAAGCCGCAAACGGCCAAACGTGAACCTGCGGAGGTGCACTGATGAGCGACATTATCCGCCGCGACCCACGCGCCGAGTGGATCGCCCGTAACCGTCTGCACCCGCTGCATGCAGCGATGCAGACGCAGCAGACCAGCTGGATGGGGCCCAACGGCCTCATCCGCAAGAACCCCCACGCGATTGCCGCAGGCTTCATCGGCCCGGCCGGCATCAAGCGCATCGACCGCAGCGGCGCCCAGCAGGGCACCGCCGTGGGCGGGCGACGTACGGCGGCGGCCGAGGTCAAGCTGCCGCTGCACCAGGTGCCGGCGCCGGCGTTCTACATTGCCGTGGTGCCGGACATGGTCGGTGGCCGCCTGAGCAGCCACGACCGCGACCTGCTCGGCCTGGCCCACAGCCTGGCCGGCAGCGACGGTGCAGTGCTGGCAGTGGTGTTTGGCGAGCACAAGGAAAGCAACTTTTCCACAGCCGGGGTCGACCGCCTGCTGGTCATCGAAGGCGAGGCTTTCGAAGGTTATGCACCGGAGCAACTGGTACAAGGCCTGCGGGCTGTGGATAACCAGTTCACTCCGCGCCACTGGCTGCTGCCCGACAGCCGCACCGGTGGTGGCGAACTGGGCCGGCGCCTGGGCGCGGCACTGGGCGAGCGCCCGGCGACGCGGGTATGGCAGGTCAAGGACGGCCAGTGCATCGGCCGTGCCGGTGCCGGCCAGCAAGACCTGCAGCGCGCCGTACCACGCTTGATCCTGGCGGCGGCCGAGTGCGCCGAGCCGGTCAGCGAAACCCGTCACGAAGCGTTGCCCGTGGAGTTGTCCACAAGCGTGGCGCGCAGCCTGTCGCGCATCGAAGACCTCGGCTCGGTGGCCGTGGACCCGGCCACCATTGCCATGGCCGAAGCCGAGTTCATCGTCTCGGGCGGCAACGGGGTCAAGGACTGGGACCTGTATCACAAGGCCACCGCGGCCCTTGGCGCCACCGAAGGCGCCTCGCGGGTGGCGGTGGACGACGGCTTCATGCCGCGCAACCGCCAGGTGGGTGCCACCGGTACCTGGGTTACCGCGCGGGTCTACGTGGCTGTGGGTATCTCGGGCGCGATCCAGCACCTGCAGGGCATCGGCGCCTGTGACAAGGTGGTTGCGATCAACATGGACCCGGGCTGCGACATGATCAAACGGGCCGACCTGTCGGTAATTGGCGACAGTTCGGCGATTCTCCAGGCACTGATCGAGGCTGTGGACAACTACCGCAGCGGCGGCCAGCGCGACGCGGCATAAGGGCACGAGCATGAGTACGAAAGTGATCAGCCTGGTTTCCATCGGTGCCCACCCCAGCTCCGGACGCGCTCGCCGCGCCGAGCAGGATGCGCGCGCCGTGGAGCTGGGTTTGCAGCTGGCTGGGGATAACTTGCAGGTGGTGCATGCCGGCGACCCACGGGAAGAGGCGTTGCGCGCCTACCTGGGGATGGGCCTGGACCATCTGGATGTGCTGGAGCAGCCGGCCGGTGCCGACGTGCTGGGCGTGCTCGGGGATTACCTGCGCGATGCCGGGGCACAGCTGGTGCTGACCGGTAGCCAGGCCGAGACCGGCGAAGGGTCGGGCATGTTGCCGTTCCTGCTGGCCGAAAAGCTCGGCTGGCCACTGATTGTGGGGTTGGCTGAAGTGGAGTCGATCGACAACGGCACCGCCCAGGTATTGCAGGCGCTGCCGCGCGGTCAGCGGCGTCGGCTGAAGGTGCGCCTGCCGTTGCTGGCGACTGTGGATAACGCCGCGCCCAAGCCGCGCCAGAGTGCTTTCGGGCCGGCGCGTCGGGGTGTGTTGGCGGCACGCAACGTGGCTATCGTCGAAGACGAACTGCTGGCCGAAGCCGAACTGCAACCAGCCCGCCCGCGGCCCAAGCGGCTGAAGGTGATCAAGGCCAAGAGCGGTGCCGACCGGATGAAGGCGGCCACGGCCAAGGCCAGTGGCGGCGGTGGCAAGGTGTTGAAGGACGTTTCTCCACAGGAAGGTGCCGAGGCCATCCTCAAGCTGCTGGTGGAAGAGGGCGTGCTGCGCTAGAGCCTCACGCGGTCCCGGTGTAGGAGCGGCCTTGCGTCGCGATGGGCTGCGCAGCAGCCCCGGTAATCTTGACTCGTAGTCGAGATCCTGGGGCCGCGCTGCGGCCCATCGCGACACAAGGCCGCTCCTACATTCAATACACAGCATCCACCGAGCGCTTTTGCCCACCGAATCTGTTCGCCAAGGTGTGGATAAAGTGTTGGCGCATGGCCGCAGCCCTTGTATGACGGGGCCTCCAAGATTATGGTCAAAAAACAACCAGTCTTATCCCTGCCTTCGCATGCAACGCGCGGCAGTACCCTCCTGATTTTGCCCACAATCGCTGTTAGCCGGTCTGTGGATAATCTGTTTGATAGCGCCTGTAGGCCTTATATTTAAGGGCCTCGGTACACTTGCTCAAAAAATGATCAAGTCCGGGTGAGGTCTTCTCTTTCTTCGGAAATCATGCTCTTGAGTCGCTTATCCACGGCTCGATCGAAGAACATCCATTGGTTGCCCACAAACTCTGTTGGTGTCTCTGTGGACAAAGTGTTCGCGGAGGCCGCCAAGCCTTTATTAGCAAGGCTTTCAAAGGTTTGATCAAAAAATGTTCAATTTGCGATACCAGATAGCGAAACACCGTCGGCGAGCATTTTCCACGTTGGCTGTGTGTAAGCCTCGGGATAACTAATAGCTACCCGTCATTTTTGCCAGTTTCGTATCGATTTCAATGCTCTTAGGATCAAGGCAGGCCTTTTAGAGGTTTCGCTATGAGTTTGGTGCTTTTGCTGGCAGTCGACAGGCAGCGTTCTGTTCTCAGCGGGTTGGATAGCATCGGTAGGGTGTACACGGCCTACGGGTATTTCGCTATCCAGGGCGGACCGATAAGTGCGTTCTGTGGCGAGCCGATAGATCCCCTGACAGGTTGCTACCCTTTGGGTAATGGTCATCGCCAGTACAATCCGAAGCTCATGCGTTTACAGTCGCCAGATGAATACAGCCCGTTCGGTGAAGGCGGGCTCAATGTGTACATGTATTGTAAAGGCGACCCTGTAAACCGCCACGATCCCAGTGGCTCCATTCCTTTATGGTTGCCGCAGGCGCAGCGCGCTCTGACAGCAATTTTGCATGTGGTTTCGCCGTTGGCAATCATGCTCGGCCCACCCCCAAAAGGCGGCCTTGCGACAAATGCCTCGCGCATGGCACTAGCGGGGTCTGGTACTAGCGTCGTAGGTGCTGGTCTTGGGCTCGCCGGAGTTGGTGCAGCTCCCTATGTCTCTGCCGCAGGAACCGGACTGCTGATGACTGGTGCAGGTATCCGTCTGGCTAAATCATTATGGGATAAGCGATCAGCGCTTTGGCACGGTACCAAGAAAAACTTCAGATCGAATTTGAGAACGATTTTCAAGGTGCAAGTTAAGAAAAAGAAGCGCAGGGTGGCGCCGCCAAGCGGCTCACCAAGGAAAGCGGTAGGATCGGTTTATACGATCGAGCACGAACTCGAAGAGATCAGCGGGAAGAGTTCCTCATCGACTGTTCCAGATCTCGCACCATCCCTACAGGATATCCGGGAAGTCTAGTCAGAAAACCAAGCCTGTGAATTATCCACAGGCTTGGTTGGCGTGTATCACTGCGCCTGAACTTCCTTCAGATACGCCGCCGGCTCTGCCCCCAGGTTGTTCAGCAAGCGCTGGCTGTACCAGTCAATGAAGTTGACCACGCCAAACTCGTAGGTTTTCGAGTATGGCCCAGGCTGGTAAGCGGTGGAGTTGATACCACGCTGGTTTTCCTCGGCCAGGCGACGGTCCTGGTCGTTGGTGGCGTCCCACACCTTGCGCATGTTCTCGGGGTTGTAGTCCACACCCTCCACGGCATCCTTGTGCACCAGCCACTTGGTAGTGACCATGGTTTCCTGGGCGCTGATCGGCCACACGGTGAACACGATCATGTGGTCGCCCATGCAGTGGTTCCAGGAGTGCGGCAGGTGCAGGATGCGCATCGAGCCCAGGTCCGGGTTCTGGATACGCCCCATCAGCTTCTGGCAGGCCTGCTTGCCGTCCATGGTCATCGACACGGTGCCCTTGAGCAGTGGCATGCGCACGATACGGTTACGCAGGCCATGGCTCTTGTGCAGGTACGGGATCTTCTCGGCTTCCCAGGCGGCAGCGGAGGCGGCCACGTGGTCCTTGAATTCCTGGCTGGCGCGCGGGTCGTTGGTGTCGTCCCATTCCAGCAGGGTTTGCAGCAGCTCCGGGTGCGAACCGTTGCAGTGGTAGCACTCGCGGTTGTTTTCCAGCACCAGCTTCCAGTTGGCCTTTTCCATCAAGGTGGTCTGTACCGCCACCTTGGTGTTTTCCATGTCGTACGGTTCCATGTAGTGGTCCAGGGTGGCCAGGAACTCGTCGATGGCAGGCGGGTTTTCCGCCAGGCTGATGAAGATGTAGCCGCCGGCGACCTTCACGTTCACAGGCTTCAGGCCATACTGGTTCATGTCGAAGTCGGCACCCATTTCGGTACCGGCGAACAGCAGGCGGCCGTCCAGCTCGTAGGTCCACTGGTGGTACGGGCAGACCAGCTTGGCCACCTTGCCCTTGTCGCTGACGCACAGGCGCGAACCGCGGTGGCGGCAGACGTTGTGGAAGGCGTGCACCTTACCTTCGGCGCCACGCACCACGATGATCGGGTTCTTGCCGATCTGCAGGGTGATGTAGTTGCCCTTGGCCGGGATCTCGCAGGTCATGCCGGCGATCAGCCACTCCTTGTGGAAGATCTCCTGCATGTCGATCTGGAACAGACGCTCGTCGGTGTAGAAAGGCTGGGGCAGCGAGTAGGTGCGCTCGCGGGTCTGCAGCATCTCGGCGGTGGCCTTGCGTGCAGGTTCCAGTGGATCGCCCAGGCTCAGGGTTGCGGTGACGTCCATCGTGTATTCCTCGGGGCCGTGTGCGGCCGGCAAAAGGTGGCTAATCGTTGTTGTGGTGCCGCAAGGCTGCTTATCAAGAAACAGCTGGTTGTTTTGCCGTGGAGTGTGCGTCCGAAGGCGTCATGAACCGTATCCATGGGCGACATGGCCGATTTGAATTACGACGCGCCAGCCCTTGCAGCGCGGGGCTGGTCGCGATAAGCACGCCGATGTCGCTGGCAGGAATGTACGTCGTCTTCAGCTTGCGCATTATCCAAGCCATAAAAAGGCCAATAGTCGGCTGCTGGAGATGAACATGTCCGATACCTTCCTCAATCCGGTCACTACCCAGACCTGGGCCAACGGCCGCCACATCGTGCGCTGCGTCAAGGTCATCCAGGAGACCTGGGACGTGCGCACGTTCTGCTTCATGGCCGATCAGCCGATCATGTTCTTCTTCAAGCCGGGGCAGTTCGTCACCCTGGAGCTGGAGATCGAAGGCAAGCCGGTGATGCGTTCCTACACCATCTCCAGTTCACCGTCGGTGCCCTACAGCTTCTCGATCACCGTCAAGCGTGTACCGGGCGGCCTGGTGTCCAACTTCCTCCACGACACCATGCACGAAGGCGCCGAGCTGCCGGTGCACGGCCCGGTGGGGCTGTTCAATGCTATCGATTTCCCGGCGCAGAAGGTGCTTTACCTCTCGGGCGGTGTCGGGATCACCCCGGTCATGTCGATGGCGCGCTGGTTCTACGACACCAACGGCAATGTCGACATGGTGTTCGTGCACAGCGCCCGTTCGCCGAAGGACATCATCTACCACCGCGAGCTGGAGCAGATGGCCTCGCGCATCCCCAATTTCAGCCTGCACATCATTTGTGAAAAGCATGGCCTGGGTGAGCCGTGGGCGGGTTATCGCGGTTACCTCAACCAGCGCCTGATGGAGCTGATCGCGCCGGACTACATGGACCGCGTGGTATTCTGCTGCGGCCCGACGCCATACATGACTGCGGTCAAGCGCATGCTCGAAGCGGTCGGCTTCGACATGAAGAACTATCACGAGGAATCGTTCGGCGCGACGCCGCCCGAGGCCAAGGCCGATGCGGTGGAGCATGCCGAACAGGCTGCCGACGCGCCGGAACTGGATGCGGCCGATCTCAACCTGGTGGAGTTCATCGGCAGCGAGAAGAGCATCCGCATCGCCCCGGGCGAGACCGTGCACGCGGCGGCGGCCAAGGTTGGCCTGATGATCCCGAAAGCCTGCGGCATGGGCATTTGCGGCACCTGCAAGGTGCTCAAGCTGGGCGGCGAAGTGGAGATGGAGCACAACGGCGGCATTACCGAAGAGGACGAAGCCGAGGGCTACATCCTGTCGTGCTGCAGCGTGCCGAAAGGGGATGTGCGGATCGATTACTGATCCGGGTATGCAGGGGGCTGCCTTGCAGCCCATCGCCGGCAAGCGCGGCTCCCACAGGTACTGCGCTTGCGGTCGGTGTGGGAGCCGCGCTTGCCGGCGATGGGCCGCAAAGCGGCCCCAGCTTCTTCAGGTGCGGAAACGGGCTACGAGGCCGTTGAGGTCTACAGCAAGGCGCGACAACTCCGCACTCGCCGCACTGGTCTGATGCGCCCCGGTAGCACTCTGCACCGACAGGTCATTGATGTTCACCAGGTTGCGGTCCACTTCCCGCGCCACCTGCGCCTGCTCTTCCGCCGCGCTGGCAATCACCAGGTTACGCTCGTTGATCTGCGCCACCGCCCCGGCAATGGTGTCCAGCGCCATGCCTGCGCCACGGGCAATATTCAGGGTGGATTCGGCACGCTCGGTGCTGGTGCGCATCGATTCCACCGCTTCTTCCGTACCGCCTTGAATACTGCCGATCATCCGCTCGATCTCGCTGGTCGACTGCTGGGTACGATGAGCCAGCGCCCGCACCTCATCAGCCACCACGGCAAAGCCACGGCCCGCCTCACCGGCACGTGCCGCCTCGATCGCGGCGTTCAGCGCCAGCAGGTTGGTCTGGTCGGCCAGGCCACGGATCACGTCCAGCACCTTGCCGATGTCGCGCGACTGTTCGGCCAGGTGAGTGATCAGTTTGGCAGTGGCCTGCACATCGCCACTCATGCGTTCGATGGCACCCACGGTCTCCATCACCAGGTCACGTCCATCACCGGTGGAGCGGCTGGCTTCACTGGACGCTTCCGAGGTGCTCACGGCATTGCGCGCCACTTCTTCCACAGCGCTGGTCATTTCAGTTACCGCAGTGGCAGCCTGCTCAATCTCGTTGTTCTGCTGCTGCAGGCCGCGGGCACTTTCGTCGGTGACGGCATTCAACTCTTCGGCCGCCGAGGCCAGCTGGGTGGCGGAGCCGGCGATCTGTTGCAGGGTATCGCGCAGCTTGTCCTGCATGCGGGCCATGGCACGCAGCAGGCGGGCGGCTTCGTCAGTGCCTTCGGCGCGGATGACGTGGGTCAGGTCACCGTCGGCGACCTGTTCGGCGCTTTTGAGGGCTTCTTCGATCGGTTTGACGATACTGCGGGTCAGCAGCAAGGCGCAGACGAAAGTCAGCACGGTGGCGGCGACCAGCAGGCCGATCACCAGGGCGAAGGCAGCGTCGTACTGGTTGGCGGCCTTCTCGTTGGTGGCGCGGGTCTGGTCCGTGTTGATGCGCACCAGGGTGTCCATGACCTTGTTGATCTGTTCGGAGTTGGCCAGCAGGTCGCGGTTGAGCAGGTCGCGCAGTTCGTCGGTGCGGTCGGCCTGGCTCAGGCTGCGCATGCGCGACTCAAGTTGGCGGTATTGGTTGAGCAACTGGCCGTACTGGTCGAACGCAGCCTGTTCGTCGGCGGCGCCGATCAACGGCAGGTAGGCCTGGCGTGCACGGTCGATCTGGCTGTTGCGCTCGTCCAGCAGGCTCAGGGTCTCGCGCTGGGTCGCCGGCTCGCGGTTGAGCAGCAGGCGGTAGGAGAGGGTGCGCATGCGCAGGTTCAGGGCGGTGAGTTCGTCGAGGATCTTGATGCTGGGCACGCTGACCTGTTCGATGACGACGCCGGCCTGACGGATGTTGCCCATCTGGATGAGGGAGAAGATGCCGAGGCCAAGCATCAGCAGGCCGATGAGCGCGAAGCCGAGCAGCGCGCGCGGGGCGATGTTCATATTACGTAGAGACATGAAGGGACGATCCAGGCAAAGGGAAAAGGGTGCGCAAAGTGCGACAGAACATGACTTGCCGGGCTATCGGTTGTGACTGCTCAGTCTTGAGTGCCGTTGGCGAAAATTGTGAGGTTGCTAACCTTTTCCTGACCGGCGGTTGACCCATGTCGGAACAAGGGGGTGGTTCCTCTGTCAATCTGCGGGTTAGACACCTTGTGAATCCGATATTTAATGGCGATGGGCCGCACTTTTCTTTATCGTGTGCGCCCCTCGCAACAACCTGAGATAGACCCATGCTGGAAGCTTCCCTGAACCAAATCGAGCAACTGGTCAGCGACCTGATGCAGAAGAACGCTCAACTCACCGAGCAGAACACCGCCCTCGGCCAGGAACTGGCCCAGGCCAAGGAAGAGAACGAAACCCTGCAGCTGTCGCTGATGGAGCAGGAAGAGAAGAACGGCAGCACCGCCGCACGTCTGCAGGCCCTGCTCGAGCGCGCCAACGCCGGCGTCGTAGGCGCATGACACTGCGAGCGCAGCCGATCAATGTCGTGTCGATCCTCGGCAACGACTATTCGATCAAGGCGCCTGAAGGCCAGGAAGCGACCCTGGCCCAGGCGGTGCAGATGCTCAACACCGCCCTGGCCCAGACCAAGCGTCAGTACCCGACCCTGATCGGCGACAAGCTGCTGGTGCTGGCCGCGCTGAACCTGTGTTCGCGGCAGATCGAGCTGCAGGATGAGCACCGCAAGACGCTTGAGCGTACCCAGGCGCAGATCGACGCCACGGTGGACGCTATCGTGCGGACCATAGCCGAACAATAAGGCCTTGCATCGACCTCTGTGGGAGCGGGTTCACCCGCGGTGCCAGCCACCGCGTTGAATTCTTCGCGGGCATGCCCGCTCCCACAGGATCAGCGCTGTTGTTCTAGATCACTGGATTAACTGGATACGCAAGTGTATACACTTTCCGCAAAACAATAATTACGCGGAGAGTAGGGCATGCGTATCTGGCGCAAGAGCATCCAGTGGCAGTTGATCACCAGCATGGGCGCCGCCCTGCTGGCGAGCATCCTGGTGGTGGTCATCATTTTCACGGTGGCGCTAAACCGCCTCACCGAACGCTACCTGGTCGATACCGCGCTGCCCGCCAGCATCGAGGCCATCCGCAACGACATCGAGCGCATGCTCGGCCAGCCGCTGGTGGCGGCGGCGGATATTGCCGGCAACACCCTGCTGCGCGACTGGCTTGCCGCCGGTGAAGACCCCGCCCAGGCCGCTCCATTCATCGAATACCTGACCGCCGCCAAGCAGCGCAACCAGGCCTTCACCACCTTGTTCGTCTCGACCGAAACCGGCCACTACTACAACGAGAATGGACTGGACCGTACCCTTAGCCGCAGCAACCCCAAGGACAAATGGTTCTACGGCTACATCGACAGCGGTGCCGAACGCCTGATCAACATCGACATCGACGGTGCCACCGGCGAGCTCGCACTGTTCATCGACTATCGCGTGGAAAAGAACGGCCAACTGGTCGGTGTGGCTGGCATGGGCCTGCGCATAACCGAACTGTCGAAGCTGATCCATGACTTCAAATTTGGCGAGTACGGCAAGGTTTTCCTGGTGCGTAACGATGGCCTGATCCAGGTTCATCCGGACGCTGCCTTCAGCGGCAAACGCCAGCTCCCCGAACAGCTCGGCGCGGATGCCGCCAAGGCGCTGATGACCGGCGGCGAAGGCCTGCGCAGCAGCCGCTTCAGCCGTGACGGCGAAAGCTACCTGGCTCTCGGCCTGCCCCTGCGCGACCTCAACTGGACCCTGGTGGCCGAGGTGCCGGAGGAGGAAATCTACGCGCCAATGCACCAGGCGGTATGGCTGACCAGCCTGATCGGTGGTGCCGTGGCCCTGGTATCGCTGCTGCTGGTGGTGCTGCTGGCGCGTGGCCTGGTGCGGCCGATCCGCCGCGTCACAGCGGCGCTGGTGCAGATTGGCAGTGGCGCAGGTGACCTCAGCCACCGGCTGGACGATTCACGCCAGGACGAACTGGGCGACCTGGCGCGTGGCTTCAACCGCTTCCTCGACAGCCAGCGCCGGTTGATCGGCGAGGTATTGCACACCTCCGAGCGGCTGCACCTGGCGGTCGAGCAGGTGACACAAGTGGTGGACAACACCGCCGAGCGTTCCGGGCGCCAGCAGGAAATGACCGAAATGGTCGCTACCGCCGTGCACGAAATGGGTTTGACCGTGCAGGACATTGCCCGCAATGCCGGTGATGCGGCCCTGGCCTCGCAGTCGGCGAGGGACGAAGCCCTGCAGGCGCGTGAAGTGGTGCAACGCTCGATCCGTGGTATCGAGGGGATGTCGGGGGATATCGGCAAGGCGGCCGATGCAGTCAGCCAGCTGGCCGATGAAGTAGCCTCGATCGACGAAGTTCTTGCGGTGATTCGTAGTATTTCCGAGCAAACCAACCTGCTGGCGCTGAATGCCGCCATCGAAGCGGCAAGGGCAGGGGAGATGGGGCGTGGGTTTGCCGTGGTGGCCGATGAGGTGCGTACTTTGGCCCGGCGCACGCAGCTGTCCACCGACGAAGTGCAGCAGATGATCCAGCGCTTGAAGCAGGGCGCGGGTTCGGCTGTGAGTTCGATGCAGGCGGGGCAGCAAGCGACGGGTAGCGGCGTGGAGTCGAGCCAGCGCACCGGGGCGTCATTGGGGGCGATCACTGACCAGGTGGAGCACATCAGCGACATGAACCATCAGGTGGCTACTGCGACCGAAGAGCAGTCGGCGGTGACCGAGGAGATCAACCGTACGGTGCAGGGGATTTCCGACCTGGCGCGGGAGACCGCGGCGGAGGTGCAGGGGTGCCGCGAGGAATGCCAGGCGCTGCGTGGCTTGGCGGAGGACCTGGCGCGGCAGATGGGTGGGTTCAGGCTTTAGATCAGTGTTGGCTTCTTCGCGGGCTTGCCCGCTCCCACAGGTACTGCACAGCTCTCGACGGCTGCGATATTCCTGTGGAAGCGGGCGAGCCCGCAAATGCGGTGTTGGCTTCTTCGCGGGCTTGCCCGCTCCCACAGGTACTGCACAGCTCTCGACGGCTGCGATATTCCTGTGGGAGCGGGCATGCCCGCGAATGCGGCCTGTCAGGCGCCGATGATGGCGCGGATATCCGCCGCCAGTTCGCGCACCCGCTCTTCCTCGGTATCCCACGAGCACATGAACCGCGCCCCGCCACTGCCAATAAAGGTATAGAACCGCCACCCCCTGCCGCGCAGTGCTTCGATCGCGTGTTCCGGCATTTGCAGGAACACCCCGTTGGCCTCAACCGGGAACATCAGCTCCACCCCCGGCAAGTCACTCACCAGCGAGGCAAGCAACTGCGCGCAATGGTTGGCATGCGCGCCATGGCGCAGCCAGGCGCCATCTTCCAGCAGGCCCACCCAAGGCGCCGACAGGAAGCGCATCTTCGATGCCAGTTGCCCGGCCTGCTTGCAGCGGTAGTCGAAGTCCTCGGCCAGTTGGCGGTTGAAGAACAGGATCGCTTCGCCCACCGCCATGCCGTTTTTGGTGCCGCCAAAGCACAGCACATCGACACCGGCCTTCCAGGTCAACTCTGCCGGGCTGCAGCCCAGGAACGAACAGGCATTGCTGAAGCGGGCGCCGTCCATGTGCAGGTTCAGCCCCAGCTCCTTGCAGGTGGCGCTGATCGCTTTCAGCTCGTCGGGGCGATAGACGGTGCCGACCTCGGTGGCCTGGGTAATGGTCACCACCCGTGGCTTGGGGTAGTGGATGTCCTGGCGCTTCAGCGCCACTTCGCGGATCGACTGTGGTGTCAGCTTGCCGTTGACGCTGGGCGCGGTCAGCAGTTTGGAGCCGTTGGAGAAGAACTCCGGCGCACCGCACTCGTCGGTTTCGACGTGGGCGGTCTCGGAGCAGATCACGCTGTGGTAGCTCTGGCACAGCGAGGCCAGGGCCAGGGAGTTGGCGGCGGTGCCGTTGAAGGCGAAGAACACCTCGCAGTCGGTTTCGAACAGCTTGCGGAAGTATTCCGCGGCGCGTTCGGTCCACTGGTCGTCGCCATAGGCGCGGTCGTGGCCATGGTTGGCCTTTTCCATCGCTGCCCAGGCTTCGGGGCAGATGCCGGAATAGTTGTCGCTGGCGAATTGTTGGCTCTTATCTGTCATGACACTGTCCTGTGAACGACGCAGAACAGCACTCTAAACCATCGATTCAGCAGATGCCTATACAAGCGGTGCATCGGCTGACTTCAGCGGTGCCTGTACTGGCCCTATCGCCGGCAAGCCGGCTCCCACAGGTACTCCACAGGGCTTGAGAACAGTGTCATTCCTGTGGGAGCCGGCTTGCCGGCGATGAGGCCAGAGAGGCCAGTGCAAAACGAATGTCGTAAACGCGCCATTGCAAGGCGTGCGCAGGCATCTGACCCGCCCCGGCCAGTCATAACATCGCCACAAAGGGCCACAGTGCCCCACGACAAAAAATGATCGCTGCCGGGAGATACACGATGTTCAGCAAGCAAGACCAGATCCAGGGTTACGACGATGCACTGCTGGCGGCGATGAATGCCGAAGAACAGCGCCAGGAAGACCACATCGAGCTGATCGCCTCGGAAAACTACACCTCCAAGCGCGTGATGCAGGCCCAAGGCAGCGGCCTGACCAACAAGTACGCCGAAGGCTACCCGGGCAAGCGCTACTACGGTGGCTGCGAGCACGTGGACAAGGTAGAAGCCCTGGCCATCGAGCGCGCCAAGCAGCTGTTCGGTGCCGACTACGCCAACGTCCAGCCGCACTCCGGCTCCTCGGCCAACGGTGCCGTCTACCTGGCCCTGCTGCAGGCTGGTGACACCATCCTCGGCATGAGCCTGGCCCACGGCGGCCACCTGACCCACGGCGCCAAGGTGTCGTCCTCGGGCAAGCTGTACAACGCTGTGCAATACGGCATCGACACCAACACCGGCCTGATCGACTACGACGAAGTCGAGCGCCTGGCTGTCGAGCACAAGCCGAAAATGATCGTTGCCGGCTTCTCGGCCTACTCCAAGACCCTCGACTTCCCACGCTTCCGCGCCATCGCCGACAAGGTCGGTGCGCTGCTGTTCGTCGACATGGCCCACGTAGCCGGCCTGGTTGCCGCAGGCCTGTACCCGAACCCGATCCCGTTCGCCGATGTGGTTACCACCACCACCCACAAGACCCTGCGCGGCCCACGTGGCGGCCTGATCCTGGCCAAGTCGAACGAAGAGATCGAGAAGAAACTGAACGCCGCGGTGTTCCCTGGCGCCCAGGGCGGCCCGCTGATGCACGTTATCGCCGCCAAGGCCGTGTGCTTCAAGGAAGCGCTGGAGCCTGAATTCAAGGCCTATCAGCAACAAGTGATCGAAAACGCCCAGGCCATGGCCCAGGTGTTCATCGACCGCGGCTACGACGTGGTTTCCGGTGGCACCGACAACCACCTGTTCCTGGTCAGCCTGATCCGCCAGGGCCTCACCGGCAAAGATGCCGACGCCGCCCTGGGCCGCGCGCACATCACCGTCAACAAGAACGCCGTGCCGAATGACCCGCAGTCGCCATTCGTCACCTCGGGCCTGCGCATCGGCACCCCGGCCGTCACCACCCGCGGCTTCAAGGTCGCTCAGTGCGTGGCCCTGGCCGGCTGGATCTGCGACATCCTCGACAACCTCGGTGACGCAGACGTCGAAGCCGATGTGGCGAAGAACGTCGCGGCCCTGTGCGCAGATTTCCCTGTTTACCGCTGAGTGGAGTCACACACCATGCAACGTTACTCGGGCTTCGGCCTTTTCAAGCACTCCCTCAGCCACCACGAGAACTGGCAGCGCATGTGGCGCACGCCAACCCCTAAAAAGGTCTACGACGTGGTTATCGTCGGCGGTGGCGGCCATGGCCTGGCCACGGCCTACTACCTGGCCAAGGAACACGGCATCACCAACGTTGCCGTGATCGAGAAGGGTTACCTGGGCGGCGGCAACACCGCCCGTAACACCACCATCGTGCGTTCCAACTACCTGTGGGACGAGTCGGCGCACCTGTACGAGCACGCCATGAAGCTGTGGGAGGGCCTGTCCCAGGACCTCAACTACAACGTGATGTTCTCCCAGCGCGGTGTGTACAACCTGTGCCACACCCTGCAGGACATGCGTGACTCCGAGCGCCGGGTCAGCGCCAACCGCCTGAACGGCGTGGATGGCGAGCTGCTCAACACCGCCCAGGTCGCGGCCGAGATCCCGTACCTGGATTGCTCGAAGAACACCCGCTACCCGATCCTCGGTGCCACCGTGCAGCGCCGTGGCGGCGTGGCGCGTCACGACGCCGTGGCCTGGGGCTTCGCCCGTGCCGCCGACGCCCTGGGCGTGGACCTGATCCAGCAGACCGAAGTGATCGGCTTCCGCAAGGAAAACGGCGCGGTCATCGGTGTGGAAACCAACAAAGGCTTCATCGGCGCCAAGCGCGTCGGCGTGGTCACCGCCGGTAACTCCGGGCACATGGCCAAGCTGGCCGGCTTCCGCCTGCCGCTGGAATCGCACCCGCTGCAAGCACTGGTATCCGAGCCGATCAAGCCGATCATCGACAGCGTGATCATGTCCAACGCCGTGCACGGCTACATCAGCCAGTCCGACAAGGGCGACCTGGTGATCGGTGCCGGTATCGACGGCTGGGTCGGCTACGGCCAGCGCGGTTCGTACCCGGTGATCGAGCACACCCTGCAGGCCATCGTCGAGATGTTCCCCAACCTCTCGCGCGTGCGCATGAACCGCCAGTGGGGCGGCATCGTCGATACCTCGCCGGACGCCTGCCCGATCATCACCAAGACCCCGGTCAAGAACATGTTCTTCAACTGCGGTTGGGGTACTGGCGGCTTCAAGGCGACCCCGGGTTCGGGCAACGTCTTCGCCGCGAGCCTGGCCAAGGGCGAAATGCACCCACTGGCCGCGCCGTTCTCCATGGACCGTTTCTACAACGGCGCACTGATCGACGAACACGGCGCCGCCGCCGTCGCCCACTAACCGGAGACACCGTCATGTTGCATATTTTCTGTCCCCACTGCGGCGAGCTGCGCTCCGAAGAAGAGTTCCACGCCTCTGGCCAGGCGCACATCGCCCGCCCGCTGGACCCTAACGCCTGCTCCGACGAGGAATGGGGTACCTACATGTTCTACCGTGACAACCCACGCGGTATTCACCACGAACTGTGGGACCACGTTGCCGGCTGCCGCCAGTATTTCAACGTCACCCGCGACACCGTGACCTACGAAATTCTGGAAACCTACAAGATTGGCGAGAAGCCGCAAGTGACCGCCAGCGGCAAGCAGAACAGCGCCGCGTCGACCGTCAAAGGCCAAGGGGAAAAAGTATGAGCCAGACCTATCGCCTCGCCAGCGGCGGCCGTATCGACCGCAGCAAGGTCCTGAACTTCACTTTCAACGGCAAGACCTACCAAGGTTATGCCGGTGACAGCCTGGCCGCCGCACTGCTGGCCAACGGCGTCGACATCGTCGGCCGCAGCTTCAAGTATTCGCGTCCACGCGGCATCATCGCCGCCGGTACCGAGGAGCCGAACGCCATCCTGCAGATCGGCTCCAGCGAAGCCACCCAGATCCCCAACGTGCGTGCCACCCAGCAGGCGCTGTACGCAGGTCTTGTAGCTACCAGCACCAACGGCTGGCCGAACGTCAACAACGACGTCATGGGCATCCTGGGCAAGGTGGGCGGCAGCATGATGCCGCCGGGCTTCTACTACAAAACCTTCATGTACCCGAAATCGTTCTGGATGACTTACGAGAAGTACATCCGCAAAGCCGCAGGCCTTGGCCGCGCGCCGCTGCAGAACGACCCGGACAGCTACGACTACATGAACCAGCACTGCGACGTGCTGATCGTCGGCGCTGGCCCTGCCGGCCTGGCCGCAGCCTTGGCCGCTGCCCGCAGCGGTGCCCGCGTGATCCTGGCTGACGAGCAGGAAGAGTTCGGCGGCAGCCTGCTCGACACCCGCGAAACCCTCGACGGCAAGCCTGCTGCCGATTGGGTCAGCGCCGTGGTGAAGGAGCTGGAAAGCCTGCCGGAAGTGACCCTGCTGCCACGTGCCACGGTCAACGGCTACCACGACCATAACTTCCTGACCATCCACGAGCGCCTCACCGACCACCTCGGCGACCGCGCCCCGATCGGCCAGGTACGCCACCGCGTGCACCGCGTCCGCGCCAAGCGCGTGGTGCTGGCTGCCGGCGCCCACGAGCGCCCGCTGGTGTACGGCAACAACGACCTGCCGGGCAACATGCTGGCCGGTGCCGTGTCCACCTACGTACGCCGCTACGGCGTGGCCCCGGGCCGCAAGCTGGTGCTGTCGACCAACAACGACCACGCCTACCGCGCCGCGCTGGACTGGCACGACGCCGGCCTGCAAGTGGTCGCCATTGCCGACGCCCGCCATAACCCACGTGGCTCGCTGGTTGAAGAAGCTCGTGCCAAAGGCATCCGCATCCTCACCTCCAGCGCCGTGATCGAGGCCAAGGGCAGCAAGCACGTCACCGGCGCCCGTGTGGCCGCCATCGATGTGCAGGCACACAAGGTCACCAGCCCAGGCGAAACCCTCGAGTGCGACCTGATCGCCACCTCCGGCGGCTACAGCCCGATCGTGCACCTGGCTTCGCACCTGGGCGGTCGCCCGGTATGGCGTGAAGACATCCTCGGCTTCGTGCCGGGCGATGCCCCGCAGAAACGCGAATGCGTGGGTGGCATCAACGGCGTCTACGCCCTGGGCGACGTGATCGCCGATGGCTTCGAAGGCGGCGTTCGCGCAGCCACCGAAGCGGGCTTCAAGGCCACCGTCGGCAGCCTGCCGAAAACCGTTGCGCGCAAGGAAGAGGCCACCGTGGCGCTGTTCCAGGTGCCGCACGACAAGGGCACTGCCCGTGCACCCAAGCAGTTCGTCGACCAGCAGAACGACGTCACCGCGGCCGCCATCGAACTGGCCACCCGCGAAGGCTTCGAGTCGGTCGAGCACGTGAAACGCTACACCGCGCTGGGCTTCGGTACCGACCAGGGCAAGCTGGGCAACATCAACGGCCTGGCCATTGCCGCCCGTTCGATCGGCATTACCATCCCGGAAATGGGCACCACCATGTTCCGCCCCAACTACACGCCGGTTACCTTCGGTGCAGTAGCGGGACGTCACTGTGGTCACCTGTTCGAGCCCGTACGCTTCACCGCCCTGCATGCCTGGCACGTGAAGAATGGCGCCGAGTTCGAAGACGTCGGCCAGTGGAAGCGCCCATGGTACTTCCCGAAAGCCGGTGAAGACATCCACGCCGCCGTGACCCGTGAATGCAAGGCCGTGCGCGACAGCGTGGGCCTGCTGGACGCCTCGACCCTGGGCAAGATCGACATCCAGGGCCCGGATGCGCGTGAGTTCCTCAACCGCATCTACACCAACGCCTGGACCAAGCTCGACGTGGGCAAGGCCCGCTATGGCCTGATGTGCAAGGAAGACGGCATGGTCTTCGACGACGGCGTGACCGCCTGCGTCGGCGATAACCACTTCATCATGACTACCACCACTGGCGGTGCCGCCCGTGTGCTGCAGTGGATGGAGCTGTACCACCAGACCGAATGGCCGGAACTGAAGGTGTACTTCACCTCGGTCACCGACCACTGGGCCACCATGACCCTGTCCGGCCCCAACAGCCGCAAGCTGCTGAGCGAGCTGACCGACATCGACATGGACAAGGAAGCTTTCCCGTTCATGACCTGGAAGGAAGGCAACGTCGGCGGCGTACCGGCTCGGGTGTTCCGTATCTCGTTCACCGGCGAGCTGTCGTACGAAGTCAACGTGCAGGCCAACTACGCCATGGGCGTGCTGGAACAGATCATCGAGGCAGGCAAGAAGTACAACCTGACCCCGTACGGTACCGAGACCATGCACGTACTGCGTGCCGAGAAGGGCTTCATCATCGTTGGCCAGGACACCGATGGCTCGATGAACCCGGACGACCTGAACATGAGCTGGTGCGTGGGCCGTAACAAGCCGTTCTCGTGGATCGGCCTGCGTGGCATGAATCGCGAAGACTGCCTGCGCGACAACCGCAAGCAACTGGTAGGCCTGAAGCCGGTCGACCCGAACCAGTGGCTGCCGGAAGGCGCCCAGCTGGTGTTCGACCCGAAACAGCCGATCCCGATGGATATGGTTGGCCACGTCACCTCCAGCTACGCGTCCAACTCCCTGGGCTACTCGTTCGCCATGGGTGTGGTCAAAGGCGGCCTCAAGCGCATGGGCGAGCGCGTCTACTCGCCGCAGGCGGATGGCAGCGTGATCGAGGCGGAGATCGTGTCTTCGGTGTTCTTCGATCCGAAGGGTGAGCGGCAGAACGTTTGACTCCGGGCCCTGTGGGGGCAGGCCAGGCCTCATCGCCGGCAAGCCGGGCTCCCACAGGATCGATGCAGCTTTGAAGGTTGGTGAGGTCCCTGTGGGAGCCGGCTTGCCGGCGATAGGGCCGGTAGATCCAGCACAGAAGCTGCGTCGCATCGACGAACAAGAATTCAAGGCAGGTAAGAAATGAGCGCTATCAACGTCTTCCAGCAAAACCCCGGCGCCGAGGCCAAGGCCCAGTCGCCACTGCACCACGCCGACCTGGCCAGCCTGGTTGGCAAAGGCCGCAAGAACGCAGGCGTGACCCTGCGTGAACGCAAGTTCCTCGGCCACCTGACCATCCGTGGCGACGGCCACAACCCGGAATTCGCCGCCGGCGTGCACAAGGCCCTGGGCCTGGAGCTGCCAGTGGCCCTGACCGTGGTCGCCAACAACGAAATGTCGCTGCAATGGGTCGGCCCCGACGAGTGGCTGCTGATCGTGCCAGGCGGCCAGGAACTGGCGGTCGAGCAGAAACTGCGCGCAGCCCTCGAAGGCCAGCACATCCAGGTAGTCAACGTCAGCGGCGGGCAGAGCCTGCTGGAGCTGCGCGGCCCGAATGTGCGCGAAGTGCTGATGAAGTCCACCAGCTATGATGTTCACCCGAACAACTTCCCGGTGGGCAAGGCAGTCGGCACCGTGTTCGCCAAGTCGCAACTGGTGATTCGCCGCACCGCCGAAGACACCTGGGAGCTGGTGATTCGCCGCAGCTTCGCCGACTACTGGTGGCTGTGGCTGCAGGACGCTTCGGCCGAGTACGGCCTGAGCATCGAGGCTTAAGGAGAACAGAACATGAGTCGGGCACCGGATACCTGGATTCTCACCGCCGACTGCCCGAGCATGCTCGGCACCGTCGACGTGGTGACGCGTTACCTCTTCGAGCAGCGCTGCTACGTGACGGAGCACCACTCCTTCGATGACCGGCAGTCTGGGCGTTTCTTCATTCGCGTGGAGTTCCGCCAGCCGGACGATTTCGATGAAGCCGGCTTCCGCGCCGGCCTTGCCGAGCGCAGCGAGGCGTTCGGCATGACCTTCGAGCTGACCGCACCTAACCACCGCCCCAAAGTGGTGATCATGGTGTCCAAGGCCGACCACTGCCTTAACGACCTGCTGTATCGCCAGCGTATCGGTCAGCTGGCCATGGACGTGGTCGCGGTGGTGTCCAACCACCCCGATCTCGAACCCCTGGCGCACTGGCACAAGATCCCTTACTACCACTTTGCCCTCGACCCCAAGGACAAGCCTGGGCAAGAGCGCAAGGTACTTCAGGTGATCGAGGAAACCGGCGCCGAGCTGGTGATACTTGCGCGCTACATGCAGGTGTTGTCGCCAGAGCTGTGCCGGCGCCTGGATGGCTGGGCGATCAACATTCACCACTCGTTGCTGCCAGGGTTCAAAGGCGCCAAGCCTTACCACCAGGCGTACAACAAGGGCGTGAAGATGGTTGGCGCTACGGCGCATTACATCAACAACGACCTGGACGAAGGCCCGATCATCGCCCAGGGCGTGGAGGTGGTCGACCACAGCCATTACCCCGAAGACCTGATTGCCAAAGGGCGCGACATCGAGTGCCTGACCTTGGCGCGAGCGGTGGGGTATCACATCGAGCGACGAGTGTTCCTCAACGCCAACCGGACCGTAGTTCTGTAATAACCAGTACCGGCCTCTTCGCGGGCTTGCCCGCTCCCACAGGTTCAGCGTGAACTTGAAGCCAGCGCAGGACCTGTGGGAGCGGGCAAGCCCGCGAAGAGGCCGGCACAGGTCACCCCATCCGTTCCCCCATATCCTCCAACGACAACCCTGCCGCTAAAAGGCATCTCCCTGTCGCTCCCAGTCAGTGCATCCGGCCCCATCAGGCCCACAATTCCCTGCATTCCAGTAACACATGCCGCCCACGGATGGCGGCGCGTTCAACCACCGCTGCATAAATAAAAATCAAGCGAGGTAAGAGCATGTCTGGCAATCGTGGAGTGGTATATCTCGGCGCCGGCAAGGTCGAGGTGCAGAAGATCGACTACCCGAAAATGCAGGACCCACGCGGCAAGAAGATCGAGCACGGCGTGATCCTGAAGGTGGTCTCCACCAACATCTGCGGCTCCGACCAGCACATGGTCCGCGGCCGCACCACTGCCCAGGTTGGCCTGGTCCTGGGCCACGAAATCACTGGTGAAATCGTCGAGAAGGGTCGTGACGTCGAGCGCATGCAGATTGGCGACCTGGTCTCGGTGCCATTCAACGTCGCCTGTGGCCGCTGCCGCTCCTGCAAGGAAATGCACACCGGTGTCTGCCTCACCGTCAACCCTGCCCGCGCTGGCGGTGCCTATGGTTACGTCGACATGGGCGACTGGACCGGCGGCCAGGCCGAGTACGTGCTGGTGCCGTACGCCGACTTCAACCTGCTGAAACTGCCCGAGCGCGACAAGGCCATGGAAAAGATCCGTGACCTGACCTGCCTGTCCGATATCCTGCCGACCGGCTACCACGGTGCCGTGACTGCCGGTGTAGGCCCAGGCAGCACCGTCTACGTTGCTGGCGCCGGCCCGGTCGGTCTGGCTGCCGCTGCCTCGGCGCGCCTGCTGGGCGCTGCCTGCGTCATCGTTGGCGACCTCAACCCGGCCCGCCTGGCCCACGCCAAGTCCCAAGGCTTCGAAGTGGTCGACCTGTCCAAGGACACCCCACTGCACGAGCAGATCGTCGACATCCTCGGTGAGCCGGAAGTGGACTGCGCCGTCGACGCCGTCGGCTTCGAAGCCCGCGGCCATGGCCATGAAGGTGCCAAGCATGAAGCCCCGGCCACCGTGCTGAACTCGCTGATGCAGGTTACCCGCGTTGCCGGCAACATCGGTATCCCGGGCCTTTACGTGACCGAAGATCCGGGTGCGGTGGATGCTGCCGCCAAGATCGGCGCGCTGAGCATTCGCTTCGGCCTGGGCTGGGCCAAGTCGCACAGCTTCCACACCGGCCAGACCCCGACCATGAAGTACAACCGCCAGCTGATGCAGGCGATCATGTGGGACCGAATCAACATTGCCGAAGTGGTGGGTGTGCAGGTGATCAACCTGGATCAGGCGCCGGAAGGGTATGGCGAGTTCGATGCCGGTGTGCCGAAGAAGTTCGTGATCGACCCGCACAAGATGTGGGGGGCGGCATAACTAACGCCGTGTAAGAAGAGCCCCTCGAGTCGAGGGGCTTTTCCTTTCCTATCACCGAATTACGTTAGTCCCTCAGGAGCCGTCGCTTCCTCTCTAATGAGGGCTGATAGCCAGGTGTGAATAGTACTCTGGTTGCTTCTGTAGAAGCCCTGTTTCCAGATAGCAATGCCTCATTTATAAAGTCCCTATCGTTACTTTCTGACATCACGGCGTAGTTGAACTCCGCAATATGATTTAGTCTTTTTAAATAACGTTCGGTCATTGGGGAAAGAGGGTTTACCGGTTTCGGTGCTGAGGGCTCATATCTGGCAAGATCCTTAAGTGATGGGACCCCCGCCTTTGGATTATACGAGACAGGCCTCTTCGGCTTGGCGATTGGGAGAGGAGAGAGCACAGGTTCGGAAATCGAGTTGCTTGCAAGTGGGTTGAAAGGTTCAGGTCTCGAGTATTCGGCAGGCAGGTCTATCTCAGGTAGCGATTGACTCAGACCTGGATTTGAAACGGATGGCCTGTTTTTTTTGAATAACCTTCTGACAGATTTTAAAAAGTTTAGCTTGATATGGCCGGTCGGGTCTGAATGGTTTATTGGGTCGCCAGAGCAGTAACCGTAGCCACTGATGTTGTCTTTCGCAAACGGCGCAATACTGTCGAAAGACATGAAGCGCATCAGTGACGGGCTGAAAAGACGATAGCTACCGAGTAGGTAGTTTCCATTGCAATTGGGCAGTTCACCATTGAAACCAAAAATTGATAGTCTTTGGTGCATTTGGTCGATATGTCCGTAGCATGAAAAGCTATTGTTTACTATGCCTGTCTTGTTAGGCGCGGCAATTGCCGTTCCGAGCCTGTCTACTGCCAGCGGTATTGCGCGCTTTTCTAGAGAGTCCGCTTGTATTTCCGCTATGAACTGACTTGCGGTGCAGAATTTTGACACTTGTAGATTGCTGTAGATGACGTTTTTAATGTGCTTCGATTGGTAAAAAATATATAGCGGTGCGCCGGTTATCATAAGTTATACCCAGCTTGTGGTAGGGAGGAGTCCTCAGCTTCGTCAGCCAGAAGGAGCATTGCAACTGGTAAAAATGCTAGGTAATTATCCAGCAGCCTTCGATATACGGCTCGGAACAAGTTGCGCATTAGTCGGTCAAACCTCTCGTTTCCCAGGCCATCCCGGCCGACGAGGTCCCTCCCGATGAAAGCATTCACCCTGGCAACCCTGATGACCCTGGCCGCGAGCCCGGTGTTCGCCTTCAACCTCAGCGACGCCGCCAACGCCGTGTCGGCCATGCAGAACCAGAGTCAAAGCCAGCAAGGCCAGGTGCAGGCACCCGAGGCGCAGGCAAACCTGCTCAACACTTTGGGCAGCCAATTGAATATCACCCCGGAGCAAGCCGTGGGCGGTGCAGGGGCCATGCTTGGGCTGGCGCGCAACAACCTGAGCAGCGACGACTACGGCCAACTGACCAAGGCCGTGCCGGGGCTGGACCTGCTTGCCGGGGCCAATGTACTGGGCGGCTTGAGTGGCCTGGGTGAGTTGCTGGGCAAGAACAGCGAGAGCCAGTCGGCGTTGAGCAATGCGCTGGGCAACAATGTGGAAAACCGCAGCGACCTGGACAATGCGTTCAAGGCGCTGGGGATGGATACCGGGATGATCGGGCAGTTTGCGCCGTTGCTGCTGCAGTACCTGGGGCAGCAGGGGATTGCCGGGTCGTTGTTGCAGAATCTGGGGAGTTTGTGGGCCACTCCTGCTCCGTTGGCCGGGCCTTCGGTCTGAGGATTTCGCCAGCATCACAGCCTTGAAGGCTGACGCTGTACCTGTAGGAGCGGCCTTGTGTCGCGAGAGGGCCGCAAAGCGGCCCCACTATTTCAGCGTCGATGCAGATATAGCCGGGGCTGCTCTGCAGCCCTTTCGCGACACAAGGCCGCTCCTACAAAGGCCAGCGCAGGCCATGAGATTGGTGTATCCCGCAAAGGCGAGTCAGGTCGCTTCGGTAAAATCCACCAGCCGCACCGGGCGGCGGAAGCCGGCGGTCAGTACTGCCAGGTACGCAAGACCCAGCGCAAACCAGCACAGGCCAATCACCAAGGTAAGCGCCGACAGGCTGGTCCACAGCCACAGTGTCAGCCCCAACCCCACCAGCGGCACCAGGCCATAGCTCAGCAGCCCTTTGAGGCTGCGCTGCGAGGCTTCGTCCACCAGGTGGGTCTTAACCACTGCCAGGTTCACTGCCGAAAACGCCACCAGCGCACCAAAGCTGATCAGCGATGCAAGGGTCGCCAGGTCGATCACCAACGCCAGCAACGAGAACGCCGAAACCAGCAGAATGGCGAACACTGGCGTGCCAAAGCGCGGTGACAGGTAGCCGAACGTTCGCTGCGGCAGCACCTTGTCACGGCCCATGGTGAACAGAATGCGCGACACAGCCGCCTGCGAGGCCAGCGCCGAGCCCAGGCTGCCGGCCACATAGGCCGCAGTGAAGAAGTTGGCCAGGAACTGCCCGCCCGCCTTGAACATCACCTCATTGGCCGCCGCATCGGCATTGGCAAAGGTGGTGCCCGGCAGTACCAGTTGGCTGACATAAGCCAGCACGGTGAACAGCACGCCGGCGAACAGGGTGGTGAGGATGATTGCCCGTGGCACATCGCGGCGGGCATCGCGGCATTCTTCGGCCAAGGTCGAGACAGCGTCAAAGCCGAGGAACGACAGGCACAGCACCGCCGCACCAGCCATCAGCGCGCCGAAGCCCGGCTGCGAACCGTCGCCCAGCAGTGGCGAAAGCAGGTCGAGCGGCTGGCCGGCCAGGGACTGGCAGGACAGGGCGACGAACACCACGATGAAGACGATCTGTGCGCCGACGATCAGGTTGCTGGTCTTGGCCACAGAGTGAATGCCGACCACGTTGAGCAGCGTGACCAGGGCAATCGAGGCCAGCGCGATAGACCATGCGGGGATGGCCGGGAAGGCGATGTTCAGGAACAGGCCGATCAGCAGGTAATTGATCATCGGCAGGAACAGGTAGTCGAGCAGCAGCGACCAGCCGGCCAGGAAGCCAACGTTCGGGCCGAAGGCCATGTTGGTGTAGGAGTACGCCGAGCCCGCGACCGGGAAGCGTTTGACCATGAAGCTGTAGGAGGTGGCGGTGAACAGCATGGCCACCAGCGTGACGATATAGGCGCCGGCCGTGCGGCCACCAGTAAGTTCGGTGACGATGCCGTAAGTGGTGAAGATGGTCAGCGGGACCATGTACACCAGGCCGAAGAACACCAAGGCGGGCAGGCCGAGGACACGGCGGAGCTGGACGGGGGTAGAGCTGGGTGGGTTGGCCATCGTTCGATCCAGAGCATTTTTTGTAGTTGTGCTTTGGTCGATTTTTATCCACTTAGGTGGTGTGTGACAAAGAAGTAATCCTAATGCTGATTATTAGCCAGGTTTTTAATCGGATTCTTGTAATGCCTGTTCCGGCCTCTTCGCGGGCTTGCCCGCTCCCACAGGACCTGCACAGAATTCGAAAACTGTGGATATCCTGTGGGAGCGGGCAAGCCCGCGAAAAGGCCGGATCAGGCAGTAAAGATCTCAGCCCATTTCGGCCCGCAGCTGCTCGATCCGCAAGTCCTTCTCCACCCACAACTGGTTCACCCAGGCCTGCACGGTCTGCCTGAACTCAGCATCATTCTCGTAATCCCCCGCCCACAGCATCGGGTCCAGTTCACGCACACGAATGTCGATAATCACCCGGCTGATGCTGCCATTGAGCAAATCCCAGAAACCCGGCGCCTTGTTGCCGGGGTAGACGATGGTCACGTCCAGCAAGGCATCCAGCTGCTCGCCCAATGCCGCCAGCACGAACGCCACGCCACCAGCCTTGGGCTTGAGCAGGTAGCGATACGGCGATTGCTGCTGCTGACGCTTGGCTTCGGTGAAGCGTGTGCCTTCCAGGTAGTTCACCACGGTCACCGGCTGGCGCTTGAACAGTTCACAAGCAGCCTTGGTGATTTCCAGGTCCTTGCCCTTCAGCTCGGGGTGCTTCTCCAGGAAGGCCTTGCTGTAGCGCTTCATGAACGGGTAATCCAGCCCCCACCAGGCCAGGCCCAGCAGTGGTACCCAGATCAGCTCCTTCTTCAGGAAGAACTTGAAGAACGGTGTACGGCGGTTGAGGCTCTCGATCAGCGCCGGAATATCGACCCAGGTCTGGTGGTTGCTGACGGCCAGGTACGAAGTGTCCTTGCGCAGGTTCTCGACGCCGCGGATATCCCACTGGGTAGGAATGCACAGGGCAAAGATGGCCTTGTCGATCTCCGACCAGGTCTCGGCCACCCACATCACCGCCCATGAGGCATAGTCACGCCCACGCCCCGGCAGCACCAGTTTGAGCAGGGCGAAGACCAGCAGCGGGCAGATCAACACCAGGGTGTTGAGCAGCAGCAGGGTGGTAGTGAGGATGCCGGTCAGCAGGCGACGCATAAAGAGACTCTTGTTGTGGGAGATAAACGGTTGGCAATGATAAGCAGGGCAGTGGCCTACGCCAAATTTCCAGTGCCCTGCGGCGAGGACAAATGTTTCACATTATGTTGGTTAGGCTTGTGACAGCGAACCTATCCTGCCAGTGCAGTCTAAGCACTGACCCTCCTCAAGGAAGCTTGCCTGTGAAACCTCTGCTTGCCCTGTTGTCGTTGTTGGCGCTGCCGGTCATGGCCGCCGAGCCCACAATCTATGGCCGTTACGAGAACATAGCCCTGCCCGAACTGGGCGAAACCCTGAAAGCCAAGATGGATACCGGTGCCTTCACCGCGTCGCTGTCGGCCAAGGACATCGAGCTGTTCACCCGTGATGGCGACGAGTGGGTGCGCTTCCGCCTGGCTACCAAGGACTCGGACGGCAAGGTGTACGAGCACAAGGTCTCGCGCATCAGCAAGATCAAGGGCCGTGCCGATGAAGAGGAGGAAGGCGATGCGCCGGAGATCTCCAAGCGCCCGGTGGTCGACCTGGAGCTGTGCCTGGGGGACGTGAAGCGCACCGTCGAGGTCAACCTGGTGGACCGCAGCAGCTTCAACTACCCGCTGCTGGTGGGCTCCAAGGCTTTGCGCGAGTTCAAGGCGGCGGTCAACCCGGCCAAGAAGTTCACCGCTGGCAAGCCTGACTGCTGATCGCAAGCCACCTTTGCCGGCCTCTTCGCGGGCACGCCCGCTCCCACAGGGATGGCGCGTGTCCTTGTGGCTGCGCGGTATCTGTGGGAGCTGGCTTGCCTGCGATGGGTCGCATAGCCCCACGATCTCAGCGCTGATGCAGACATTGTCGGGGCCGCTCTGCGGCCCTTTCGCTACACAAGGCCGCTCCTACACAATAGTGCGTCGCCATAGATATCTGCACAGGCCCGGACGCCATGCCCCACATCCTCATCGTCGAAGACGAAGCCGCCATCGCCGACACCCTGGTCTACGCCCTGCAGGCCGACGGCCATAGCACCGAATGGGTAACCCTGGGCAGCGCCGCCCTCGACCAGCAGCGCCAGCGCCCGGCCGACCTGGTCATCCTCGACATTGGCCTGCCCGATATCAGTGGCTTCGAAACCTGCCGCCAGCTGCGCCGCTTCAGCGAAGTGCCGGTCATGTTCCTCAGCGCCCGCGATGGCGAAATCGACCGGGTGGTGGGCCTGGAAATCGGCGCAGACGACTATGTGGTCAAACCCTTCAGCCCGCGTGAAGTGGCGGCGCGGGTACGGGCGATCCTCAAGCGCATGGGCCCCAGGGTCGAGCCCGCTGTCGAGGCCACGCTGTTCCAGCTCGACACCTTGCGCATGCAGATCACCTACCGCAGCCAGCCACTCCCCCTTACCCGCCACGAATTCCGCCTGCTGCAATGCCTGCTCGAGCAACCGCACCGGGTATTCAGCCGCGAACAGCTGCTCGACGCCGTGGGCGTGGCCTCTGACGTGGGCTACGAGCGCACCATCGACAGCCATATCAAGAGCCTGCGCGCCAAGCTGCGCCAGGTGGCCAGCGACGCCGAACCGATCCAGACCCACCGTGGCCTCGGCTACAGCTACAGCCCGGACCATGCCTGATGCGCCTGGGCATCCGGATCTTCCTGGTGTACTTCCTGTTCGTCGGGCTGGCGGGCTACTTTCTGCTCAATACGGTGCGCGAACAGATCCGTCCGGTGGTGCGCCAGTCCTCTGAAGAAACGCTGGTAGACACCGCCAACCTGCTGGCCGAGATCCTGCACGATGACGTCAAGGCCGGCACCCTGAACCAGAGCCGCCTGCCCGAAGTGCTAAAGGCCTATGGCTCGCGCAGCCCGGGTGCGCAGATCTGGGGCCTGGCCAAGAACCAGGTGAGCCACCGCATCTATGTCACCGATGCCAAGGGCACCGTGCTGCTGGACTCCAGCGGCGAGGACCTGGGCAAGGACTACTCGAAGTGGAATGACGTGTACCTGACCTTGCGTGGCCAGTACGGCGCCCGCTCCACCCGCAGTGACCCCGACGATGAAAGCACCTCGGTGATGCACGTGGGGGCACCGATCATCGACGATGGCAAGATCATCGGCGTGGTTACAGTGGCCAAGCCCAACAGCTCGCTGCAACCGTACATCGACCGCTCCGAACGGCGCTTGCTTACCCTGGGCCTGGGGCTGATCGGCCTGGGCCTGCTGATCGGTGCCGCGTTGTCGTGGTGGCTGGCGCGCTCGCTGCGCCGGCTGGCCCGCTACGCCCAGGCGGTCAGCGAGGGCGAGCGTGCCGCCCTGCCGCACTACAAGGGTGGCGAACTGGCACACCTGGCCCAGGCGGTCGAGCGCATGCGCACGCAACTGGAGGGCAAGGCCTATGTCGAGCGGTATGTGCATACCCTGACACACGAGCTGAAAAGCCCGCTGGCGGCCATTCGTGGCGCTTCCGAGCTGTTGCAGGGCGATGACATGCCGGCTGACCAGCGGGCGCGCTTTGCCGGCAACATCGAGCGCGAGAGCGAGCGTTTGCAGCAGATGATCGAACGCCTGCTCAACCTGGCCCGGGTCGAGCAGATGCAGGCGCTGGAGGATGAGCAGCAGGTGGCGCTGGCGGCGTTGGTGGACGAGTTGCTGTTGGCCCATGCGGCGCGTATCGAAGGTGCCGATTTGCAGGTGCGCCAGCGGGTGCCGGCTGGTTTGCGCTTGTTGTGTGACCCGTTCCTGATGCGCCAGGCGCTGGCCAACCTGCTCGACAACGCGTTGGACTTCACCCCGGAGGGAGGCGCGCTGTTGTTCGACCTGGAGCGCGATGGCGAACGGGTGGCGCTGAGTGTGTTCAACCAGGGGCAGGCGATACCGGCCTATGCCATTGGGCGGGTGAGCGAGCGGTTCTACTCGCTGCCGCGGCCGGGGAGTGGGCGCAAGAGCACCGGGTTGGGGCTTAATTTTGTGGCCGAGGTGATGCAGCTGCATGGCGGGGCGTTGGCGGTGGATAACGTCGATGGTGGGGTGCGGGTGAGGTTGTGGCTGCCGGTGCGGCGTATCAGTTGACATTGCCGGGGCTGCTGCGCAGCCCAATCGCCGGCAAGCCAGCTCCCACAGGTTTTCGCAGGCCTCAGGCAATGTGCATAACCTGTGGGAGCTGGCTTGCCGGCGATTGGGCCCTTGAAAAACACACAATCTCCACACCATCTCCCCGAAGCCTCCACGCAAGGCGCAGACACTGCGCCCACTGCCACAGGAGGCCCCATGAACAAGACCCTCGGTTTCAAACTCGGCATGATCGGCGTATTGATCTTGCTGCTGCTCGTCCCGCTACTGCTGATCAGCGGCCTGATCGGTGAACGCCAGGCCCTGCGCGACAGTGTGCTGCGCGATATCGCCCAGAGCGCCAGCTTCGACCAGCAACTCAGCGGCCCGCTGCTGGTGGTGCCCTACCGCAAGTACCAGCGCCGCTGGATCGAAAAGGACGGCGAGCGCACCCAGGAAACCAGCACCATTGCCGGCCACCTGTACTTCCTGCCGGAAACCTTCGACGCCGATCTGGGCGTGGACACCGAACTGCGCGCCCGTGGCATCTACCAGGCCCGGCTGTTCCATGCCAAGGGCCGTATCAGTGGCCGCTTCAAGCTCCCGGAACGTTGGGGTATCGACAAGGACTTCGACGACTACCGCTTCGACAAGCCGTTCCTGGTGGTAGGCATCAGCGATATCCGCGGCATCGAGAACGGCCTGGAGCTGAGCATGGGCGAGCAGAAAGTGCCGTTCGAAGCCGGCACCCGGCTCGACTGGATGCGTGGTGGCGTGCACGCCAGCCTGCCGGGGCTGGACGGCCTGCAGGCGCGTGAATTCAGCTACGGTTTCGATCTTGCACTGCAAGGCACCGGCCAGCTGCACGTGGTGCCGGTGGGCCGCACCAGTGCCGTGGACCTGCGCGCCAACTGGCCGCACCCGAGCTTCGTCGGCAACTACCTGCCCAGTCGTCGCGACATCGACGCCCAGGGCTTCAGTGCCCACTGGCAGACCTCGTTCTTTGCCACCAACCTCGAAGACGCCCTGCGCCAGTGCGCCATCGCCGGGCAGTGTGCGGACTTCAGCGATCGCAGCTTCGGTGTCAGCTTCGTCGACCCGGTGGACCAGTACCTGAAGAGCGAGCGGGCGATCAAGTACGCCTTGCTGTTCATCGCCCTGACCTTCGCCGGCTTCTTCCTGTTCGAAGTGCTGAAGAACCTCAGCGTGCACCCGGTGCAGTACATCCTGGTGGGGGTGGCGCTGGCGTTCTTCTACCTGCTGTTGCTGTCGTTGTCCGAGCACATCGGCTTTGGTTTGGCGTATGGGCTGTCAGCTTCGGCATGTGTGCTGCTGATCGGCTTCTACCTGAGCCATGTGTTGCGCAGCCTGGGGCGTGGGGTGGGCTTTGCGGTGGGGTTGGCGGCGCTGTATGCGCTGCTCTACGGGCTGCTGAGTGCCGAGGACTATGCGCTGTTGATGGGCTCGTTGCTGTGCTTCGGCCTGCTGGGGGTATTCATGGTGCTGACCCGGCGGCTGGATTGGGCACGGGTGGGGAGGGCGGCATGAGGGAGGACAGGGAGATCGGGCGGTGGCTGGCACTCAGGATCGGGCAGCTGTTTCCTGTGATACCGAGGTGAGGCGGGGCTGCTTTGCAGCCCAATCGCCGGCAAGCCAGCTCCCACAGGTACAGCACAGGATTCAAGAGCTGTGAGTACCTGTGGGAGCTGGCTTGCCGGCGATAGCGGCCCGTCAGGCTGTCGGTGCTGTTGCCACCATCGATGGCCGCTTGGCCACCTCGGCATACCACGCCGCCAATCCAGGCTGTTGTTCACGCCAGCCAAACTCGGGCTGGCGCAAATCCAGATACCCCAGCGCACAGGCCACGCCGATCGCTGCCAGGTCGAACCCGGACATCAACTCGGGCAAATGCTCCTGCTCCAGATTGTCCAGGCTACGGCGGATCTTGTCGCCCTGTGCCTGCAGCCAACCATCCCAGCGCTTGTCTTCAGGGCGCAGGAAGCTCTCATAGCGGCTCGACACCGCCGCATCCATGATGGCATCGGCCTGCGACACCAGTGTCATGCGCCGCCAACGCGCCGAGCCTTCGCGCGGCAGCAGCGGCAGGCCGACGTGCTGCAGGTCGAGGTACTCGCAGATCACCCTGCTGTCATGTAGCACGGTGCCGTCTTCCAGGCGCAGGGCCGGGATCTTGCCGATCGGGTTGTCCTGGTTGAGCTGTGGGTCACCGCTGACCGGGCTGATGTTCACCGGCTGCAGCTGCACGCGCGCAAGCTGGCCGGTCTCGTGCAACACCACCATGACCTTGCGCACGAAAGGCGACAACGGCGAGTGGAATAGAGTCATCGTGCTCATGCTTCAGTTACCCTGCAGGCTCGGTGGCAGGCACACGCCGGTACCGCCGATACCGCAGTAGCCGTCCGGGTTCTTGGCCAGGTACTGCTGGTGGTAGGCCTCGGCGAAGTACACGGTTGGTGCCTGGTCGATTTCGGTGGTGATCTCGCCGAAGCCGGCCTTGCTCAGTTCGGCCTGGAATGCGTCGCGGCTGGCCTTGGCCTGTTCCAGCTGTTCAGGGCTGGTGCAGTAGATGGCCGAGCGGTACTGGGTGCCGATGTCGTTGCCCTGGCGCATGCCTTGGGTCGGGTTGTGCAGCTCCCAGAACATCGCCAGCAGCTCGCGGTAGCTGACCTTGTCCTTGTCGAACACCACCAGCACCACTTCGGTGTGGCCGGTCAGGCCCGAGCACACTTCTTCGTAGGTGGGGTGGGGGGTGAAGCCGCCGGCGTAGCCGACCACTGTGCTGACCACGCCTTCACGCTGCCAGAAGCGGCGCTCGGCGCCCCAGAAGCAACCCAGGCCGAAGATGGCGAAGTCGATGGCGCCTTCGAAGAAGGGGCCGAGCAGTGGGGTGCCTTCGAATACGTAGTGGAACTCGGGCAGCTTCATTGGCGTTTCGCGCCCAGGCAGGGCCTGTTCCGCGGTTGGCATGACGTTTTTGTTCACCAGGATTTCCGAACGCAGGACCATGGCCGTTCCTCTGTGTTTATTCAGTTGGATAGGTGGTGGGGCCATCGCCGGCAAGCCAGCTCCCACAGGGATATCACAGATTTTGAGATATGAGCGGTCCCTGTGGGAGCTGGCTTGCCGGCGATAGGGCCCGAATGGGTTCTATAGTGCCCGAGGTTTGCGCGGCTGTCAGGCCACCGGGCCACGCGGATAGCGCTTCAGCCGTTCAGCCAGCTCGCGCCCCGGAATCGGCCGGTCGAACAGGTAGCCCTGGCCCACATCGCAGCGGTGCCGGCGCAGGAACGCCAGCTGCTCCGGCGTCTCGATACCCTCGGCCACCACCTTCAGCTTGAGGTTGTGAGCCATGGCCACCACCGCAGAGGTGATTTCCATGTCGTCCTGGTTGTCCGGGATCTCGTTGATGAAGCTGCGGTCGATCTTGAGGATGTCGATCGGAAACTTCTTCAGGTAGCTCAGCGACGAATAACCGGTGCCGAAATCGTCCATGGCCAGGGTCAGGCCCAGTGCCTTCAGCTCATCCAGCTGGCGGTGGGTGTCTTCGGTGGCCTCCAGCAGCAGGCCTTCGGTCAGCTCCAGCTCCAGCAGGTGCGGGGGCAGGGCTTCTTCCTCGAGGATGGTGCTGATCGACGCCACCAGGTCCGGGTCGGAGAACTGCTTGGGGGACAGGTTGATGGCCACATGCAGGTTGCCCATGCCGGCCTCGCGCAGTTGCTGGCTCATGCGGCACGACTGGCGCACCACCCATTTGCCGATGGGGATGATCAGGCCGGTTTCTTCCGCCACGCTGATGAACTGGTCCGGGCGGATCATGCCGCGTTCGGGGTGGTTCCAGCGCAGCAGTGCTTCCAGCCCCAGCAGGCGGCCGCTGCGCAGGCACAGCTTGGGCTGGTAGAACACCTCCAGCTCGTTCTGGGTCAGGGCGCGACGCAGGTTGTTCTCGACGAACAGCTTGTAGCTGGCTTCGGCATTGAGCACTTCGGTAAACACCTGCACCTGGTGCTTGCCGTTGGCCTTGGCCTTGTGCAGCGCCAGGCCGGCGTTCTTCATCAGGCTGGCCGGGTCGGCACCATGCAGTGGTGCGCAGGCCAGGCCCACCGAGGCGGTGACGTTGATCAGCTGGTTGTCGACGAACATCGGTTTGTCGAGGGTGCGCAGCAGTTGCTGGGCGACGCCCTGGCCATCTTCCAGGCTGGTGTCGTCCAGCAGCACGGCGAACTCGTTACTGGCAAAGCGCGCCAGGATACCGCCGGTGTGCAGGCTGTTGCGCAGGCGCCGGGCCAGGCTGATCAGCAGCTTGTCGCCGGTCTGGTGGCCGAGGCTGTCGTTGATGCGTTTGAAGTTGTCGATGTCCACCAGCAGCAGGCACATCGAGTACTCGCCATCGCGGGCAAAGCGCTCGTCCAGGCTGCGGATGAACGCCGGGCGGTTGCCCAGGTTGGTCAGGTTGTCGGTGTAGGCCAGGCGCTCGATGCGCTGCTGGGCCAGCTTGGTCTGGGTGACGTCTTCGTAGATGCCGATGTAGTGGGTCAGCTCACGGTTGTCGCCGTATACCTTGGAAATCGACAGCTGGCCCCAGTAGGGCTCGAGGTTCTTGCGCCGGCTCTTGAACTCGCCCTGCCAGCTGTTGCCCATGGCCAGGCTCGACGGCGAGTCGAACAGCAGCTCGCTCAGGTTCTCCAGCGCCGGCAGCTCGCCCAGGTGGCGGCCTTGCACTTCCTCGGTGCTGTACTGGGTGATGGCGGTAAAGCTGGGGTTGACGTACTCCACCACACCGTCGCGGTTGACCAGCAGGAAGGCGTTGGCGCTCTGCTCGACCGCACGCTGGAACAGGTGCAGAGCGCTGGCGGCGGTGCGCCGGTTGTGGTTGGTGATGACCTGGGCGAACTGGTCGGCCAGTTCGCCGGCAAAGGCGATTTCGTCCGACTGCCAGGCCCGTGTCTGGCCGGTCTGTTCCAGGCACAGCACGCCGACTACCTGGCCATCGACACGGATGCTGGCATCGAGCATGGCCTTGTTTTCCGGGCGCAGGCTTTGCGCCAGGGCGCGGGTACGCGGGTCGTGGCCGGCATTGTGGGCGTCGATGGCGCGGCTGGCGTGCAGCGCGTCGAGGTAGTCGGGGAAGCGGCTGGCATCGATGGCTTCGGGCTGGCGGTGCTCCTGCGCGTCCCGGTACCAGGCGATGATCGGCTCCAGGCGCTGGTCTTCCAGGTGCCAGATGCTGGCGCTGTCGACCTTGTAGATTTCGCAGGCGCTCTGGGTAATCAGCTGGGCGGCTTCCCGCAGCGAGTTCCCGGCGCTGTAGCGCTGGCGGGCCAGGCGCAGGATCAGGTCCTGCTGGCCGCGTACCCGGTCCAGATGCTCGAGTTGTTCCTGCTGCGCGCGCTGGTTCAGTTGCAGGGCCAGTTGCAGGCGGTTGTTGCGCGATTCCAGGTCGCTGGCACCGGCTTCGCCAGTATCTTCGGCCTGGTCGTCGAGCACGCTCAGGTAGCCGCGCAACAGGTGGCGGTTGTGCTGCTTGTAGGCTTCCCCAGCCTCCAGCAGGCGTAGCGATGCAGTTGGCGTGTGCAATGTGTAGCGCACGCGGTAGTAGCCGCGCTGGGCCAGTTGCAGCTGGATCTCGTCGTGTAGCCGGTAGCGGGCTTCGGGTTCCATCAGGCTGGCATAGGGCGCGTCTACCAGGGCGCACAGGTCGCCGGCGTGCAGGCCGAACTGGCGCTCGCAGGCCGGATCGAGGTAGAGCATGGTCCAGCTGGCTTCGTTGAGCCTTTCGAAACGCAGCATGCCGAGCCGCGAGGGCACGGGTAACTGCGTGACGACCTCGGCCGCCACACGGCTGGCGGCATCGGGTTGGCTTTTCATCGAAGACTCGCTTGAAGAGGAAACGCGGCCTTGGGGGCGGCAGGTCTGGCAAGGTTGCATCATGTCCCGGGGGCTGGCAAGCAGCCATGCGTGATGCTGTGGATGGGTTATCGGCTGGCGGGTGGGAATCTGTAGTCTGGCTGATAGTTCCGGGGCCGCTTTGCGGCCCATCGCAGGCGATCGCGGTACCTTGTAGGAGCGGCCTTGTGTCGCGATAGGAGGGCAAAGCCCTCCCGGCTTTCTCAAGGCAAAAAAAAGCCCCGCCAATCGACGGGGTTGAGGTACGAGCGTGGCAGCTCGAAAAGGGTACTGCCCCTCGCGGGGAGGGGCAGTGGGCTGCCTTACAGCAGCATGGTGCGGATATCGCCCAGCACGTCGCCCAGGCGCTTGGTGAAGCGCGCGGCGGCAGCGCCGTTGATCACACGGTGATCGTAGGACAGCGACAGCGGCAGCATCAGCTTCGGCTGGAAGGCCTTGCCATCCCATACCGGCTGCATGGTCGCCTTGGAGACGCCCAGGATAGCCACTTCCGGCGCGTTGACGATCGGCGTGAAGCCGGTGCCGCCAATGTGGCCGAGGCTGGAGATGGTGAAGCAAGCGCCTTGCATCTCGTCGGCCGACAGCTTCTTGGTGCGGGCTTTTTCGGCCAGCGCAGCCGCTTCGGCAGCCAGTTGCAGCAGGCTCTTCTGGTCGACGTTCTTGATCACAGGGACCAGCAGGCCGTCCGGGGTGTCCACGGCAAAGCCGATGTGCACGTACTTCTTGCGGATGATGGCCTTGCCGCTTGGCGCCAGCGAGCTGTTGAAGTCCGGCAGTTCCTTGAGCAGGAAGGCGCAGGCCTTGAGCAGCAGTGGCAGCACGGTCAGCTTCACGCCAGCCTTCTCGGCCACGGCCTTCTGCGCAACGCGGAAGGCTTCCAGCTCGGTGATGTCGGCGGAGTCGAACTGGGTCACGTGCGGCACGTTCAGCCAGCTGCGGTGCAGGTTGGCAGCACCGACCTGCATCAGGCGGGTCAGGGCCACTTCTTCCACTTCACCGAACTTGCTGAAGTCCACGGCAGGGATCGGCGGGATGCCGGCGCCACCGGTTGCGCCAGCGGCTGCCGGTGCTTCCTTGGCCTTCTGCATCATCGCCTTGACGTAGACCTGCACGTCTTCTTTCAGGATGCGGCCGTGCGGACCGGTCGCGGCAACCGCGCCCAGGTCGACGCCGAATTCACGGGCCAGCTGGCGAACCGCCGGGCCTGCGTGAACCTTGGCGTTGCTGCCGGCAGCCGGTGCGGTAGCAACCGGTGCAGGGGCAGCAGCCGGGGCAGCAGCGGCAGGTGCGGCGGCCGGAGCCGCCTCAGCCTTGGCCGGGGCAGCAGCAGCGGCAGGTGCCGGAGCTGCAGCCGGGGCAGCGCCCGCGACTTTCAGCTTGAAGATCAGGTCGCCAGTGCCGACTTCGTCTTCCAGCTTGCACAGGACTTCTTCGACCACGCCGGCAGCCGGCGACGGGATTTCCATGGAGGCCTTGTCGGACTCCAGGGTAATCAGCGACTGGTCGGCTTCGACGGTGTCGCCGACCTTGACCAGCACTTCGATGATCTTGGCCTTGCCCGACGAACCGATGTCCGGCACGTGGATGTCCTGCACGCTGGCGGCAGCCGGGGCTGCTGCCGGAGCAGGGGCAGGGGCGGCTTCGGCGGCCGGAGCCGGCGCAGCAGCCTGGGCCGGGGCTGCGGCCGGCGCCTCAGGGGCCGCAGCAGCGGCGCCCTCGGCTTCCAGGACCAGCAGCTCGTCGCCTTCTTTCAGGCGGTCGCCCAGCTTGACCTTCAGTTCCTTGATGACGCCGGCTTTCGGGGCCGGGATCTCCATGGAGGCCTTGTCGGACTCCAGGGTCAGCAGGCTCTGGTCAGCCTCGATACGATCACCGACCTTGACGAACAGCTCGATGATTTCACCTTCACCGCTGCCGATGTCAGGTACGCGAATGAGTTCGCTCACTTAAAAATACTCCTCAGCAGTCCAGTGGGTTGCGCTTGTCCGGGTCGATACCGAACTTGACGATAGCGTCTGCAACAACCTTTGGTTCGATCTCGCCACGGTCAGCCAGGGCTTCCAGGGCAGCCAGCACCACGAAGTGGCGGTCGACTTCGAAGAAGTGACGCAGCTTCTTGCGGCTGTCGCTGCGACCGTAACCGTCGGTACCCAGGACCTTGAACTCTTTGCTCGGTACCCACTGGCGAATCTGCTCGGCGAACAGCTTCATGTAGTCGGTGGAGGCGATGACCGGGCCCTTGCGACCGTTCAGGCACTGCTCGACGTAAGTCTGCTGTGGCTTCTGGCCAGGCTTCAGGCGGTTGGCGCGTTCCACGGCCAGGCCGTCGCGACGCAGTTCGTTGAAGCTGGTGACGCTCCACACGTCGGCACCGACGTTGAACTCTTCACGCAGGATCTTCGCTGCTTCGCGGACTTCGCGCAGGATGGTGCCGGAGCCCATCAGCTGTACGTGGTGCGCGGCTTCGCGGGTGTCTTCTTCCAGCAGGTACATGCCCTTGATGATGCCTTCCTCGACACCGGCCGGCATGGCTGGCTGCTGGTAGGATTCGTTCATCACGGTGATGTAGTAGAAGATGTCCTGTTGCTCTTCGGTCATCTTCTTCATGCCGTCCTGAATGATCACCGCCAGCTCGTAGCCGTAGGTCGGATCGTAGGTGCGGCAGTTCGGGATGGTGCCCGCCATCATGTGGCTGTGACCGTCTTCGTGCTGCAGGCCTTCACCGTTCAGGGTGGTACGGCCGGCGGTACCGCCGATCAGGAAGCCACGGGTGCGGCTGTCGCCAGCGGCCCAGGCCAGGTCGCCAATACGCTGGAAGCCGAACATCGAGTAGAAGATGTAGAACGGCAGCATCGGCTGGTTGTGGCAGCTGTACGAGGTACCGGCAGCGATGAACGACGACATGGCGCCGGCTTCGTTGATGCCTTCCTCGAGGATCTGGCCCTTCTTGTCTTCGCGGTAGAACATCACCTGGTCTTTATCGACTGGCTCGTAGAGCTGGCCGACCGACGAGTAGATGCCCAGCTGGCGGAACATGCCTTCCATACCGAAGGTACGGGCTTCGTCCGGGATGATCGGGACGATGCGCTGGCCGATTTCCTTGTCCTTGACCAGCTGCGCCAGAATACGCACGAAGGCCATGGTGGTGGAAATTTCGCGGTCGCCCGAGCCGTCCAGGATCGCTTTCAGCGTTTCCAGTGGCGGGGTCGGTACGCTGAAGCTCTTGGCGCGGCGCTGTGGCACGAAACCGCCCAGGGCAGCACGGCGCTCGGCCAGGTACTTGGCTTCGGCAGAACCTTCTTCCGGCTTGAAGAACGGCAGGTTCTCCAGGTCGGCATCCTTGACCGGGATGTCGAAGCGGTCACGGAAGTGACGCAGGCTGTCGACGTCGACCTTCTTGGTGTTGTGCGCGGTGTTCTTGGCTTCGCCGGCACCGGTACCGTAACCCTTGATGGTCTTGGCCAGGATGACGGTAGGCTGGTCCTTGTGGTTGACCGCCTGGTGGTACGCCGCGTAGACCTTGTACGGGTCGTGGCCGCCACGGTTGAGCTTCCAGATCTCTTCGTCGGACAGGTCTTCGACCATGGCCTTGAGCTCTGGGGTGTTGAAGAAGTTCTCACGAACGTACGCGCCGTCTTTGGCTTTGTAGTTCTGGTACTCGCCGTCGATGACTTCGTCCATGCGGCGCTGCAGAGCACCGTTGGTGTCCTTGGCGAACAGTGGGTCCCAGAAACGGCCCCAGACGACCTTGTTGACGTTCCAGCCACCGCCACGGAACACGCCTTCGAGTTCCTGGATGATCTTGCCGTTGCCGCGAACCGGGCCGTCGAGGCGCTGCAGGTTGCAGTTGATGACGAAGATCAGGTTGTCCAGCTTCTCGCGGCCGGCCAGGGCGATTGCGCCCAGGGATTCCGGCTCGTCGCACTCGCCGTCGCCCATGAAGCACCAGACCTTCTGCTTGCCGGCCGGGATGAAGCCACGGGCTTCCAGGTACTTCATGAAGCGTGCCTGGTAGATGGCCTGGATCGGGCCCAGACCCATCGAAACGGTCGGGAACTGCCAGAAGTCAGGCATCAGCCATGGGTGCGGGTACGAAGACAGGCCGTTGCCGTCCACTTCCTGACGGAAGTTGTTCATCTGGTCTTCGCTGATGCGGCCTTCCATGAACGCACGGGCGTAGACGCCTGGCGAAGCGTGGCCCTGGAAGAAGATCAGGTCGCCGCCGTGTTCTTCGGTCGGGGCCTGGAAGAAGTAGTTGAAGCCGATGTCGTACAGGGTGGCGCTGGAGGCGAAGCTGGAGATGTGTCCGCCCAGGTCCGAGTCTTTCAGGTTGGTACGCATGACCATGGCCAGGGCGTTCCAACGCACCATCGAGCGAATGCGGCGTTCCATGAACAGGTCGCCAGGCATGCGTGCTTCGTGGGTGACAGGGATGGTGTTGCGGTATGGCGTGGTGATCGCATACGGCAGCTGGGAGCCACTACGGGTGGCCAGCTCGCCCATACGGGTCATCAGGTAATGAGCGCGGTCTTCGCCTTCTTTGTCGAGGACCGACTCCAGGGCATCCAGCCATTCCTGGGTTTCGATTGGATCGAGGTCTTGCATGGCTTGCTCCAGGGCGGAAAGGCAACCAGAATCGATTGCCTGAGATTGCGACTGGCCTTATGGGCAGACGTCGTGAATTCTTGGATTACCGGGGTGTCCTCCGGCGCCGTGTAGTTTTACTACATTTGCTTTCGCATTTCATGCTTTTACACGACACGAGTAGTAGTAAAACTACATTTGTGCGACGTTTCGTCGCATGCTGGCTTGTGAGGAAAAACGTTCATGTTGGTTGGCATTGTGTCGCGAACGGGTAACTCTTGATGTTTGTTGCCAATTTTTCGTTTCTTTCAGCTATTTCCAACTTTTGTACGACAGTCCAACCGTGGTCCGGCTTCCCCTTGGCCGCTTCTTCCCCTCTATTTCACGCCGATCAAGGATAGACCATGCGCCTACCTTTGCCGTCCGATCTGCCCGCTACCCTGCAGCCGCTGGTCGCGCGCAACCAGCAATTCATCAGCGATGCGGTGGCTGCCCACCCGGAACTCGACCTCCAGGCCTGGAGCCCGCTGCACCGGCAACAGTTCGACCAGGTAGCCGCCGCCAGCGACTTCGTGCTCGGCCTGGTCCGGCGCGAGCCGGCCATGCTGTTCGGCCTGCTGGCCAGTGGCGAGCTGGATCGGCGTTACGCCGCGGGCGAACTGCGCGGGCACATTGCTGCAGCCGCCCAGGCGGCGCAGAGCGAGGACGAGCTGGCGCGCAACCTGCGCCGCGAGCGCAACCGCCAACAGCTGCGCATCATCTGGCGCGACATCACCCGCCAGGCCGCGCTGGGCGAAACCTGCCGCGACCTGTCCGACCTGGCCGACGCCGCCATCGACGAAGCCTACCAATGGCTGTACCCGCGCCACTGCCAGCAATTCGGCACGCCTGTCGGCAACCGCAGCGGCCAGCCGCAGCACATGGTGGTGCTGGGCATGGGCAAGCTGGGCGCGGTGGAGCTGAACCTGTCGTCGGACATCGACCTGATCTTCGCCTTCCCCGAAGGCGGCGAAACCGAAGGGGTGAAGCGCTCGCTGGACAACCAGGAGTTCTTCACCCGCCTGGGCCAGCGCCTGATCAAGGCGCTGGACCCGGTCACCGTCGACGGTTTCGTGTTCCGCGTCGACATGCGCCTGCGCCCGTATGGCTCGGCCGGCGCGCTGGTGCTCAGCTTCAATGCCCTTGAACAGTACTACCAGGACCAGGGCCGTGACTGGGAACGCTACGCGATGATCAAGGCGCGGGTGGTGGCCGGCGACCAGGCGGCCGGCGCGCAGCTGCAGGAGATGCTGCGGCCGTTCGTGTACCGGCGCTACCTGGACTTTTCCGCGATCGAAGCGCTGCGCACCATGAAGCAGCTGATCCAGCAGGAAGTGCGGCGCAAGGGCATGGCCGACAACATCAAGCTGGGTGCCGGTGGCATTCGCGAGGTGGAATTCATCGCCCAGGCCTTCCAGCTGATCCACGGCGGGCGCGACCTCAGCCTGCAACAGCGGCCGCTGCTGAAAGTGCTGGCCACCCTCGAGGGCCAGGGCTACCTGCCGCCAGCCGTGGTCGCCGAGTTGCGCGAGGGTTATGAGTTCCTGCGCTATACCGAACACGCCATCCAGGCCATCGCCGACCGCCAGACGCAGATGCTGCCGGACAGCGAGACCGATAAGGCGCGGGTGGCCTACATGCTCGGTTATGCCGACTGGCAAAGCTTCCATGACCAGCTGACGCACTGGCGTGGCCGCATTGACTGGCACTTCCGCCAGGTGATCGCCGACCCGGATGATGAAGACGGCGAGGGCGAGCTGGTGGTGGGTGGCGAATGGTCGCCGCTGTGGGAGCAGGCGCAGGATGAAGATGCTGCTGGCCGTCAGCTACAGGAGGCCGGTTTCCAGCAGCCCGCAGAAGCCCTGCGGCGCCTGGCCGCGCTGCGCTCCAGCCCGCAGCTGCGTTCGATGCAGCGGATTGGCCGTGAGCGCCTGGACGCCTTTATCCCGCGGTTGCTGGCCCAGGCTGTGGAACATGACAACCCCGACCTGGTGCTCGAGCGCGTGCTGCCGCTGGTCGAGGCGGTGGCACGCCGTTCTGCCTACCTGGTACTGCTCACCGAAAACCCCGGCGCCTTGCGCCGCCTGCTGACCCTGTGTGCCGCCAGCCCGTGGATTGCCGAGCAGATTGCCCGCTACCCGCTGCTGCTCGACGAACTGCTCAATGAAGGCCGCCTGTTCAGCCCGCCACTGGCGCCGGAGCTGGCCAGCGAACTGCGCGAGCGCCTGACGCGCATCCCCGAGGACGACCTGGAACAGCAAATGGAGGCGCTGCGCCACTTCAAGCTGGCCCACAGCCTGCGCGTGGCCGCCTCGGAAATCAGCGGCAACCTGCCGCTGATGAAAGTCAGCGACTACCTGACCTGGCTGGCCGAGGCCATCCTCGACCAGGTACTGGCCCTGGCCTGGCGCCAGACCGTGGCCCGCCACGGCCAGCCCAAGCGCAGCGACGGCAGCCTGTGCGACCCGGGCTTCATCATCATCGGCTACGGCAAGGTAGGTGGCCTGGAGCTGGGTCACGGTTCGGACCTGGACCTGGTATTCATCCATGACGGCGACCCGCAGGCGGAAACCGACGGCGCCAAGCCGATCGACAGTGCGCAGTTCTTCACCCGCCTGGGCCAGCGCATCATTCACCTGCTGACCACCCAGACCAACTCGGGCCAGCTGTATGACGTGGACATGCGCCTGCGCCCATCGGGTGCCTCGGGCCTGCTGGTGAGTTCGCTGGGAGCGTTCGAGCGCTACCAGCAGAACGAGGCCTGGACCTGGGAGCATCAGGCCCTGGTGCGGGCCCGGGTACTGGTGGGCTGCAAGCAGGTGGGCACGGCGTTCGAAGGCGTGCGCGCCAAGGTGCTGGGCCAGGCCCGCGACCTGGAAAAACTGCGCAGCGAAGTGAGCGAAATGCGCGCCAAGATGCGCGACAACCTCGGCACCAAGGCCACCGCAGCCGGTACCGCGGCAAACGCCTTCGAGGCCGGTGTGCCGTTCGATATCAAGCAGGATGCCGGCGGTATCGTCGATATCGAATTTATGGTGCAATACGCCGCTTTGGCCTGGTCCCACGACCACCCGGCCATACTCCGATGGACCGATAACATCCGCATTCTGGAAGAGCTGGAGCAGGCGGGTTTGATGCCGGCCAGTGACGCGGTGCTGTTGCGTGAAGTGTACAAGGCGTTCCGCTCGGCCTCGCACCGCCAGGCCCTGCAGAAGCAGGCCGGGGTTATCGATGCGGCGCAGTTTGCCGATGAACGCCGTGAGGTGCGGCGGATCTGGGGTGAATTGGGTTTGACCTGATACCGAGTTGGCTTCATTCGCGGGCATGCCCGCTCCCACAGGGAAAGCGCAGACCTAGAGGACCGTGCAATACCTGTGGGAGCGGGCGTGCCCGCGAATGGGCCATGTGAGTGGTACACTGTCCGCCACATAGCCTGAATATAAAGAGGGGAGGCCAGGCTGTACCGCAGCCTGTAGCCTCCCCGAGCGTTTCTGGACTAAGCATGAGAATACTGATCATTGGCCCCAGCTGGGTCGGCGACATGGTGATGGCGCAGACCCTGTTCCAGTGCCTGAAACAGCAGCACCCCGACTGCGTGATCGATGTGCTGGCCCCCGAGTGGAGCCGGCCGATCCTCGAACGCATGCCCGAGGTCCGTCAGGCCCTGAGCTTCCCGCTCGGCCACGGCGCACTGGAACTGGCCACGCGGCGGCGCATCGGCAAGTCCCTGGCCGGCCAGTACGACCAGGCCATCCTGCTGCCCAACTCGCTCAAGTCGGCGCTGGTGCCGTTCTTTGCCGGTATCCCCAAGCGCACCGGCTGGCGTGGCGAAATGCGCTTCGGCCTGCTCAACGACGTGCGCAAGCTGGACAAGGCCCGCTACCCGCTGATGATCGAGCGCTTCATGGCCCTGGCTTACGCACCCGGCGCCGAGCTGCCGCAGCCGTACCCGCGCCCCAGCCTGCAGATTGAAGCGCAAAGCCGCGACGCCGCCCTGGCCAAGTTCGGCCTGGAGCTGGACCGCCCGGTGCTGGCGCTGTGCCCCGGTGCCGAGTTCGGCGAGGCCAAGCGCTGGCCGGCCGAGCACTACGCCACCGTGGCCGATGCGATGATCCGCCAGGGCTGGCAGGTGTGGCTGTTCGGCTCGAAGAACGATCACCCGGTTGGTGAGCAGATCCGCGACCGGCTGATCCCGGGCTTGCGTGAAGAATCGTCCAACCTGGCCGGCGAAACCTCGCTGGCCGAGGCTATCGACCTGATGTCCTGCGCCCATGCCGTGGTGTCCAACGACTCGGGCCTGATGCACGTGGCCGCCGCGCTGAACCGCCCGCTGGTGGCGGTGTACGGCTCGACCTCGCCGGGCTTCACCCCGCCGCTGGCCGAGCACGTGGAAGTGGTGCGCACCGGCATCGAGTGCAGCCCGTGCTTCGACCGCACCTGCCGCTTCGGCCACTACAACTGCCTGCGCTTGCTGGAACCGGGCAAAGTCATCGCTGCCCTGCACAGCCTGACCGGGCCGGACCTGATCGATACCGTGGCCGAGGTCGACTAAGTGCGGGTACTGATCATCAAGACTTCGTCGCTGGGTGATGTGATCCACACCTTGCCGGCGCTTACCGATGCCGCCCACGCCATCCCGGGCATCCGCTTCGACTGGGTGGTGGAAGAAGGCTTCGCCGAAATCCCCAGCTGGCACCCGGCGGTCGACCAGGTGATCCCGGTGGCCATTCGCCGCTGGCGCAAGAACCTCTGGCAAACCATCAAGAGCGGCGAGTGGAAGGCGTTCAAGCAACGTGTACGCGAGCGCAAGTACGACCTGGTGATCGACGCCCAGGGCCTGGTCAAATCGGCCTGGCTGACCCGCTACGTGAAGGCGCCGGTGGCTGGCCTGGACCGCTACTCGGCCCGCGAAGGCTGGGCCAGCCGCTTCTATGACCGGCGCCTGTCGGTTGCCACCGGCCAGCACGCGGTGGAGCGGGTGCGCCAGCTGTTCGCCATGGCCCTGGCCTACGACCTGCCGGAAGGCATCGGCAACTACGGCCTCGACCTCGAGCGCCTGCAACTGCCGCCGGCCGCCCCCTATGTGGTGTTCCTGCATGGCACCACCTGGGCGACCAAGCACTGGCCCGAAGCCTACTGGCGCGAACTGGCCGAGCGTATGGGCCGGCGCAAGCTGGAAGTGCGCCTGCCGTGGGGCAACCCGGCCGAGAAGGCGCGGGCCGAGCGCATCGCCCAAGGCTTGAACAACTGCCAGGTGCTCCCCAAATTGAACCTTGCCGGCGTCGCACGCGTGCTGGCGGCGGCAAAAGCCTGCGTGGCGGTCGATACCGGCCTCGGCCACCTGGCGGCGGCACTCGATGTGCCCACCATTTCGCTGTTCGGCCCGACCAACCCGGGCCTGACCGGCGCCTACGGACGGACCCAGATTCACCAGGCCAGTGACTGGCCCTGCGCGCCCTGCCTGCAGAAAAAGTGCACCTACAAACCGAGCGCCGATGACCTGCGCCGGTTCGATCTGAAACGCGAGTGGCCATTGTGCTTCACTCGCCTGAATCCCGAGCATGTGGCGAGCCGCTTGAGCGCGTTGCTGCTGGCTGAGGATGTCCGTTGATGCAACTGGCTTTCGTGCTTTACAAATATTTCCCCTTTGGCGGGCTGCAGCGCGACTTCATGCGCATTGCCCTGGAATGCCAGAAGCGGGGCCACCAGATCCGTGTGTACACGTTGATCTGGGAGGGTGACATTCCGCCGGGCTTCGAAGTGCTGGTGGCGCCGGTGAAGGCGATTTTCAACCACCGCCGCAACGAGAAGCTCAGCGCCTGGATGGCCGCCGACCTGGCCAAGCGCCCGGTCGACCGCCTTATCGGTTTCAACAAGATGCCTGGGCTGGACGTGTACTACGCCGCCGACGGCTGCTTCGAGGACAAGGCGCAGACCCTGCGTGGCGGCCTGTACCGCCGTTGGGGCCGCTACCGGCACTTTGCCGAGTACGAACGTGCGGTGTTCGCCAAGGACGCCCATACCGAAGTGCTGATGATTTCCGAAGTGCAGCAGCCGCTGTTCATCAAGCACTACGGCACCCCGGTGGAGCGTTTCCACCTGCTGCCGCCGGGCATTTCCCAAGACCGCCGCGCGCCGGCCAATGCCGGCGAAATCCGCGCCGAGTTCCGCAAGGAATTCAACCTGGGCGATGACGACCTGCTGCTGGTGCAGATTGGCTCGGGCTTCAAGACCAAGGGCGTTGACCGCAGCCTCAAGGCCCTGGCCGCGCTGCCGTCGGCCCTGCGCAAGCGCACCAGGCTGATGGTGATCGGCCAGGATGACCCCAAGGTGTTCCAGCTGCAAAGCGCTACCTTGGGCCTGGGCGAGCAGGTGCAGTTCCTCAAGGGCCGCAGCGACATCCCGCGCTTCCTGCTGGGCGCCGACCTGCTGATCCACCCGGCGTACAACGAAAACACCGGCACGGTGCTGCTCGAGGCGCTGGTGGCCGGCCTGCCGGTGCTGGTCTCCAAGGTGTGCGGCTACGCCCACTACATTGCCGAGGCCGACAGCGGCCTGGTGCTGGACGAGCCGTTCGAGCAGGAACAGCTCAATGGCTACCTGCAGCGCATGCTCGAAGACCAACAGGCCCGCGCCGGCTGGTCGCGCAACGGCCTGGCGTTTGCTGAAACCGCCGATCTGTACAGCATGCCGCAGCATGCCGCCGACGTGATCCTGGGGCAGGAGTCCGCATGAAGCTGATACTGGCCGAACCGTTCAAGCGCCTGTGGGCCGGGCGTGATGCCTTCGATGCCGTGGAGGCGCTGCAAGGCGAGGTCTATCGCGAACTGGAAGGGCGCCGCACGCTGCGCACCGAGGTCGCTGGCGAGGGCTTCTTCGTCAAGATCCACCGCGGCATCGGCTGGGGCGAGATCTTCAAGAACCTGCTTACCGCCAAGCTGCCGGTGCTTGGCGCCGGCCAGGAATGGCAGGCCATCCAGCGCCTGCACCAGGTTGGCGTGCCGACCATGACTGCCGTCGCCTATGGCGAGCGTGGCAGCAACCCGGCCGCGCAGCATTCGTTCATCATCACCGAAGAACTGGCGCCGACCATCAGCCTGGAAGACTTCAGCATCGACTGGGTCAGGCAGCCGCCCGAGCCGCGCCTGAAGCGCGCGCTGATCGCCGAAGTGGCGAAGATGACCGGCGGCATGCACCGCGCGGGGGTCAACCACCGCGACTGCTACATCTGCCACTTCCTGCTGCACACCGACCGCCCGGTGACGGCGGACGACTTCAAACTGTCGGTGATCGACCTGCACCGCGCGCAGACCCGGGCGAAAATCAGCCGCCGCTGGCGCGACAAGGACCTGGCCGCGCTGTACTTCTCGGCGCTGGACATCGGCCTGACCCAGCGCGACAAGCTGCGCTTCCTGCGCGGTTACTTCCAGCGCCCGCTGCGGCAGGTCCTGAAGGATGAAGCCGCGCTGCTCGCCTGGCTGGAGCGCAAGGCGCAGAAACTCTATGACCGCAAGCAACGTTATGGGGATGCACTCTGATGGCGGGGTGGACACTGGCGCCAGGCTATGAACACCTGGCGGCGGACTTCGGCAGCCTGGAAGCGGTATTTGCCCTGCAAGGCGAGCGCCTGACCCGCGACCCGATCAGCGAGGTGGTGCGTATCGAGCGTGACGGGGTCAATTACTACGTCAAGCGCTACACCGGGGCAGGCAAGCACATGCGCCGTTACCTGGGCCGGCCGCGGATCAAGGCCGAATGGCAGAACCTCAAGCAGTTCGACAAGTGGGGCATCCCCACTGCCGAAGTGGTGGCCTGGGGCCTGGAGCGCAATGGCCTGGCCTTTGGCCGGGGGGCCATGATCACCCGCGAACTGCCGCGCACCGAAGACCTGTCGGCGCTGGCCGAGCGCAACGATGCACGCCTGGCCGATCGCGCCTGGGTCGGGCATGTCAGCAGCCAGCTGGCGCGCCACACCCGGGTCATGCACCAGCACCACTTCGCCCACAACGACCTGAAATGGCGCAACCTGCTGGTCGACGACCAGGGCACGCTATTCTTCATCGACTGCCCCACCGGCGATTTCTGGCGCGGCTTCATGTGGCGGCACCGGATGATCAAGGACTTGGCGTGTCTGGACAAAGTGGCCAAATACCACCTGTCGGCAACCCAGCGCCTGCGTTTCTACCTGCAATACCGTGGCCGCGACCGGCTGAATGCGCGTGACAAGAAGCGCATTCGCCAGGTGGTGAGCTTTTTCGAGGGAAGGGAATGACCGATTACCTGGCCAGCGCGGACCTCGCGCTGCTCAAACGCCATGGCCTGGACGACTTCGAGGCGCTGTGGGCGCTGCAACTGGATGCCGTGGACGAACCGAACACCGGCCGCGGTGGCTGGAGCAGCGTGTTCCGCCTGGAGCTCGAAGGCAAGGGCTACTACCTCAAGCGCCAGAGCGACTACCTGACCCGTACCCTGCACCGGCCATTCGGCGAGCCGACCTTCGCCCGCGAATTCCGCAACATCAGCCGTTACCAGAAGCTGCAGATTCCGGCCTTGCAGGCGGTGTTCTATGGCGAGCGCAAGAAAGGCGGCACGCACCGGGCGATCCTGATGACTCGCGCCCTGGACGAATGGGCCGACCTCGACAGCCTGCTGGCCCAGTGGCCACAACTGAGCGATGCTGAACGCAATGGCGTCCTGCAGGCCTGCGGCCAGCTGGCGCGCACCCTGCACAGCGCCGGCCAGGTGCATGGCTGCTTCTACCCCAAGCACATCTTCCTGCGCCAGCGCCGCGAAGGCTGGGACGCGCAACTGATCGACCTGGAGAAGACCCGCCCCCTGCTGTTCGGCATGCGTGACCGTCTCAAGGACCTGGAGCCGCTGCTGCGTCGTGCCCCGGTCTGGAGCGAGCGTGATGTACGTACCTTGCTGGCCAGCTACCTGGCGCAGCCTGCCGATGGCACGCTGGTCGATACCTGGCTGCAACGCCTGACGCAACGCCGTCGTGAAAAAGAGGCCCGCTGATGCGTTTGTCTGAATTGAAAGAGGCCGGGCGCAGCCCCTCGTTGCCCCTGAGCATCACCCTGGCCGATGCTGCCGGCACGGCCGACCTGCAATTGCTCAGCCTGCTGCGCGTGCTGCCGGGCCAGCGCTATGTGGGCGCCGGCGTGTGGCGCGGCACTCCGGTGCTGGCCAAGCTGCTGGTCGGTGGTAACGCTGCACGGCATTTCCAGCGCGAACTGCAGGGCGTGAAGCTGCTGGCCGAGCAGGGCCTGACCACGCCGAAGCTGCTGGCCGACGGCCTCAAGGAAGGCGAGGGCGGCTGGCTGCTGTTCGAATTCCTCGACGGCGCCGAAAGCCTGGCCGATGCCTGGGCGGCAGTGGAGAGCTTGCCGGTACTGGCCGACGAGCAGCACCTGGTGCTGGGCGAGGCGCTCACCGCAGTGGCGCACATGCACGCCCGGGGCCTGTGGCAGGAAGACCTGCACCTGGACAACCTGCTGCGCCACGGCGGCAAGCTGTACCTGATCGACGGCGCCGGCATCAAGGCCGAAACGCCTGGCCAGCAGCTGTCGCGCCCACGTGTGCTGGAAAACCTGGGGGTATTCTTCGCCCAGCTACCCAAGCGCCTGGAGCCGTTCATCGAAGAACTGCTGGTGCACTACCTGCTGGCCAACGCCGAGCATGCGCTGCCGCTGGAAGCCTTGCAGAAGCAGGTGGACAAGGTGCGCAGCTGGCGCCAGAAGGATTACCTGGAAAAGGCTGGTCGTGAATGCAGCCTGTTCAGTGTCGAGCGCAGCCTTTCGGGCTTGCGGGCAGTCCGCCGCGACGAGGCCGAAGCCATGTTGCCGGTGCTGGAGCAGGCCGACGCGTTGATCGACCAGGGCCACCTGTACAAGACCGGTGGTGCGGCCAGCGTGGCGCGCATCGAGGTTGGCGGCCGCACGCTGGTGCTCAAACGCTACAACATCAAGAACACCGCGCACTGGTTCAAGCGCTTCTGGCGCCCGAGCCGGGCCTGGCATTCCTGGGTCGAAGGCCACCGCCTGGAATTCCTCGATATTGCCACGCCGCGTCCACTCGCGGTGCTGGAACAACGGGTGATGGGGCTGCGAAGCCGTGCCTACCTGGTCACCGAGTATATCGATGGCCCAGACCTGGCCGAATGCTTCGCGCCCTACGTGGATAACGGCGATGCGCCCGAGGAGCAGGTGGATGCCCTGGTGCATGTGATGCAGCAGCTGATTCGCGAGCGTATCAGCCATGGTGACTTCAAGGGCCACAACCTGTTCTGGCACAACGGCCAGTGGTCGCTGATCGACCTCGACGCCATGTGCCAGCACGCCACCCAGCTCAGCTTTGCCCCGGCCTACGCCCGTGATCGGGCGCGGCTGCTGCGCAACTGGCCGAGTGGCAGTGCCTTGCATCAGCGGCTGGACCGGCTGCTGCCCAAGCTGGCCGAGTAGTCCGCCGGCAGTGCCAGCCAGTCGCTGCTGCGGCCTGGCTGGCGCACGCGAATACGCCATTGGCCGCCCTGTTGGCGCAGTACTGCCCAGGCGTGGACTGCGCCCAGTGCCTTCTCGGGCAGCAGCAGATGGTAATGCCCGGCGAGCAGGTGCCGACGAACCGGCAACTGCTGGTCACCCAGCTGTAGATAGAGTTGCCCCCCGGCGTCGTGCAGGTCGGCTTCCCCTGCCACCGATTCGCCCTCGAGCGGCGGTTGCAGGCGTACCTCTTCCAACAGCTGGGCTACGTCAGGCAACCCGTCATGCCATAGCACGATGGAATCGACCACCCAATTGCCATTGCGCAGCCGTTTGATCGGCAGCTGCGCGTAGGCATCCGGCTGCCTGGGGTCGAGCACCCGCCAGCGATAGCCGTCGAAGTGGACGTTGTACAACCGCCCCTGGCTGTCCTTGACGAAGTAACGGTCCGGGCCTGGCACGCTGTTGATCTGTTCGTACACTTCCTCGCCATGAACCCCGTCGATCCGGTAGCGCAGCTTGCTCACGTCCACGGCCGCTTCGTGGGTTTTCGGCAGTGGGCGCGGGGGTTGCGGTGGCAGGCCGCGCATCGCCCTGCGCATGAGGGGCGAGCCAGCGAAACTGGACAACCCGTCGGCGCTGTGGCTCAAAGCGGCCATGGCGTGGTGGAAGGTTGCTGCGTAATCCTCTTTTTCCAGGGCTTCGAAGCCGTCCCACAGCGAAATCGACATACGGCCGAAGGCTAGGGCTGACATTGTCGGGGCCGGTAGCACGAGGCTGATCATGTCGAGAACCAGGCGCAGCGTCGACAGCCCGTACTCGCCGAGCAGCTCGCGGTTGCTGCGGCTGTTGGTATCGGCCTCGGCGATCATGGCGTGGACCTGGGCCTTGTAAAGGGCATCGAAGAGGTTGCCGTTGATCATTGGCCTTTGCACATATGGCCCGAGGCGGCCCTTGCGCACCAATTTGTCGAGCCGCTTGCCATCAGCCAGAGGCGCGCGCTGGATCAGGTATTTTCGCAAGGACGGCGTGCTGCGAAGGGTTCTGAGCAGCGCCCGGGTATCGGGGTATTCACGCCATGCGCGCCGGTCGGGTGCGTCCGGTGTATACAGCACCAGCGACGGCTGGTTGTCGCTCTCGGCATTGAGCAGCAGTACCCCTTGCAGCGTGTGCCCGTCGATGATCAGCTGGCGCACCGCGATACGATGCTCGTCGATGGTAGGGCGCCAATTGTTGTCGGGGTGGTCGGTGACGGCTTTGACCCAGCGATAGCCTCGCTCGTGGGTATCGTTCAGAAAGTGCCTGGCATAGCGGGCCTTGGCCGCCTCGGCGCGCATGCGGGCGCGGTTCATGTTGCCGTGGCATTGCATGCGCCAGCGCGCACCTGGAGACTCCAGCAGGTGGGTTCGCAGGTAGCGGATGTAGCCACTGCCGGCGTCAAGCTCGCGCACCAGGCGCTTTACCCCTTCTGCGGATATTGACTCCAGCGTGGAACCGTCTTCGTGGTGTATTCGGGCAGTCAGCCAGTAATCGACGTCGAACCAGCCGATGTTCAGCAGGGCCAGCTCGTCCAGGCGGTAGGTGGTGGTTACCAGTTCGATGGTGCCACCGACATGGCGACGGTTGGCAACGGCCACGTAACCCGAAGGTGCCAGCGGGTTGATCAGCGGGCCGGTGCGGTGTGCAAGCGTGACGGTTATGCAGACTTTTTCGGCAGGCAAGTCGATGGAGAATTCGCGCCGCAGCGCCTTGCCAAGGCGTTCGCGCACCCATGCCAGCAGGTGGTGGCGATTACCGAATGCCTCCAGGGTCAAAAGGCCGGGTGCAGCAGCCTGGGTGATGGCCCCGGCGAGCTCCTGGATCGTTTGCATGATGTGCGTCAGGCTTTGCGTGGAGCTCTGGCGCAGCCAAGCGGGCAGGTGTTTTTCCAGCAGCAGCGCATAACGGGTGGACAACGCATATTGGCTGCCCATGAGATCGGTCAGTGACTGCTGTTTGGCCAGGGTGCTTTTCAGTGCCGGTAGATCCGGGTTCTGGTCAAGCGCCCAGGCGGCGTGCCAGGCGATGGTGAGCCGTTGATGCTGCGCGTCGATCACGTCAGTGGCCTGTTGTTCGACCAGGTCGCCGGTAAACCACTCGTAGCGCAGCCGGTCGGCACACCGGACCAGTTGCTGGTCCTGCAGGCGGGGTAGCAGTTGCAGCATTGGCCGGCTTTGCATGGGGTCGTCCAGGCGCTCGCACAGCTCCCTGTGCAGTTCGGCCAGGTTGGCGAAGCCTTCAACGCCATGAGACACGCTGCACAGCAGTGCCTGGCCTGTGGCTGTTGCGGGCTCGGCAATGGCCCCTTCCGGTGCTTCTGCCACCAGTACCAGCACGCCGGGTAACGGCAACCGGCCATGGGGGCTTGAACGGTTGAATACCGGCCGATAAACCTGGGCCCGGTGGGTGTCTGGCAGGTGGTTGCGCTGCCAGGGTAGCGGCAGCTCCAGGGAGGTGCGCAGCAGGCTGATGTGGCTGTAGTCCAGGGTCTGGTCGGCGAGGCGCAGTTCCAGTTCGGCCAGAAGTTGCTCATGACGCAGTTCGCGCAGTTGCCGGACGCGGCTGTGGCCTGTTTCGACAGGGGCGTTCCAGAACGCTGCCAGGTCACCAAAAAAACGCTGGCGCAGGGCGGCCGGTTCCGTTTCGCCCGCCAGTTCGGGTTTGCCTTGCTCAAGGGCGATGAGTTGTTGATCGAGCGCTTCGAGGCGCTGCAAAGGTGTCATGGTATGGCTCCTTGGAAGATGGCAGCCAACCATGTCGCGGCAAAAGAGGGTGCGGGTATTACCCGGTTACTGCCGTGGACGAGCGTAGAAACCTTGCAGGCCGAGAGCCGCCGACACCCCCAGGCCGAGCCAGGCCAGGCTGTCCCAGCCCCCGTCCCCCAGCAAGGCGGCAAACAACCCCACGGCAGTGAGCAAGGCCACGACCATCGGCCAGATGAAGATGCGCCAGGTCGGCTGTGACTTGTGGCTCATGCCCGCGCCTCCCGCTTCGTGCGTTGCTTGCCCCACCACAGGTACAAGCCGCTGCCGAGGACGATGATGGTCAGCACATCGAGTAGCGCCCACAGGATTTGCATTGGCCGGCCGCCGTAGTCGCCGAAGTGCAGTGGTTGCGACAGGCCCATGGCATCCATGTACCAGGGGCGTTCGCCGACGGCGGTCACCGCCAGTGTTCGCGCATCGATCAGCACGGGCGTGAGCAGGTGCGAGGTCAGGTGCGTGGCGCCCTTCATGAACACCGCATAGTGGTGCTCACTGGAAAAGCGTGTGCCGGGGAAGGCGATGAAGTCCGGGCGCATGCCGGGGGCGGCCTGTTCGGCGATGGTCAGCAGGTGGGTGGCCGGGGCGCGTTCGGTGAGCGGTGGGGCATCACGGTACGGGGCAACCATGGCGGCCAGGCTGTCGTTGCGCCAGGCGGCGATGACCAGGTCCGACAGCGCGCTGATGACGCCGGTCACGCCTACCGTCAGTGCCCAGGCCAAGGTGACCACGCCGATCAGGTTGTGCAGGTCGAGCCAGCGCAGTCGACGGGATTTGCCGTGGCGCACCGTGCCGAAGTCCAGGCGGCGCATGAACGGTGCATAGAGCACGGTGCCGGAGATGATCGCCACGACGAACAGCACGCCCATGAAGGCCAGCAGCAGCTTGCCGGGCAGGCCGGCGAACATGTCCACGTGCAGGCGCAGCATGGTCATCATGAAGCCGCCGTTGGCGGCCGGCATGGCCACGGCTTCACCGGTGCGGGCGTCGAGCATGAAGGTGTGCGACGAATTGGGCTCGGTGCCGGCGGTGGCGGCGGTTATGGCCACTACGCCGTTGGCTTCGTCTTCGTCGTAGCCGAAGTACTGCATGACCTCGCCGGGGCGGTGCTGCTCGGCCTTGATCACCAACTGCTGCAGGTCGAGGTGTGGTGTATCGGCCGGCATTTCCCGCAGTTCGGGGGCGTCGCCGAGCAGGTGTTCGAGTTCGTGGTGGAAGATCAGCGGCAGGCCGGTGACTGCCAGCAACAGCAGGAACAGGGTGCAGACCAGGCTGCTCCAGGTGTGGATCACCGACCAGCGGCGGATGGTTGGGCTTTTCATCACGGTACCGATTTTTGCCTGTTGGAAGCTGGGGCTGCTGCGCAGCCCTTTCGCGACACAAGGCCGCTCCTACAGGGGAGCACGTTTTCCTGTAGGAGCGGCCTTGTGTCGCGAAAGGGCCGCAAAGCGGCCCCCGTTCACTCAGAACTTGTAATTGACACTGGCCACCACGTTGCGCTCGTCGCCGTAGTAGCACCAGTAACCGTCACAGTTGGCCAGGTAGTCCTTGTTGAACAGGTTCTTCGCCTCCACGGCTACCGTCAGGCCTTTCATGCTGTTGTCCAGGCGGCCCAGGTCGTAGTGCACCGAAGCGTCGTACACCGTGTACGAACCCACATGGGCCAGTTCGGTGTTGGCAGTGTTGCCGTAGGTGTCACCCACATAGCGCACACCACCGCCAATGCCGAAGCCGTCCAGTGGCCCGCTGTGCCAGGTGTAGTCGGCCCACAGGGTTGCCTGGTTGCGCGGGATCAGCGCCATGCGGTTGCCTTTGTCGTCACCCTTCAGGATCTCGGTGTCGGTATAGGTGTATGACGCGATGGCCTTGAGGTTCTCGGTAACCTGAGTGGCGGCCTCCAGTTCCAGGCCGCGAACCTGCAGTTCACCCACCTGGCGGGTGATGCTGCCTTCCGTGACGCTGACGTTCTGCTGCTTCAGGTCATAAACCGCTGCAGTGAGCAGGGTGTCAGTCCCGACGGGCTGGTATTTCACACCCACTTCATACTGACGGCCTTCGGTTGGCTTGAAAGATTCCGTGGAGTTGACGTTGGCACCACTGGCCGGCTGGAACGACTCGGTGTAGGAGAAGTACGGCGTGATGCCGTTGTCGAAAACGTAACTCAGGCCGACGTTGCCGCTGAAGGCTTTGTCGCGCTGGGTATTGGTTGCGTCGGCGCTGTTGTGGAACACAGTGCCGGTGTGAATCCAGTCTTCACGACCACCCAAGGTCAGGCGCCAGTTGTCGAGTGACATCTGGTCCTGGACGTAGGCACCTGTCTGGTGGGTTTTCTGCTGGAAGTCCTGCATGGCGAAGTAGGTGACGTTCGACAGGTCGGCGCCATATACCGGGCGGTTGACATTGATCGGAGGTACGCCCATGCCATACAGCCACTGATAGTTGGTATTCGAACGCTGATGGTCCAGGCCCAGCAGCACGGTATGGCTGATGTCGCCGGTCTGGAAGTCGGCCTGGAAATTGTTGTCGACGGCGAACTGGCTGATGTCTTCGTTGACGATACCCGACTCGCGATTGACGTTGCCATCGGCATCGATGCTGTTGATGGTGGCTACCTGCACGGCCTGGAACGACAAATCGCTTTTGGTGTAGCGCAGGTTCTGGCGGAACTGCCAGGTGTCGTTAAGTCGGTGCTCGAAGGCATAGCCCAACGCGTAGTAACTGCGGTCGTAGAAGTCCCAGTCCGGTTCGCCAAGGTTCTTGTGGTGGGAAATCTTGCCGGTCGGGCCGTCCAGTTTGGTGCCTTGCAGCGGCAGGAACTGGCCGGTGATGCCGGTATCGTCCCGGGTGTACTGGGAGATGAACGTCAGCTTGGTATCGTCATCGATGTTCCAGGTCAGGCTGGGTGCGATGTTGTAGCGCTTGTCCGGGATGTGGTCGACGGGCGAGTTGCTGTCACGCACCACACCACTCACACGGTAGAGAAACTTGCCCTCTTCATCGATCTTGCCTGTGCTGTCGAAGTTGATCTGCTTGTGTTCGTTGCTACCCACCTGGGCTTCGATCTGGTGTGCACTTTCAAGCTGCGGACGGCGGCTGACCATGTCGAGCATGCCGCCCGGTGGTGTCTGGCCATACACCGACGACGCCGGGCCGCGCAGTACAGTAATGCGTTCGAGGTTCCACGGCTCGACCTTCGGGTTGGCGAACGAACCCTTGGGCAGCGGCAGGCCGTCAAGGAACTGCGTCGGGTCGAAACCTCGTACACGCAGCCAGTCAGCGCGCGAGTCCGAACCGTAACCGCTGCTTTGCACGCCAGCGGTGTAGCGCAGGGCGTCATTGAGGTTGAGTACCTGCCGATCGTCCAGTTGCTGGCGGGTGATGACAGTCATCGAGCGTGGGGTCTCGACGATTGGTGTGTCGGTCTTGGTACCCGCGGCAGTGCGCGTGGCCACGTAGCCGCTGGAGGCACCCCAGGCGCTTTCATAGTTGGAAGTCGCATTGATCGCAGTCTCCGGCAACGCCAGTGTCCCTTCCGGCGTAGCCACCAGGCTGTAGCTGCCCACGCTGCTTTGCTGCAGCTGCAGGCCGGTGCCGCGCAGGGCGGCCTGCAGGGCACCAAGGCCATCGTACTGCCCGCTCACCGGGGGCGAGGTGCGACCACTGACCAGTGCCGGGTCGATGGCCAGGGTTATGCCGGCCTGGCTGGCGATCTGGTTGAGAGTGGTGGCCAGCGGGGCGCTGGGCAGGTCGTAGGCGCGCTGAGCGGATTGCTCGGCGGCGAACAGGGCAGGGCAGGCCAATGGCGCGGCCACGGCGATGGCCAGGGCCATCAGGCTGGGGCGCAGGATACGATCAACAGCACGGGACATGCAGCGGCTCCTCGACGGATAAGTGCTTTCTGCTTCCTTGCCGAGCGAGATTTGAAAAGTGACAGGGCGAATCTGAAAAAAATTGAGAATTATTTGAAATTGGTTTTTGCCTATACCGGCCCTTTCGCGGGCTTGCCCGCTCCCACAGGTACCACACAGGTTTCAAGCACGGTGGGGTACTTGTGGGAGCGGGCGAGCCCGCGAAGAGGCCGGTACAGGTTTACTTCGGAACGACGGTCACCCACCACGGCGTATGCCGCTCGACCTTCACCGGCAGTGCCGGCACCAGCGACGACAGCGCCAGGTCGGTGTCGGTCAGCGGGAAGCTGCCGGTCACACGCAGGTCGGCGACTTGCTCGTCCACCCCGAGGTAACCGCTGCGGTACTGGCCGAGCGTGGCCAGCAGGTCAGCCAGGCGCACGTTGTCCACCACCAGCATGCCGCGGGTCCAGGCGTCGGCACCGGCTGGCACCGTGCCGATCCGGCCAAGGCCGTTAGCGTTCATCAGCACCTGCTGGCCTTCGCGCAGCACCTGTTCGTCGCCGCTGTTCAGCGGCATGGCGGCGACCGAGGCTTGCAGCACTTCCAGGCGCGTGCCGTCGTCCTCGCGGCGTACCAGGAAGCGCGTGCCCAATGGGCGCAGGCGGCCATCGTCGGTGCGCACCAGCAGCGGGCGCGGGTCCTGATGGCCGGTTTCGACCGAGATCTCGCCCTGGTGCAGCACGATCACCCGTTGCTCGCCGGCGTAGTCGATATCCACGGCAGTGTGGCTGTTCAGGCTCAGCAAGGTGCCGTCTTCCAGGCGCAGGGTACGCAGCTCGCCGGTGGCGGTGCGCTGGTCGGCCAGCCAGTAGCTCGGTGCCAGCGATGGTGCGCCGACCCAGGCCAGCAGCGAGCCCAAAAGAAACATGCCGGCCAGCCCGCCGCCGACCTTGCCGATGCGTCGGCGCAGGCCGGCGCGCGATTGCAGCAGGGCCTGGCGTGCCGGGCCGGCAGCGGCGCTCACGCGCTGGTCCATGGCGCCGAGCTGGCGCCAGGCGCGGGCGTGCTCCTCGCTGGCGGCATGCCAGCGCATGAATTCGCTGCGCTCGTCGGGTGTGCCGCTGCCGTTGTCGAGGCTGAGTTTCCAGGCAATGGCAGCTTCCAGCACCCGCGACGAAACCGGTGCACTGCTCACGTCGGCTCCCCGTACAGGGCCACGTAGCACTGGCGCATGCCCTGGGCGATGTACTGGCGCACCCGCGACACCGAAACCCCCATGCGCTCGGCGATTTCGGCATGGCTCATACCGTCCAGGCGATTGTGCAGAAATGCTGCGCGGGCCTTGCTCGACAGCTTGCCGAGCAGGCGGTCGATGGCCTTGAGGTCCTCGAGGATCAGGTGCTGCACTTCCGGGGAAGGTTGTTCGGCTTCCGGCATCAGGGCCAGTTCGGCCAGGTAGGCCTGTTCCAGCGCGGCGCGGCGGAAGTGGTCGAACATCAGGCCCTTGGCCACGGCGGCCAGGAATGCGCGGGGTTCGCGGGGCGTATCCAGTTGCTCACGGCCGAGCAGGCGCACGAAGGTGTCCTGGCTCACGTCTTCGGCACGTTGGCGGCAGGCCATGCTGCGTTGCAGCCAGGCGAGCAGCCAGCCGCGGTGGTCGCGGTACAGCGCACCGACCAGATCGGCGTGTGGGCTCTGTGCAGAAGACAAGCAGCGTCCCCCCGGAACGAATGCATTAACTAACGATAATTATTCGCGATTGTTGCAGAGGGGAGGGGGTGGGTGCAATGGACGCTTATCGGATGGCCATCATGAAAAAGGCAGGTGGCCAATCGCCGGCAAGCCAGCTCCCACAGGAAACGCGTTGATTCTGGAACTTGTGCAGTACCTGTGGGAGCTGGCTTGCCGGCGATTGGCCCTGTCAGGTCAATACAAATCTACAGGCCGTGGTTGTGCACCTTGCGCCTGCGCCACCCACGCAGCCGCTGCTCCAGCTGCAGCGGGCTGTCCAGCTGCTGGCGCCGGGCCTGGCTGAACAGGATCAGCGCCAGCTCGGCGGTCACCAAGGCATCGGCGCTGGCATGATGGCGCTCCTCTACCTGCAGGCCAAACCGCGCCACCCAGTCATCCAGCCCGGCCTCGCGCAGCACTGTGTCGGGGTTGAGCATCGGTGCCAGCTCGGCAACATCCAGGAAGGGCGAGTGCAAGCGATAGCCCAGGCTTTCCTTCAGCGCACGGGCCAGCATGCGCTGGTCGAACGGCGCGTGGAATGCCAGCACCGGGCTATTGCCAATGAAGTCGAGCAGATCGAGCAAGGCCTCGGCCGGGTCGCAACCGGCAGCCAGGGCACTCGGGCCCAGGCCATGGATCAGCACGCTGGCGTTGGTCTTCTGCAAAGGCCGGTGCAGGGTGCGTTCGAACTGCTGGGCAAAGTCGATGGCGCCATCTTCGATGGCCACGGCGCCAACCGACAGCACCTGGTCACGGTTGGGGTTCAGGCCGCTGGTCTCCAAATCGAGCACCACCCAGCGCTGCTCGCGCAGGGTACACACCCCCAGGGGCGCGGCCTTGGGCAGCCGGGCCAGGCGCTGGCGCGTGGCATGGTCCAGTTCGGGCGCACTGGGGCGCAACCAGGCGAACAGGCTCATAGCTGGTACCGCAAGGCCAGGCTGCTTTGCAGGCGCTGGGCCTGGCGCAGGGACTCGCGCAGGATGCGCCGGTCCAGGTGGTTGAGGCTGTCCGGGTCCAGGCGGTTGGAATAGGGCAGGTTGTCGCGGGTCTGGCGCTGGTGCTGCTGCATGCGGGTTTGCTGGATGAAGTGGTAGGCCTCTTCATACGCTGCGCCGTCCAGTGCCTCGATCACGCCCTTGGCCACCAGCTGGCGCAGGCGTTCCAGGGTATTGCAGGCACCGATGCCGTTGGCCAGGGCCAGCAGCCGGGCACCATCGACGAAGGGCGTCAGGCCCTGGACCTTGAGGTCGAGGGTGGCGGCCTTGTCGTTGCCCTGGCGGGTCAGCACGAACTCGCGCAGGCGGCCCACCGGCGGGCGCTGGCGCAGGGCGTTGTCAGCCATCATGCGCTGGAAGATGCGGTTGTCGGCCACCTGCTCGAGCAGGCCCTGGCGCAGCTGCTCGCAACCTTGCTCGTCGCCCCACACCACGCGCAGGTCGAAATAGATGCTCGAGCCCAGCAGGTTCTCCGGGCTGGCTTCGCGGACAAAACCGGCAAAACGCCGCGCCCACTCACTACGCGACAGGCACAGCTCTGGGTTGCCGGCCATGACGTTGCCCTTGCACAGGGTGAAGCCACACTGGGCCAGGCACTGGTTGATGTATTGCGCCAGCGGCAGCAGGCGTGCGCGGATGGCGTCGGCTTCGGCGCTGTCGGCGGCTTCGAAGAGGATGCCGTTGTCCTGGTCGGTGTGCAGGGTTTGTTCACGTCGCCCTTCGCTGCCAAAGCACAGCCAGCTGAACGGCACGCCCGGGTCACCGCGCTCGGCCAGCGCCAGTTCGATCACCCGGCACACGGTGTGGTCGTTGAGCAGGGTGATGATCTGGGTGATCTGCGTGGAGGACGCGCCATGGGCCAGCATGCGCTCGACCAGTTGGCTGATTTCGCCGCGCAGCGAGACCAGGGTATCCAGGCGTGGCGCATGGCGGATGGTGCGCGCCAGGTGCACCAGGTCGACCCGTTGCAGGGAGAACAGGTCGCGCTCCGAAACCACACCGCACAGGCGTCGGTTTTCCACCAGGCATACGTGGGCGATATGCCGCTCGGTCATGGCCATGGCTGCGTCGAAGGCGCTGGCCTGGGGGCTGAGGTAGAACGGCTGGGCGGTCATGTGCCGCGCGATGGGCGCACCCAGGTCGGCATCGGCCGCCGCCACCACCTGGCGCAGGTCGCGCAGGGTGAAGATACCGGTGGGGTAGCGCTGCGGGTCGACCACCACGATGCTGCCGACCTGCTGCTCGTGCATCAGCCGCACGGCGTCGCGCAGGGGCGTGTCGGGGCTGCACACCACCGGGTGGCGCATGGCCAGTTCACCCAATGGCGTGTTCAGCGAATATTGGGTGCCGAGGGTTTCCACCGCGCGCTGGCGTACCTGCTGATTGACCTGGTCGAGCAGGCTGCTGACCCCGCGCAGGGCAAAATCCCGAAACACTTCCGACATCGAGAACACGCGGATGAACGCGGCCTTGTTCAGCTGCAGGCAGAAGGTGTCCTCACCGGCCAGGTGCTCGGTACGGGTCGCTCGCTCGCCGAGCAGGGCAGCCAGCGGGAAGCATTCGCCGCTGGTGATTTCGAAGGTGGTCTCCACACCAGGCTTGACCAGGTGCTGGCGCTCACCCACCACGCGGCCCTGCTTGACGATGTAGAAGTGCTCGACCGGCCCGTCGGCAGGTTTGACGATGCTTTCGCCGCTGGCATAGAAGCGCAGCTGGCACTGTTCGACCAGGTAGGCCAGGTGGCTGTGTTCCATCTGGTTGAACGGCGGAAAACGCTGCAGGAACTGCAGGGTGCCCTGGATGTTCTGCAGCACTGCTGTCCTGCCCGCCTGGGTGTAGGCGTCCTTTTTGCTCATGAAACTGACCGTATCGCTATGCCGAACTATATATATCTATATATAGGTGCCGGCCATGTTGTTCTCTGCCTCCATGGTCGGCTTGCGGCGGGGTGGTGCCCATTGGACGTAAGTCTATGAGCGCCCCTGTCAAAGACCCGACGAAAGGCCAGCCGGGTTACGCAAGTTCTGCGGTCCTAATGCTGAAGCGGAATTTTTTTGACGAGATGAGCATGCCTGAGCAACACGACATCCTGAGCGACGCCGAGCGCGAGGCATTGGCCGTCGTAAGTGCGCCTGTGGCAGCCAAGCCGTTGGTGCTGGTGGTGGATGACAATGCGGTGAACCGTGAGGCGCTGATCCTGTACCTGAAAAGCCGGGGGATCGACTGTGTCGGAGCGGATGGGGCCGAGGAAGCCAGGCTATACCTGCACTACCAGCAACGAATCGGCTTGATGATCACGGATTTACGCATGCAGCCCGAGGATGGCCTGGACCTGATCCGGCAGATTCGCGAGTCGGAACGGGCGGCGTTGTCGATCATCGTGGTGTCGGGCGACACCGATGTGAAAGAGGCGGTGGACGTGATGCACCTGGGGGTTGTGGATTTTCTGCTGAAGCCGGTCGATCTGGACAGGCTGCTGGAACTGGTGAAGAAAGAACTGAAGATCGAGTAGTGCAGGATTGGGGCTGCTTTGCAGCCCTTTCGCGACACAAGGCCGCTCCTACAAGTACCGCGCAAGGCTGAGGTCTGGCGCGTGCTTGTAGGAGCGGCCTTGTGTCGCGAAAGGGCCGCAAAGCGGCCCCTGTCGCAGATGTCGCTTACAACCCGTTACGCGCCTTGAACTCGCGGCGACGGCGGTGCAATACCGGCTCGGTATAGCCGTTCGGCTGCTTGCCACCTTCCACCACCAGCTCTACCGCAGCCTGGAACGCGACGTTGTCGTCGAAGTTCGGTGCCATCGGGCGATACAGGGCGTCGCCGGCGTTCTGCTGGTCGACCACCACGGCCATGCGCTTGAGGCTTTCCAGCACCTGCTCCTGGCTGACCACGCCATGGCGCAGCCAGTTGGCCAGCAGCTGGGCCGAAATGCGCAGGGTGGCGCGGTCTTCCATCAGGCCGACGTTGTTGATGTCCGGCACCTTCGAGCAACCCACACCCTGGTCGATCCAGCGCACCACGTAGCCGAGGATGCCCTGGGCGTTGTTGTCCAGTTCGTTGCGGATTTCTTCGGCCGACCAGTTGGTGTCGGCGGCCAGCGGGATGGACAGGATGTCGTCCACCGACGCCGGGGTGCGCGAAGCCAGTTCACGCTGACGCGCCTGTACGTCCACCTTGTGGTAGTGCAGGGCATGCAGGGTGGCGGCGGTCGGCGACGGCACCCAGGCGGTGTTGGCACCTGCCAGCGGGTGGGCGATCTTCTGCTCGAGCATGGCTGCCATCAGGTCGGGCATGGCCCACATGCCTTTGCCGATCTGCGCACGGCCTTGCAGGCCGGTGGCCAGGCCGACGTCGACGTTGTTGTTCTCGTAGGCACCGATCCACTTCTCGTTCTTCATGGCGCCCTTGCGCACCACGGCGCCGGCTTCCATCGAGGTGTGGATTTCATCGCCGGTGCGGTCGAGGAAGCCGGTGTTGATGAACACCACGCGCTCGGCTGCGGCCTTGATGCACGACTTGAGGTTGACCGTGGTACGGCGCTCCTCGTCCATGATGCCGACCTTGACGGTGTTGCGCTTCATGCCCAGCAGGTCTTCGACCTGGCTGAAGATCTCGGCGGCGAAGGCTACTTCCTCCGGGCCGTGCATCTTCGGCTTGACGATGTACACGCTGCCGCTGCGGGTGTTCTTGCGGCTGGTGTTGCCATTGAGGTTGTGCAGGGCGATCAGGTTGGTGAACAGGCCGTCCTGGATGCCTTCGGGGATTTCGTTGCCTTGGGCGTCGAGGATCGCCGGGTTGGTCATCAGGTGGCCAACGTTGCGCACGAACAGCAGCGAACGACCGTGCAGGGTCACGCTGCCGCCGTTGGGCGCGGCGTACTCGCGGTCCGGGTTCATGGTGCGGGTGAAGGTCTTGCCACCCTTGCTCACGCTTTCGGCCAGGTCGCCTTTCATCAGGCCCAGCCAGTTGCGGTAGACGATCACCTTGTCGTCGGCGTCCACGGCGGCAACCGAGTCTTCGCAGTCCATGATGGTGGTCAGCGCCGATTCCATCAGGATGTCTTTCACGCCGGCGGCGTCGGTGCTGCCGACCGGGGTGCTGGCATCGACCTGGATCTCGAAGTGCAGGCCGTTGTGCTTGAGCAGCACGGCAGTCGGCGCGGCGGCATCGCCATGGAAGCCGATCAGCTGGGCGTCGTCACGCAGGCCGCTGTTGCTGCCACCTTTCAGGGCAACTACCAGCTTGCCGCCTTCGATGCGGTAGCCGGTGGAGTCGACGTGCGAGCCGGCCGCCAGTGGCGCGGCTTCGTCGAGGAAGGCGCGGGCGAAGGCGATGACCTTGTCGCCACGTACCTTGTTGTAGCCTTGGCCTTTCTCGGCGCCGCCTTCATCGCTGATGGCATCGGTGCCATACAGCGCGTCGTACAGCGAACCCCAACGGGCGTTGGCGGCGTTCAGGGCAAAGCGGGCGTTCATCACCGGTACGACCAGCTGCGGGCCGGCCATGTGGGCGATTTCTTCGTCCACGTTCTGGGTGGTGGCCTGGAAATCGTCGGCTTGTGGCAGCAGGTAGCCGATTTCCTGGAGGAATGCTTTGTAGGCTACGGCGTCGTGGGCCTGGCCTTTGCGTGCCTGGTGCCAGGCGTCGATCTTGGCTTGCAGCTCGTCGCGCTTGGCGAGCAGGGCTTTGTTCTTTGGAGCGAGGTCATTGATGATCTTCTCTGCACCGGCCCAGAACTGCTCGGCGACGATGCCGGTCCCTGGGATGGCTTCGTTGTTCACGAAGTCGTACAGGACCTTGGCGACCTGAAGGCCACCGACTTGAACGTATCCAGTCATTGCTTGCCTCACTCTGCTCAGCTATTTCGCTCTTCTGTATTAAGCCTGTAGCGCTTCTCTAAACACGGCACCAGTGCATGCCCCCGAGTAAAGCCCCGAGCGCGGCTGGGTGCGGCCTGCCAGACCGGCTGGCAGACAGTGTGCGTATTTTCACAGGCGCCTTGGCAGACATCCAAACGACGTTTTGTAGTCCGCGCCACGGGATACTACATGAAGCAGTAGGCGGGGCAAAATCAGACTAAAAGCGCCGTTATGCGACCCGTTGGTCGCGTATGGTCACGCTGGGAGTGAGTATGTTCGCAAAAAACAGGTGGATTGTTCCAGATAAATCTTGAAACAGTACACGATTCGTTATGCGGATTGCCCTGCGGCAGGTTGCCGCGCCTTGCCTATACTGAGTCGATCCCCCGATTTTCTGCCGCACGGCGCGGTCCGACACGAGGAAGGGCTTGTGGATCATCTTGTACTGACTGTGATTGCCCCTGACAAGGCCGGCCAGGTCGAGCGCATTGCCCAGTGCATCGCCGACCACAGTGGCAACTGGCTGGAAAGCCGCATGTCGCGCATGGCCGGGCAGTTTGCCGGCATCCTGCGGGTGGCGGTGCCGGCGGAAAACTACGACGAGCTGGTTGCTTCGCTGCAGGGGTTGGTCCGATATGACATTCGCGTGCTGATCGCCGAGAGCGGCATCGAGCCGTCGTGTACCTGGAAGCCGATTGCCATGGAGCTGGTAGGTAATGACCGGCCGGGGATCGTGCGTGATATCACCCGCTTGCTGGCTGAATTGCAGGTGAACGTCGAGCGGTTTTCAACAGAAGTGCGGCCGGCGCCGATGAGCAGCGAGCCGTTGTTTCATGCAGATGCGTTGTTGGCTTTGCCGTTGACTCTACCGCTGGAGGATTTGCAGCAGAAGCTGGAGAGCCTGGCGGACGACTTGATGGTGGAGTTGAAGCTGCGGCCGGAGGATTGATCCGAGATTGCCGGGGCCGCTTCGCGGCCCATCGCCGGCAAGCCAGCTCCCACAGGTATTGCACAGGCCTTGAGGGTAGCGCGGTCGATGTGGGAGCTGGCTTGCCGGCGATGGGGCGCGAAGCGGCCCCCCCTGCGGTTATCCCGATATCACGGGGAAGGCCCTGTGGATAACCTGGGGGTTCCCCTCTCCAGCCCAGACCGCGCGCGCCTTACACAGCTTTGATCAAAAAACACCCAAAAATCAGCAGCTTGTGCACAAAGCACGGGGACGAGGGTGTGGATAACCTTTGGAGATGTCTCTGCAGGCCACGAAATACAAGGCCTGCAGAGTTGTGATCATTTTTTGATCAGCTGCGCTTGCGCAAACTGACCCACGCATCGACGCTGTAAATCGCCAAACCCGCCCAGATGAACATGAACGCCACCAAGTTACTCGACGACAAGTGCTCATCGAACAGCAGCACCGCCTGCAGCAGCACCAAGGTCGGCGCCAAGTACTGCAGGAAACCCAGCGTGGTGTACGGCAAGTGCCGCGCGGCAGCGTTGAAGCACACCAGCGGCACCAGTGTCACCGGCCCCGCAGCCATCAGCCACAACGCTTCGCTGCTGGTGTAGAACGCGCCCTGGGCACTTGTCGCCGCCGGGTGCAGCAACAGCCAGCCAAGGGCCAGTGGTACCAGCATCCAGGTTTCCACCACCAGGCCCGGCAATGCCGCCACCGGTGCCTGTTTGCGAATCAGCCCATAGAAGCCGAAGCTCAGCGCCAGTACCAGCGACACCCACGGCAGGCTGCCCACCTGCCACACCTGCTGGGCCACACCCACGGCGGCCATGGCCACGGCCAGCCACTGCAGGCGGCGCAGGCGCTCGCCGAGAATCAGCATGCCCAGCAGCACATTGATCAGTGGGTTGATGTAGTAACCAAGGCTGGCCTCGAGCATGCGCCCGTTGTTCACCGACCATACGTAGGTCAGCCAGTTGCCGGCGATCAGCGCCCCGCTCAGGGCCAGGATGCCCAGCCGGCGCGGGTTGTCACGCAGTTCACGCCACCAGCCCGGGTGTTTCCACACCAGTAGCAGCAACGAGCCGAACAAAGCCGACCAGAGCACCCGGTGGACAATGATCTCCACCGCCGGGACGCTCTGGATTGCCTTGAAGTACAGGGGGAACAGCCCCCAGATGATGTAGGCGCTGAGGCCCAGTAGGTACCCGCGACGCGGGTTTGCGGCGTGCATGCAGAATCCTTGCTTAGGTAGCTAAATAAAGCGACGCCTATTGTAGACAGAGGTGGGCGTGCTTCTAGAACAATTTCAGCGGCGCTTCATCCAGTGCGGCCATTTGCTCGCGCAGGGCGAGAATCTGGTCTCCCCAGTAGCGTGGCTGGCCGAACCAGGGGAAGCTCGGCGGGAATGCCGGGTCGTCCCAGCGCCGCGCCAGCCAGGCGCTGTAGTGCAGCTGGCGCAGGGCGCGCAGGGGCTCGATCAGGGCCAGCTCGCGCGGGTCGAAGTCGTGGAACTCGTTGTAGCCGTCGATCAGTTCGGCCAGTTGCCCCAGGCGCTCCTCGCGGCTGCCGGCCAGCATCATCCACAGGTCCTGCACCGCCGGGCCCATGCGGCAGTCGTCGAGGTCGACCACGTGGTACACCTCGTCGCGGTGCATCAGGTTGCCGGGGTGCAGGTCGCCATGCAGACGGATGAGCTGGTGCGGCGTGCGGGCATAGATGTCCTCCACCCGCTTGAGCAGGTCGCGCGCCACCGATTCGAACGCAGGCAGCAGTTCCCGGGGGACGAAGTCGCCTTCCAGCAGGGTATTCAGCGATGCATGGCCGAAGTTGTCCACAGCCAGCGCTTCGCGGTGCTCGAACGGTTTGCTGGCGCCCACGGCGTGCAGGCGGCCGAGCAACTGGCCGAGGCGGTAGAGCTGGTCGAGGTTGCCCGGCTCTGGCGCGTGGCCGCCGCGGCGGGGGAACAGGGTGAAGCGGAAGCCCTGGTGTTCGAACAGGGTGCGGCCGTCGTGCTGCAGCGGGGCGACCACCGGCACTTCGCAGTCGGCCAGTTCGGCGGTGAAGCTGTGCTCTTCGAGGATGGCCGCGTCGCTCCAGCGGCCTGGGCGGTAGAACTTGGCGATCAGCGGTTGCGCGCCCTCGATGCCCACCTGGTAGACGCGGTTTTCGTAGCTGTTCAGCGCCAGCACCCGGGCATCGCTGAGAAAGCCCAGGCTTTCCACGGCGTCCAGGACCAGGTCGGGGGTAAGGGTGTCGAAGGGGTGGGACATGGTGGCTCCGGGGGTAGGCGGCGTGGGGGCCATGGTAACCCGTTATGCCTGTACCGGCCTCTTCGCGGGCGTGCCCGCTCCCACAAGTACGGTGCACATGTATCGAGCAGTGCGGTCCCTGTAGGAGCGGGCAAGCCCGCGAACCGCGCAAAGCGCGGCCTGGCTATGCAGGAATCCCAAGCAATACATAAGAGGGATGAAATTGAACCCGCACCGAACTGCCTGCTGCCACCCGCTGCCCAGCCAACCAATCCGTCTCGGCAAACGCACACAACGTCTGCCCATTCCCCAACGCCAACCGGACCTCACCAGGCCCATCAGCCTCCGCCAGTACCTCCTCCACTGTCGCCCGCAGGCAGTTATTCCCCGCTTCGGCCTGTTCCTCGTCGGCCAGCAACCTCACCCACCCCGCCTTGAGCAGCGCCACTACCGTCGTCCCCAGCGTCAGCTCCAGCCGTGCGGTGCTGTCGTGGGTGATCAATGCCTCGATCTCCAACCCGCCACCCAACGCCAGGCTGACGCGATCATGCCGTCCCTCGCGGCGCAGGCCACTGACCTGGCCCTGCAACTGGTTGCGCGCGCTGGTACGCAGCATCAGCCGGCCGAGCAGGTCGAGGTCGCTGGACTCCTCGGCCGCTTCGAGGATTTGCGCCTGAAGGGCCTGCAGCCTCTGATACAGGCGCAGAACCCGCTGGCCTTCCGGCGACAGACGGGCACCACCGCCGCCACGCCCGCCGGTACTGCGCTCGACGAGGGGCTGGCTGGCCAGGTTGTTGAGTTCGTCGATGGCGTCCCAGGCGGCCTTGTAGCTGATGCCCGCAGCCTTGGCGGCGCGGGTGATCGAACCTTCTTCGGCAATGTGCTGCAGCAGCGCGATGCGCTGGGGGCGGCGGGCGATGTGCTGGGTGAGGTGGGGGGGCAGGGACATGGGCATTCGGTCATTGTAAGTGGCAGCGAAGTGTAGCTTGTGTGGGAGCGGCCTTGTGTCGCGAAAGGGCTGCGTAGCAGCCCCAGGATCTCTGCCACGGCAAAAATCGCTGGGGCTGCTACGCACCCTTTTCGCGACACAAGGCCGCTCCCACACGTCATACATACCCCGGCTTGGGCGTGCGCGCCAGGCAATACACATCCACCCGCCGCGCACCGGCCTTGCGCAGCACTTGGGCAACCGCCTGCGCGGTCGCACCGGTGGTCAACACGTCATCGACAATGGCGACATGCTTGCCCGTCAGCTTGCCCGTGACGGTAAACGCCTGGCGCAAGTTGCGTCGCCTGGCCTTGGCGTCCAGTTGTTGCTGCGCAGGTGTCTCCCGTGTACGCAACAGTAGCCGCTCGTCGCAACGTACCCCCACGTGCGACGACAGCCAGCGCCCGAGCATCCCCGCCTGGTTGAACCCCCGCTCCCGTAGTCGACGTCTGGCCAAGGGTACAGGCAACAACAGGTCGGGGCGCGGCAGCCCTTCGGTAAAGCGGTGCAGCAGCCCATGCGCGAGCAATTCGGCCATCAGGCGCCCCAAGGGCCACTGGCGGTTGTGCTTGAAACGGCTGATCAGCGTGTCCACCGGAAAGCCGAAATGCCACAGTGCAAGCACCTGCTCGAAGGCCGGTGCGCGGCGCTGGCACTGAGCGCAGGTCAGGCCGGCCATGGGCAACGGCAGGGCGCAGCGCAGGCAATGATCGCCCAGCCAGGGCAGTTCCTGCTCGCAGGCGACGCACAGCGGGTAGGCCTGCTCGGCAGGTTCATCGCACAGTAAACACGATTGGTTAATATGTGAGCACTTGTAAACCAGTCTTTTCCAGTGTGGTTGACAGTTCATAGGCCTTCCATGACTATGCGAGCTATCCGTGATGCGCTGGCGGGCTTTCCTGTCCCGGCGCCTGCTTCAGCCTAAACAAGGAAACGCCAATGAGCGCCAGCACAACTGCAACAACACGTCACGACTGGTCCCTGGCCGAGGTCAAGGCGCTGTTCCAGCAACCATTCAATGACCTGCTGTTCCAGGCGCAGACCGTGCACCGCGCGCATTTCGACCCGAACCGCGTGCAGGTTTCGACCCTGCTGTCGATCAAGACCGGCGCCTGCCCGGAAGATTGCAAATATTGTCCACAGTCCGGCCACTACAACACCGGGCTGGAAAAACAGAAGCTGATGGAAGTGCAGAAGGTGCTGGAAGAAGCCGCCCGCGCCAAAGCCATCGGTTCTACCCGCTTCTGCATGGGCGCGGCGTGGAAGCACCCGTCGGCCAAAGACATGCCCTACGTGCTGGAGATGGTCAAAGGCGTGAAGGCCATGGGCCTGGAAACCTGCATGACCCTCGGCAAGCTTGACCAGGAACAGACCAAGGCCCTGGCCCAGGCCGGCCTGGACTACTACAACCACAACCTCGACACCTCGCCGGAGTTCTACGGCAGCATCATCACCACCCGCACCTACAGCGAGCGTCTGCAGACCCTGGCCTACGTGCGCGATGCCGGGATGAAGATCTGCTCCGGCGGCATCCTCGGCATGGGTGAGTCGCTGGACGACCGCGCCGGCCTGCTGATCCAGCTGGCCAACCTGCCCGAGCACCCGGAATCGGTGCCGATCAACATGCTGGTCAAGGTGGCCGGCACGCCGCTGGCCGAGGAAGAAGACGTCGACCCGTTCGACTTCATCCGCATGCTGGCCGTGGCCCGTATCCTCATGCCCAAGTCGCACGTGCGCCTGTCCGCTGGCCGCGAGCAGATGAACGAGCAGATGCAGGCCCTGGCCTTCATGGCTGGCGCCAACTCGATCTTCTACGGCGAAAAACTGCTGACCACCGCCAACCCGCAGGCCGACAAGGACATGCAGCTGTTCGCACGCCTGGGCATCAAACCCGAAGCGCGTGAAGAGCACGCCGACGAAGTGCACCAGGCGGCCATCGAGCAGGCGCTGGTCGAGCAGCGCAGCAGCGAGATGTTCTACAACGCCGCGACAGCCTGAAATGGCCTTCGACCTGGCGGCGCGCCTGGCCGAACGGCGCGCCGCAGACCTGTATCGGCAGCGGCCACTGCTGGAAAGCCCGCAGGGGCCGGAAGTGGTGGTCGATGGCCAGCGCCTGCTGGCCTTCTGCAGCAATGACTACCTGGGCCTGGCCAACCACCCCGAGGTGATTGCCGCCTGGCAGGCCGGCGCCGAGCGCTGGGGTGTCGGTGGCGGTGCCTCGCACCTGGTGATCGGCCACAGCACGCCGCACCACCAGGTGGAGGAGGCCTTGGCCGAACTCACCGGGCGCCCGCGCGCGCTGCTGTTCTCCACCGGCTACATGGCCAACCTGGGCGCCATCACTGCGCTGGTGGGGCAGGGCGACACGGTGCTGCAGGACCGCCTGAACCACGCTTCGCTGCTGGATGGCGGCTTGCTCAGCGGCGCCCGTTTCAACCGCTACCTGCACAACGACCCGGCCAGCCTGGCCAGCCGCCTGGACAAGGCCGTCGGCAATACCCTGGTAGTGACCGATGGCGTGTTCAGCATGGACGGCGACCTGGCCGACCTGCCGGCGCTGGCCGATGTCGCCCGCGCCCGCGGTGCCTGGCTGATGGTCGATGATGCCCATGGCCTGGGCACCCTCGGCACCCAGGGTGGCGGTATCGTCGAGCACTTCGGCCTGGGCGTTGAAGATGTGCCGGTGTTGATCGGTACGCTGGGCAAGGCCTGTGGTACCGCTGGCGCCTTTGTGGCCGGCAGCGAAGAGCTGATCGAGGCGCTGGTGCAGTTCGCCCGCCCGTACATCTACACCACCAGCCAGCCACCGGCGCTGGCCTGCGCCACCCTCAAGAGCCTGGAACTGCTGCGCCGCGAGGCCTGGCGCCGAGAGCACCTGGCTGCGCTGATCCGCCAGTTCCGTGAAGGCGCGCAGCAGATCGGCCTGGCATTGATGGACAGCCCGACGCCGATCCAGCCGATCATCATCGGCGACAGCGCACAGGCCCTGCGCCTGTCACGCATGCTGCGCGAGCGCGGCTTGCTGGTGACGGCCATCCGCCCGCCCACCGTGCCGGCGGGCAGCGCACGCCTGCGGGTGACATTGAGCGCCGCGCACAGCGAGGCGCAGGTGCAGCTATTGTTGAATGCATTGGCCGAGTGTTATCCACAGTTGGAGAGCGCCGATGCGTAATCGACTTGTTCTGTTGCCTGGTTGGGGTCTGGGCACTGCTTCTCTGGAGCCGCTGGCCGCCAGCCTGCGTGCCCAGGACGCCCGCCTGCAGGTAGAGCTGATGCCCTTGCCGGAACTGGCCCACAGCGATGTGCAGGCCTGGGTCGACCACCTTGACCGCAAGCTGCCGAGCGATGTCTGGCTGGGCGGCTGGTCGTTAGGCGGCATGCTGGCCAGCGCGCTGGCGCACAAGCGCGGCGACCATTGCTGCGGCCTGCTGACCCTGGCCAGCAACCCCAGTTTCGTGGCTCGCCCCGACTGGCCCCACGGCATGGCCGAAGATACTTTCGGCACCTTCCTCGACGGCTGCCGCAGCCATACCCAGGTCACCCTGAAGCGCTTCCGTACCTTGTGCAGCGACGGTGCCCTGCAACCGCGCACCCTGCTGCGCCAGCTGGGTGTAGGCGTGCCGGACACCGACCCGCTGTACTTGGCCACCGGCCTTGAGGTGCTGGCCAAGCTGGATACCCGCGAAGCACTGCAGGCCTACGGTGGCCCGCAGTTGCACCTGTTCGCCGGCAGCGATGCGCTGGTGCCGGCAGAGGCGGCAAAAGCGCTGAGCGAGCTGCTGCCCGATGTGGAAGTGGGCCTGGTCGAAGACAGTTCCCACGCGTTCCTGCTGGAGTACCCGCAGGAACTGGCGGCGGGCATCAAGAGTTTCCTGCATGAGAGTGGCGATGACTGACCTTTCCCGTCCAACCCTGCCCGGCGCGCTGCCCGACAAGCGCCAGGTAGCGGCCTCGTTCTCCCGCGCCGCAGCCAGCTACGACAGCGTGGCAGCCTTGCAGCGCGCGGTGGGTTCGAGCTTGCTGGAGCAGTTGCCGGAAGGCCTGCAGCCGTCACGCTGGCTGGACCTGGGTAGCGGCACCGGCCATTTCAGCCGGGCGCTGGCCGAGCGTTTCACCCAGGCCAGCGGTGTGGCGGTGGATATCGCCGAGGGCATGTTGTGCCATGCCCGCAACGAACAGGGCGGGGCGCTCTATCACGTGGCCGGTGACGCCGAGCGTTTGCCGCTGCGTGATGCCAGCGTCGACCTGGTGTTCACCAGCCTGGCCGTGCAGTGGTGCGACCAGTTCGCCAGCGTGCTGGCAGAAGCGCTGCGAGTGCTGCGCCCGGGCGGCGTGCTGGCCTTCAGTAGCCTGTGTGTGGGTACCCTCGATGAACTGCGCGCCAGTTGGCAGGCGGTGGATGGCCTGGTGCATGTGAACCGCTTCCGCCGTTTCGAGGACTATCAGCGCCTGTGCGCAGCCAGCGGCTTCGAACAGCTCGGGCTGCAGCGCTGCCCGCACGTGCTGCACTACCCGGATGTACGCAGCCTGACCCATGAACTCAAGGCCCTCGGTGCCCACAACCTGAACCCTGGCCGACCTTCCGGGCTTACCGGCCGGGCACGCATGCAGGGCCTGCTGCAGGCTTATGAGGCGTTTCGCCAGCCTGAGGGGCTGCCAGCCACCTATCAGGTGGTCTATGGTTTGTTGCGCAAGCCACAGGTGTAAGGGGAGCGAGATGAACCAGGCCTATTTCATTGCCGGTACCGATACCGATGTTGGCAAGACCACCATCGCTGCCGGGCTGTTGCATGCGGCACGGTTGCAGGGCATGAGCACGCTGGGGGCCAAGCCGGTGGCCTCCGGTTGCACCATGACACCGAAAGGCTTGCGCAACAGTGACGCCCAGGCGCTGATCGATGAAAGCACGATCAAGCTGCCCTACGAGCAGGTCAACCCGTTTGCCTTCGAGCCCGCGATTGCGCCGCATGTGGCAGCACGTGAGGCAGGGGTGACGCTGGCCGTGTCGGACCTGCTGGCGGCGATGCGGAATGTGCTGCAACAAAATGCCGATTTCACCCTGATCGAGGGGGCCGGTGGCTGGCGCGTGCCGTTGTCGGGGCAGGCCAACTTGTCCGATCTGGCCATTGCCTTGAAGTTGCCGGTGATCCTGGTGGTGGGGGTGCGACTGGGGTGCATCAGCCACGCCTTGCTCAGCGCCGAAGCGATTGCCCGTGACGGGCTGCAATTGGCGGGATGGGTGGCGAACATCATCGAGCCGCGTACTTCGCGCCTGGAAGAGAACCTGGCCAGCCTGGCCGAGCGTTTGCCGGCGCCATGCCTGGGGCGGGTGCCCAAATTGAAGCAGGCCAGTGCCGACATGGTGGCTGAACACCTTCAGCTGGATCTGCTGGATTAACCGTTTCCAGGCTTGGCCCTTTCGCGGGCTTGCCCGCTCCCACAGGTACAGCGCAGGGTTCAGGTATTGTGCGGTCCCTGTGGGAGCGGGCAAGCCAGCGAAGAGGCCGATACAGGAATACCCAAGGCCTATCAACTGGCACCAGGCCATTAGGGATTTAAACGGGCCTTTTCACCTCTGGCCTGCTTTAATTGGGCCTGTTCGTCATCCAGCGTCAATGGAGTCCTGACATGGAAATCACCGGTAGCTCCGCCTACTACGCGGGCCTGAGCGCAATCCAGACCGGCCAGAACCGCGTCGATCAGGCCGCCAGCCAGATCGCCAGCACCACCGCCGAACGTAGCGCCACCAGCCAGTCCAGCGATTTTCAGGCCGAACGCCTGCGCGCGGTCGACCGCAGCCAGCAGATGGACCTGGCCACCAGCACCGTGCAGCTGGCCGTGGGCAAACTCGAAGTCGAGCTTGGCGCAAAGGTCGCCAAGGCATCCGACGAAATGCTCGGTCGGATCATCGACACCTACGCCTGACAGGGCGCTCACCCGATTTACACGCAGCCCCTGTGGGAGCGGGCGTGCCCGCGAATGCGTCAGATCAGGCACCTCTACTGCCTGGCCGGACCCTTTCGCGGGCACGCCCGCTCCCACAGGGGCGTCTTTATTTTTCAAGGCTTGGCATGAATGCCGTTTTTCGTGGCGTAAATGGCACCATAGTCCATCCTTGACATAAGGCGGAGCTAAACGTAAGTTTCAAACAACTGTTTGATCGACGGCCGCCAAGTGCGGGTCACCCCACAGAACTCACCTAGAGGTTCATCGCAATGCCTGATTACAAAGCTCCCTTGCGTGATATCCGCTTCGTTCGCGACGAGCTGCTCGGCTATGAGGCGCACTATCAGAGCCTGCCGGGTTGCCAGGACGCCACGCCCGACATGGTCGACGCGATCCTCGAAGAAGGCGCGAAGTTCTGTGAGCAGGTGCTGTCGCCACTGAACCGCGTGGGTGACCAGGAAGGCTGCACCTGGAGCGAGTCGGGCGTGAAAACCCCGACTGGTTTCAAAGAGGCCTACGAACAGTTCGTCGAAGGCGGCTGGCCGAGCCTGGCGCATGACGTCGAGCACGGCGGCCAGGGCCTGCCGGAGTCGCTGGGTCTGGCCCTGAGCGAAATGGTCGGTGGTTCGAACTGGTCGTGGGGCATGTACCCGGGCCTGTCGCACGGCGCGATGAACACCATCTCTGCACACGGCACCGCCGAGCAGCAGCACACCTACCTGACCAAGCTGGTATCCGGCGAGTGGACCGGCACCATGTGCCTGACCGAGCCGCACTGCGGTACCGACCTGGGCATGCTGCGCACCAAGGCCGAGCCACAGGCCGACGGCAGCTACAAGGTGTCGGGCACGAAGATCTTCATTTCGGCCGGTGAGCACGACATGGCCGACAACATTGTCCATATCGTCCTGGCCCGCCTGCCGGACGCACCGGCTGGCACCAAGGGCATCTCGCTGTTCATCGTGCCGAAGTTCCTGCCCAACGCCGAAGGCGGTGTGGGCGAGCGCAACGGCGTGAGCTGCGGCTCGATCGAACACAAGATGGGTATCCACGGCAACGCCACTTGCGTGATGAACTTCGACGGCGCTACCGGCTACCTGATCGGCCCGGCCAACAAAGGCCTGAACTGCATGTTCACCTTCATGAACACCGCTCGCCTGGGTACCGCGCTGCAAGGCCTGGCCCACGCCGAAGTAGCGTTCCAGGGTGGCCTGAAGTACGCCCGTGAGCGCCTGCAGATGCGCTCCCTGACCGGCCCGAAAGCACCGGACAAGGCTGCTGACCCGATCATCGTCCACCCGGACGTGCGTCGCATGCTGCTGACCATGAAGGCCTTCGCCGAAGGCAACCGCGCGATGGTGTACTTCACTGCCAAGCAGGTGGACATCGTCAAGTACAGCCAGGATGAAGAAGAGCGCAAGAAGGCCGATGCCCTGCTGGCGTTCCTGACCCCGATCGCCAAGGCGTTCATGACCGAGGTCGGCTTCGAAGCCGCCAACCATGGCGTGCAGATCTACGGTGGCCACGGCTTCATCGCCGAGTGGGGCATGGAGCAGAACGTGCGCGACAGCCGCATTTCCATGCTGTACGAAGGCACCACCGGCATCCAGGCCCTGGACCTGCTCGGCCGCAAGGTGCTGATGACCCAGGGCGAAGCACTGAAGGGCTTCACCAAGATCGTGCACAAGTTCTGCCAGGCGCAGGAAGGCAACGAAGCGGTCAAGGAGTTCGTCGAACCGCTGGCGGCGCTGAACAAGGAATGGGGCGAGCTGACCATGAAAGTGGGTATGGCCGCCATGAAGGACCGCGAAGAAGTGGGTGCGGCCTCGGTCGATTACCTGATGTATTCCGGCTACGCCTGCCTGGCCTACTTCTGGGCCGACATCGCCCGCCTGGCGGCCGAGAAACTGGCTGCCGGCACCAGCGAAGAAGCGTTCTACACCGCCAAGCTGCAGACCGCGCGCTTCTACTTCCAGCGCATCCTGCCGCGTACCCGTACCCACGTGGCGACCATGCTGTCGGGTGCCAACAACCTGATGGCGATGGACGAAGAGCACTTCGGCCTGTCGTACTGATCCTGCCGCTGTAAACGAAACCCGCCTGCCTTCACCGGCAGGCGGGTTTTTTATTTCTTCAGGTCCAGCGCGGTCCCCTTGTAGGAGCGGCCTTGTGTCGCGATGGGCTGCAAAGCAGCCCCAGCGATCTTTGCTGTGGCAGAAATCCTGGGGCCGCTTCGCACCCCGATCGCGACACAAGGCCGCTCCTACAAGGAATCGAGTCTGATTCGAAATTCAACTGTTCATGTGCACTGCCGATGAAGTAAGGGCACAATGCCACCATTGATCTGCCGGGTTGGAGATTACCCTTGTTTCGTTTTAACGCTGTTCGCGCGAGCCACTTCCTGCCTTCGCTGATTCTTTTGCTGGCAGGCCTCGCCGCGGCCTATGTGAGAGACCTCAGTGTCTTTTTCACATCGCTGTTCAACGTCCTGCCCACCTTGGTCCTGCTGCTGGGCGGAGCCTACTGTGCGGTGTACCGTCGCCAGCGCGAGCTGTTCCTGATGCTCACGGTGTACATCGCCTACTACCTGCTCGACACCCAGACCGACTTCTACCGTGACCATGGCCGCGTGCGCGAGGACGCGGCGGTGATCTTCCACCTGGTGTGCCTGCTGCTGCCCGCCCTGTTCGGGCTGTATGGTGCCTGGCAGGAGCGCACTCACCTGTTGCAGGACCTGGTCGCCCGTGGCGCCGTGCTGTTTGCCGTGGGCAGCGTGGCAGTGGCCCTGGAGCAAAGTTACCCCGAAGCGCTGCTGACCTGGTTGGCGGAAATCCGCTGGCCAACCTTGCATGGCCAGTGGATGAGCCTGATCCAGATGGTCTACCCACTGTTCCTCGGCGTATTCATCCTGCTGGTGGTGCAATACCTGCGTGCGCCACGGCCGCTGCACGCTGCGCAGGTGATGGGCCTGCTGGGCATCTTCTGGATGCTGCCGCAAACCTTCATCCTGCCGTTCACCCTGAACATCATGTGCAGCCAGGTGATGCTGATGATCGCCGCAGCGGTGGCGCACGAGGCCTACCAGATGGCCTTCCGCGACGAGCTGACCGGCCTGCCGGGGCGCCGTGCGCTGAACGAGCGCATGCAGCGCCTGGGGCGCAACTATGTGATCGCCATGACCGATGTCGACCACTTCAAGAAATTCAACGACACCCACGGCCACGACGTCGGCGACCAGGTGCTGCGCCTGGTCGCCAGCCGCCTGTCCAAGGTCACCGGGGGTGGCCGCGCCTACCGCTATGGCGGCGAGGAATTCGCCCTGGTGTTTGCTGGCAAGACCGCCGAGGAATGCGTGCCGCACGTGGAGGCCGTGCGCGAAGTGATCGCCAATTACGTGATGCACCTGCGCGACCAGCACAACCGCCCGCAGGACGATACCACCGGGCGCCAACGGCGGGCGGGCAGCAGTGGCGGCACGGTGTCGGTCACCATCAGCATCGGCGTGGCCGAGCGCCAGGCCGATCATCGTAACCCCGAAGCCGTGCTGAAATCCGCCGACCAGGCGCTGTACAGCGCCAAGGGCGCGGGGCGCAATTGTGTCATGGTGCATGGGCAACAATCGCAGCGAGGGGCAGTGCGCACGGCGTGACTGAAATAGACTATACGGTCTAGTGATGACCCTATGTCTCGTAAAAGTTGTTCGGTTACACTGCCTGCAACCCAGTGTCGCGGTTCCCCGAGACCGCCCCGACCCGACTAGCGAGAGGTTGTCATGGCTGAATATAAAGCGCCCCTGCGCGACATGCGCTTCGTACTGAATGAAGTCTTCAACGTGGCCGAGCAGTGGGCGCAGTTGCCCGGGCTGGCCGAGGTTGTCGATGCCGACACGGCCATGGCGGTGCTGGAAGAAGCCGGCAAGGTCACTGCCAGATCCATTGCGCCGCTCAGCCGCGCTGCGGATGAAGAGGGTTGCCACTGGGACAACGGCGCGGTGCGCACACCGGCCGGTTTCATCGACGCCTACAACACCTATGCCGATGGCGGTTGGGTGGGCGTGGGCGGCGACCCGCTGTTCGGCGGCATGGGCATGCCCAAGGTCATCTCGGCCCAGGTCGAGGAAATGGTCAACGCCTCCAGCCTGTCCTTCGGCCTGTACCCGATGCTGACTGCTGGCGCTTGCCTGTCGATCAATGCCCACGCCAGTGAAGCGCTGAAGGAAAAATACCTGCCGAACATGTACGCCGGTGTGTGGGCCGGTTCCATGTGCCTGACCGAGCCGCACGCCGGTACCGACCTGGGCATCATCCGCACCAAGGCCGAGCCCCAGGCCGACGGCAGCTACAAGGTCAGCGGCACCAAGATTTTCATCACCGGCGGCGAGCACGACCTGACCGAGAACATCATCCACCTGGTGCTGGCCAAGCTGCCGGACGCACCGGCGGGGCCGAAAGGCATTTCGCTGTTCCTGGTGCCGAAGTTCCTGGTCAATGAAGACGGCAGCCTGGGGGCGCGCAACCCGGCCACCTGTGGCTCGATCGAGCACAAGATGGGCATCCAGGCCTCGGCCACTTGCGTGATGAACTTCGACGAAGCGGTCGGCTATATCGTCGGTGAGCCGAACAAGGGCCTGGCGGCCATGTTCACCATGATGAACTACGAGCGCCTGGGCGTTGGTATCCAGGGCCTGGCTTCGGCCGAGCGCTCCTACCAGAATGCCGTGGAGTATGCCCGCGACCGCCTGCAAAGCCGCGCCCCGACCGGGCCGCAAGCCAAGGACAAGGCCGCTGACCCGATCATTGTCCACCCGGACGTGCGCCGCATGCTGCTGACCATGAAGGCGCTGATCGAGGGTGGCCGTGCCTTCTCCAGCTACGTGGCCATGCAGCTGGACAGTGCCAAGTACAGCCAAGACCCCGCCGTGCGCAAGCGCAGCGAAGAGCTGGTGGCACTGCTGACGCCGGTGGCCAAGGCCTTCCTCACCGACCTGGGCCTGGAGTGCGCGGTGCACGGCCAGCAGGTGTTCGGCGGGCATGGCTACATTCGCGAATGGGGGCAGGAGCAACTGGTGCGCGATGTGCGTATTACGCAGATCTACGAAGGCACCAACGGCATCCAGGCCCTCGACCTGATGGGGCGCAAGGTGGTGGCCAGTGGTGGGGCGTACTACCGGCTGTTCTCCGACGAGATTCGCCAGTTCATTGCCAGCGCGGGTAGCGAGCTGGAGGAATTTGCCAAGCCGTTGGCTGCCTATCTCGATCAGCTCGACGGGCTGACCGAGTGGGTGCTGGAACAGGCCAAGGGCAACCCGAACGAGATTGGCGCGGCTTCTGTCGAGTACCTGCATGCCTTTGGTTATGTTGCCTATGCCTACATGTGGGCATTGATGGCGCGGGCGGCGCAGGCGGGTGAGGGGGATGAAGCGTTCTATGCGGGCAAGCTGGGTACGGCGCGGTTCTACTTTGCGCGGTTGCTGCCGCGGGTGGATTCGCTGGTGGCTTCGGTGAAGGCGGGGAGTGAGTCGTTGTACCTGCTGGATGCCGAGCAGTTCTGACAGATTTGGGGGCTGCTGCGCAGCCCATCGCGACACAAGGCCGCTCCCACAGGTACCGCGCAAGCTCGAATGGCTATGCGTTCCCCTGTGGCACCTGCCGTGTAAGCTTTTTCCTACACAACGTGGTGACTTTTCACCACTGTTCTCAGATTGGATCCACGGTTATTCTTTACCACATGGACGTTGCGCAGGAAGCGCAAAGGACAGATCAAGGATGACGACGAAGGACCACCTGCCAGGATGGCGGGGCGATACGGATGTCACAGGGAAACAGTCTGGAAAACCCCGCTTCGGCGGGGTTTTCTTTGTGCGCTTGTTTTTCAGCCCAGCACATCCAGCGGTGATGCACCCAACAGGCGGGCATCCGTCTCTTCCTCCAGCAGCGTGCGCAGCAGCTCCACAGAGGCCTGCTGGCGCTGGGCATCGCGGAACACCAAGCCAACCTTCAGCGGTACCCGCGGCTCGCTCAACGGCTTCCACAGCAGCCCCTGGTCATCCTCGGCGGCCTCCTTGGCCCGCCCCGGCAGGATGGTGGCCAGCGCGGTATGGGCCAGGCTGTCGAGAATCCCCGCCATGTTGTTCATCTCTGCCTGCACCTGCGGCCGACGCCCCTGGCTGGCCAGCTGCGCCTGCCAGATCTGGCGGATCTGGAACTCCTCGCCCAGCATCAGCATGGGCAGCTCGGCGGCCTGGCGGATGGACACCTTCTTGAAGTCCTTCAACGGGTGGGTAGCGGGGATGACCAGTTGCAGCTCATCTTCGTACAGCAGCAGACCATGCAGCCCCGGCTGGCGTGGCGGCAGGTAGCTGATACCAATGTCCAGGCTGCCATTGAGCAAGCGCCGTTCGATCTCCAGCCCCGACAATTCGTAGATCTGCACCACAAGGTGCGGCTGTGCCCTGCGCAGGCGTTCGAGCAGCTGCGGCACCAGGCTCGGTCGCACGGTCTGCAGCACGCCGATGGCCAAAGTACGCAGCGACTGGCCCTTGAAGTTGCGCATGGCCTCGTGGGCTCGCTGCAGGCCGTCGAGCAGTGGCAGGGCGTGGTTGTACAGGGTGTGGGCGGCCAGAGTCGGCAGCAGGCGCTTGTTGCTGCGCTCGAACAGGCTCAGGTCGAGGCTGTGCTCCAGCTGGCGGATCTGCTGGGAAAGCGCTGGCTGGGACAGCGACAGGCGTTCGGCGGCGCGGCCCACGTGGCCTTCTTCATACACCGCGACGAAATAACGCAGTTGGCGGAAATCCATAAGTGACACTTATCGAAAATGCTGGAAAAACGAAATGGTCGAAAACCCTCTCGAGGCCTAGTCTATCGCCGTATTCCAACGGGTTACAGCGATGAATCGATCGATTGTTACCCCGGATGAAAAACACTTTTGATAGGCAAGGCAAAATATCGAGTGCCGGCACCCAGACCGCACCTTGGCCGCCCCTGTCGTGATTGGTTGGAGCCCTGATGAACCTGTTCAACCTGCGCCGCCCGGCCCCTGCCGCCGTCGCCGAGCCCAAGCGTGCGCCGGTGATCGTGCCGGAAGCGCCGCAGCTGTCGCGTGAGCGCCTGATGCCCAGCACCGAACGCGCAGCGCAGGTGTTCGTGCGTGGCCAGGGCTCCTGGTTGTGGGACAACGAAGGGCATGCCTACCTGGACTTCACCCAGGGTGGTGCAGTCAACAGCCTGGGCCACAGCCCCAGTGTGCTGGTGAAGGCGCTGGGCAACCAGGCCCAGGCGCTGATCAACCCGGGCTCGGGCTTCCACAGCCGTGGCCTGCTGGGGCTGGTCAACCGCCTGTGCCAGAGCACCGGCAGCGACCAGGCCTACCTGCTCAACAGCGGTGCCGAAGCCTGCGAAGGTGCGATCAAGCTGGCGCGCAAGTGGGGCCAACTGCACCGCAACGGCGCCTATCACATCATTACCGCCAGCCAGGCCTGCCATGGCCGCAGCCTAGGCGCGTTGTCGGCGTCCGACCCGCTGCCATGCAACCGCTGCGAGCCGGGCCTGCCGGGCTTCAGCAAGGTGCCGTTCAATGACCTGGCGGCGCTGCACGCCGAGGTGGACTCGCGCACCGTGGCGATCATGCTCGAGCCGATCCAGGGCGAGGCAGGTGTCATCCCGGCTTCGCAGGAATACCTCAAGGGTGTGGAAACGCTGTGCCGCGAACTGGGCATCCTGCTGATCCTCGACGAGGTGCAGACCGGCATCGGCCGCTGTGGCGCGCTGCTGGCCGAGGAAACCTACGGCGTGCGCGCCGACATCATCACCCTGGGCAAGGGCCTGGGCGGTGGCGTGCCGCTGGCGGCCTTGCTGGCCCGGGGCACGGCGTGCTGCGCCGAACCTGGCGAACTGGAAGGCAGCCACCATGGCAACGCGCTGATGTGCGCCGCCGGCCTGGCCGTGCTGGATACCGTGCTGGAGCCTGGCTTCTTCGCCCACGTGCAAGACAACGGCCGCCACCTGCGTGAAGGCCTGAGCCGGCTGGCCGGGCGTTATGGCCAGGGCGAAGTGCGCGGGCAAGGCCTGCTGTGGGCCCTGCAGATGAAAGAAAACCTGGCCCGCGAGCTGGTGGCGGCTGCCCTGCACGAAGGCCTGTTGCTCAACGCACCGCAGGCGGATGTGGTGCGTTTTTCGCCAGCGCTGACCGTGAGCAAGGGCAACATCGACGAAATGCTGCTGCGCCTGGCCCGTGCCTTTGCCCGCCTGCACGCCCAGCAGCAGGCCCGCCGCGAAATGCCAGCCTAGCGGCCTGGTGACATCGAGAATTCTACGAACCGTCTGGCGTTCCTGCGCATCGCCCTTGGCCTGTTTCATTCGGCCCGGGGCGTTTTTTTTTGCCTGTTGAACCTCTGTGGCGGGCGGCTAGTCTCTGATGTAACCCCTTCAGGAGAGACTCGCATGGACTTTATACGCATCATCATCGCCATCATCCTGCCACCGCTGGGCGTGTTCCTGCAGGTGGGGTTTGGCGGGGCGTTCTGGCTGAATATCTTGCTGACCTTGCTGGGGTACATTCCGGGGATCGTGCATGCGGTGTATATCATCGCCAAGCGCTGAGATTTTTGGGGCTGCTTTGCAGCCCATCGCGACACAAGGCCGCCCCTACAGGTACAGCGCCACATTCGGGCTTGTCCGATCCCTGTAGGAGCGGCCTTGTGTCGCGATGGGCCGCAAAGCGGCCCCAGAATCTCAGCCCTCCAACACCCGGCAATAGAACTTCCACTCTTCTTCCAAGGCATGCGCCAGGTTCTCCGCCTTGCGGAACCCATGACGCTCCCCCGCATAGAAGTGCCCTTCGGCCTCTATCCCGTTAGCCTGCAATGCCGCCAGCATCGACCGCGTCTGCTCCGGCACCACCACCGCATCCAGTTCGCCCTGGAAGAAGATCACCGGCACCTTGATCTGCCCCGCATGCAGCAGCGGCGTACGCTGGCGATAGCGCTCGGCATCCTGCAGCGGGTCGCCGATCAGCCAGTCCAGGTAGTCCCCTTCGAACTTGTGGGTGGCCCGGCCCAGGGCAACCGGGTCGCTGACCCCGTACAGGCTGGCGCCGGCGCGGAACACATCATGGAATGCCAGGGCGCACAGTGTGGTGTAGCCGCCCGCGCTACCGCCGCGGATGAACGCCTTGCGGCTGTCGACCAGCCCACGTCCGGCCAGGTGTTCCACCGCCGCGCAAGCATCGGCCACATCGCTTTCACCCCAGCGCAGATGCAAGGCCTGGCGGTATTCACGGCCATAGCCGGTGCTGCCCCGGTAGTTCAGGTCGGCGACGGCGAAGCCGCGTTGGGTCCAGTACTGGATGCGCGGGTCGAGCACGGGATAACAGGCCGAAGTCGGCCCGCCGTGGATGAACACCACCAGCGGCGCGGCCCCTTGCGAGCGGGCTGCCGGGTAGAAGAAGCCATGGGCGCGGTGGCCGTCACTGCCGTAGTGGATCGACTGCGGCAGGCTGATATGCCTTGCCGGCAGCATTTCGGCGCCACCAGCCAATACGCTGACCTCGTGGTTGCTACGGGCGATGGCGATGACCGCCGGCGGGCTGATCGGCGAGGCGGCAATCGCGTACAGGTGTTCGGCATCCATGGCCAGGCTGCGAAAACGCGTGTAGGCGCTGGCGAAACGCTCCAGGCGGCCATCGGCAGTACGCAGCCCCAGTTGCCCGAAGCCGTCTTCGAACCAGCTGGCCAGATAGCTTTGCTGTCCCAGTGGCAACCAGGTGCTGGCGCCCAGTTGCCAGGGCGCCGCAGCGTGGTCCGCGGGCTCGGCAGGCAGGGCCTGCCAGCAGCCATCGATCTCGCCCCAGGGTTGCCAGAAGCCATTGCGGTCAGACAGGCAGAAGAGTCGGCCTTCGCTATCGAAGCGCGGCTGCTGCAGCGATTCGTCAGCGCCGGCCACACATTGCGCGGGCCCCCAGTGGCCACTTGCATCACGTGTGCGGCACATCAGCCTGGTGACGGTCCAGGGTTGTGCCGGGCGGTCCCATTCGACCCACGCCAGGCGCTGGCCGTCGGTACTCACCGTAGGCGAGGCATAGAAGTCGGCACCCTCGGCGAGCACTTCGCGGGCTCGTTCACCCAGGGCGACCAAGCGATGCTCGACCCGTTCGCCATGCTGCTCCTCGACCGCCAGCACCAGGCCGTCGTGCCACTGCACATCGCCGTAGCGGCAGCTGGCATCATCGGTCAGGGCACGTGGTACCGCGCCTTCCAGGTCCTGGGTATAGACCTGCTGGTCCTTTTCGTTGACGAACAGTAGCCCGTCACCACCCAGGCAAAAACTGCCACCGCCGTATTCGTACACCCGGCTACGCACGCTGAAGCCATCGGGGGTCAGGCAGCGGGCCTGCTGGTGCTGCCAGTGCCAGATGCGACAGGCACCATCGGCCGGGCGAAACTCGTTCCAGAACAGCCCCGCGGCGCTGACCTTGAGTTCGGCGAAGTCGGTGCCGGCGGCAACTGCCTGGGCCGCGCTGAACTCAGCCGCGGACGATGACACGGGAGTTTCGTTCATTGCGGAAGGTCATCTCTTCAATGGTGAGCTGGGCGCTTTCCGCCTCCTCGCGGGCCTTGAGGATGATGCCGTGGTCGGCCGACTTGGCGCACACCGGGTCGGCGTTGCTGGCATCGCCGGTGAGCATGAAGGCCTGGCAGCGGCAGCCGCCGAAGTCCTTTTCCTTCTCGTCGCAGGAACGGCAGGGTTCGGGCATCCACTCATAGCCGCGGAAGCGGTTGAAGCCGAACGAGTCGTACCAGATGTGGTGCAGGTCGTGGTCGCGCACGTTGGGGAACTGCACCGGCAGCTGGCGCGCGCCGTGGCAGGGCAGGGCGGTGCCGTCCGGGGTGATGGTGAGGAACAGGCTGCCCCAGCCATTCATGCAGGCCTTGGGGCGCTCCTCGTAGTAGTCCGGGGTAACGAAGATCAGCTTGCACGGGTTGCCCTCGGCCTTGAGCTTGTCCCGGTACTCGTTGGTGATGCGTTCGGCCCGTTCCAGCTGCGCGTGGGTCGGCAGCAGGCCCAGCCGGTTGAGGTGGGCCCAGCCGTAGAACTGGCAGGTGGCAAGCTCGACGAAGTCGGCTTCCAGGGCGATGCACAGCTCGATGATGCGGTCGATCTTGTCGATGTTGTGCCGGTGGGTGACGAAGTTGAGCACCATCGGGTAGCCATGGGCCTTTACCGCACGGGCCATTTCCAGCTTTTGCGCGAAGGCCTTCTTCGAGCCGGCCAGCAGGTTGTTGACCTGCTCGTCACTGGCCTGGAAGCTGATCTGGATATGGTCCAGGCCGGCTTTCTTGAAGTCGGCGATGCGCGCTTCGGTCAGGCCGATGCCCGAGGTGATCAGGTTGGTGTAGTAGCCCAGCCGGCGGGCCTCGCCGATCAGTTCGGCGAGGTCCTGGCGTACCAGCGGTTCTCCGCCGGAAAAGCCGATTTGCGCGGCACCCATTTCCCGGGCTTCGGCCATCACCTTGAACCACTGCGCGGTGCTCAGCTCCTGGCCCTGGGCTGCGAAGTCCAGCGGGTTGGAGCAGTACGGGCACTGCAGCGGGCAGCGGTAGGTCAGCTCGGCCAGCAGCCACAGCGGCAGGCCGACTGCGGGCGTGGGCGGTAACTCAGGCGAGGACGATCCAGTGTTCGGCACGGGCCACCTCCATGAACTGCTCGATGTCATCGGCCACTTCCGGGACACCGGGGAACTGTTGTTCGAGTTCGCTGATGATCGCGGTAACGTCGCGTTGGCCGTCGATCAGGCCACCGATCAGGGCCGCGCTGTCGTTGAGCTTGATCATGCCCTCGGGGTACAGCAGCACATGGCCCTTTTGCGCCGGCTCGTACTGGAAGCGGTAGCCGGGGCGCCAGGCTGGCACTTGATTACGGTCGAAACTCATAGGGTGATCCCTTTGTGCCACACCCGTTCCTGGGTGACGGAGTGATAGGGCGGGCGGTTCAGCTCGTAGGCCATGCTCATGGCGTCGAGCATGCTCCAGAGAATATCCAGCTTGAACTGCAGTATCTCCAGCATACGCTCCTGGCCCGCGCGGGTGGTGTAGTGCTGCAAGGTAATCGCCAGGCCGTGCTCCACGTCACGCCGGGCCTGGCCCAGGCGGGTGCGGAAGTATTCGTAGCCGGCCGGGTCGATCCACGGGTAATGCTGCGGCCAGCTGTCCAGGCGCGACTGGTGGATCTGCGGGGCGAACAGCTCGGTCAGCGAGCTGCTGGCCGCTTCCTGCCAACTGGCCCGGCGTGCGAAGTTGACGTAGGCGTCCACGGCAAAGCGCACACCGGGCAGTACCAGCTCCTGGGAGCGCAGCTGGTCCGGGTCCAGGCCCACGGCCTGGCCCAGGCGCAGCCAGGCTTCGATACCACCGTCCTCGCCGGGCGCGCCATCGTGGTCGAGCAGGCGCTGGATCCACTCGCGGCGCACTTCGCGGTCCGGGCAGTTGGCCAGGATCGCGGCATCCTTCATCGGGATGTTGACCTGGTAGTAGAAGCGGTTGGCTACCCAGCCCTGGATCTGTTCGCGGGTGGCGCGACCCTGGTACATCGCCACGTGGTACGGGTGATGAATGTGATAGTAGGCGCCCTTGGCGCGCAGGGCCTGCTCGAATTCGGCAGGGGACATTGGCAGTGCGTCGCTCATTCGGCTGGCTCCTGTATAGCTGAGTCTGGGCTCACCTCGCCCCCTGTGGGAGCGGGCATGCCCGCGAACACCGGCGAAGCCGGTGCCATACACCGTGTTGGATTTTTCGCGGGCATGCCCGCTCCCACAGGGGGTTGTGTAACTCGCAGACCTTTTTACAACTCGATACTCATGCCATCAAAGGCCACTTCCACACCCCGGCGCAGCACTTCGGCACGCTCGGGCGAGTCTTCGTCGAGAATCGGGTTGGTGTTGTTGATGTGGATAAGTACCTTGCGCTGGCGCGGGAAGCCATCCAGCACCTCCAGCATGCCGCCTGGGCCGTTCTGCGCCAGGTGGCCCATTTCGCGGCCGGTGCGGGTGCCCACGCCACGGCGCTGCATTTCATCATCTTCCCACAGGGTGCCGTCGACCAGCAGGCAGTCGGCGCCGTGCATCATCGTCAGCAGCTTGTCGTCCACCTGGCCCAGGCCCGGGGCGTAGAACAGCTTGCCGCCGGTGCGGGTGTCCTCGACCAGCAGGCCAAGGTTGTCGCCCGGGTGCGGGTCGAAGCGGTGCGGCGAGTAGGGCGGTGCGGCGCTGCGCAGGGGGAACGGGGTGAAGCGCAGGTTGGGGCAGGCGTCGATGACGAAGCTGCCTTCCAGCTCGATGCGGTTCCACTGCAGGCCGCCGTTCCAGTGGCTGAGCATGTTGAACAGCGGGAAGCCGGTGGTCAGGTCCTGGTGGACCATGTCGGTGCACCACACCTGGTGCGGGCAACCTTCGCGCAGGCTGAGCAGGCCGGTGGTGTGGTCGATCTGGCTGTCCAGCAGGATGATGGCGTTGATGCCGGTGTCGCGCAGGGCGCGGGCCGGCTGCATCGGCGCAAAGGCCTGGAGCTGGGCGCGGATATCGGGCGAGGCATTGCACAGCACCCAGTGCACGCCGTCGTCGGACAGGGCGATGGACGACTGGGTGCGTGGCGTGGCACGCAGGGTGCCGTCACGCAAGCCCTTGCAGTTGACGCAGTTGCAGTTCCACTGTGGGAACCCGCCGCCGGCGGCGGAACCGAGAACCTGGATGTACATGGCCACTCTCTCTGCAGAAACCGTAGCAAAAAAACGAAAACGCCCCGGCAGGCCGAGGCGTTGAACCGTAAGCCGGGCTTAGCGGTTGGCGAAGTACATGGTGACTTCGAAGCCGATGCGCAGATCAGTGTATGCAGGTTTGGTCCACATGGAATTACTCCTTCCGGATGAGGGGGTGGGTTTGTCAGCTACTACTTGGGTACCGCCATTGGCTGGAGGTTCCCATGGCTGGGATTGCGCTATCTTACAAGAAAAATTTGTACCGAAAGGTTAATTATTCGAAAACTCCGTTGCGGTTTTCGTAACAATCATGGGGTTGTACCCAGCCAGGAAGCATCTGGTGCGGCAGCGTTGGCAAGGCATAGCCAAGTGGAGCCTGTATCGAGCAAGTGGCTCAGCAGCTGGTCCAGATCCGTCTGCCGCGTTTTCAGGATAGACCTGCGCAACGCATCCAGCCTGCCGGGTTGTGTGGCCAGGAATGTCTGCCACGCCCATTCGGCGACTTCGGCGTTGCCCATCGCCGGTTCATCGAATTGCCCGGCCAGGGCCTGACCAGCGGCAGGGGCCAGGGTGACGCCCTGGCGCAGCAAGGTGAGCAGGTGGTCGAGGATCTGTACCTGGCTGGCATGAGGCGACTGGACCCCGAACAGCAGGCCGCCGACCCCCTCGACCTGACGAAAGGTACTGAATACCGCATAGCCGAGCTGCAATTCTACCCGCAGCCGTTGGTAAACCGGCCCTTGCAGCAATTGGGTGAGCAGGCGGCCAGCGGCCTCCATGGCCGCCGGCAGTGGGCAGAACAGCAGCAGGGCATGCTCACTGCCAGGTACTTCGGCATGTTGCCAACGGTGGTTGGCCCAGGCGGGCAGAGGGCCAGGCGCCGAGCCTTGGCCAGGGCAGTGCTGAAGCGCGGTGCCCAATGCGTTCAGGGCGGCATCGTCGAAGCCGGCAGCCAGGCCGTGCCAGCGTGCTTGCTGCCACAGGCTGTCGAGATGCGTCTGTGCCAGGGTGCAGGCCGGAGCAGGTGCAGGCGCGGCGCCCAGCACGGCGTCGGGCAGCTGCTTGAGCAGGGCCCGGATGGGGATCAGTGCTGGAGGCTGCGTCGAACTGGGCAGCCAGCTGCCTGCCGGGGGCTTGAGCATCAGTGCCAAGGCCTGTTCTACAGTGCGCAATACCGCTGCCGGCAGCCCGGCGCAGCGCAGTTGCCAATATTCGCCAGCGGTACTGAACTGCAGCTGCACCGATACGCGCTCGCAGCGCTCCTGCAGGGGGTGCAAGGTGCGTTCGAGCAGCGCATGCAGGCGCTGGCGCAAGGGGGACGGGACATGCCAGCGCAGGTACAGCGCCGCGTACTGACGGGCGCCAGGCAGCTGGTCGCTCACTTTCAGTGCCGCTGGCAGCGGGTGCGGACTGGCATCAGGCAAGTCGGCCAGGAGCAAGGGGTCGACGGCGGGCAGTTGCCAATGCCCATGTGCGCGGCCCGGCAGGCCTTCCAGCAGGGCACGAAGGGCCTGCAAGCCTTGTGTGTCCAGGCCGGCGAACGGCTGGCCGGCGCTGTCCCGGCGGGCCAGCTCAAGCGCGCTGGCGCTGTGTTCGCGGCTTTGCTGCAGCAGTTCGAACTCGGCACTCAATTGCTCAGGGGCGGCCTGGCGGATGAAGCCGAACCAGCCCTGCAACAGGGCATCGGCTTCCTCTGGGCAGGCGTCCTCGCTCAGCTTCAGATCAATGTGCCACAGCAACTGCCCAGCGAAGGCATACAGCGCCTCGGCCTTGAAGCCTTGCAGCCAACCACGCTGGCGAAGCGCATGCAGCCAGGTGCCCGGGCGGCTATCGCCGAGGCAGGCGATCAGCAACTCAAGGGCCTGCTCGGCACCTCCCGGCAGGTTTTCGTGGCTGAACAGCAGGTGCGTGTCGGTCGCCGATAAAGGCGGTGGCAGAGCTTGTGGCACCCGTTCACCCGTTGCGAACAGCTTGGCATGCTGCCGGCCCAGCAATTCCAGTTCATCCAGCGATTGCGGGCCGCACAGGTTCAGGGTGACCTGGCCGCCTTGGTAGAAGCGCTGGTGAAAGCCACCGAGCGCTTGCTGGAAGGCAGGATCCTGCAAGGCCAGGGTGTGCCGGTTACCAGCATGAAAAGCGCCCAATGGATGGCCGGGCGCTGCCGATTGCAGCAAGGCGAACTGCTGCTGGGCCTGAGGGCTGCGCGACCAGGCAATGAACTCGGCATGGATTACTTCGCGTTCGCGGCGTTGGCGCTCGATGCCCAGGTCTGGCTCGGCCAACATCTGGCACAGGCGCTCCAGCCCCCCGGCCAGGGCGCTGGGCGGGACCTCGAAGAAAAAGTCGGTGGTGCGTTCGCGGGTGCTGGCATTGACCTGGCCGCCGAGGGCCTGCACGTAGCGCATCAGGCCGTCGTCCAGAGGGAAGCGCGAGGTGCCGAGGAAGAACAGGTGCTCCAGAAAGTGGGCCAGGCCGGGCCAATTGGTCGGCGCGTCGTGACTGCCCGCGTGCACCCGCAGGGCGGCGGCCGAGCGCTTCAGACGCGGGGCGTGGCGCAGGGTCAGCTGCAGGCCGTTGGCGAGGGTGAGGTGGCGGGTGGCGTCAGGCATGGAAACTCCGGGTCAGGTGTTCATGCTAACCCATTTGTGTTGGCAGGCCTGGCCCTATCGCCGGCAAGCCGGCTCCCACAGGGACTGCACATGCCTTGGAACCGGTGCGGTCGAGGTGGGAGCTGGCTTGCCGGCGATTGGGCCGCACAGCGGCCCCTGTCAGCCTTTACGCAGATGCAGCTCCTGGCGCAGATCGCTCAGGTAAGGAAACGCCCCGCGCCCCTGCACCACCCGCTCATGCTCCAGCTCCGCCAGCAACTGGCATTCGTCCCGCCCGGCCATGGCCAGCAGGCTGCCATCCGGGCCGATGATGCTGCTCTGCCCGCAATACTGGATCTCGCCTTCCGAGCCGCAGTAGTTGGCATACACCAGGTAGCACTGGTTCTCCTGCGCCCGCGCCCTCACGGTCACCTGGCAGATGAAGTCGTACGGCGACATGTTCGCCGTCGGCACCAAGATCAGCTCGGCACCGTCCAGCGCCAGGCGCCGGGCATTTTCCGGGAACTCGATGTCGTAGCAGATCAGCAGGCCGACCTTCCAGTCATCCAGCTCCACCACCGGGAAGTGATCGGAACCTGCGCTGAACATCGAGCGGTCCAGCTCGCCGAACAGGTGGGTCTTGCGATAGTTGCTCAGGCTGCGGCCGTGCGCATCGATCAACTGCACGCTGTTGTAGATCGCGCCATCATCACCAAGCTCCGGGTAGCCATAGACGATGGCGATGCGGTGCGCCTGGGCGATCTCCACCACCTCCATGGCCGCCGGGCCATCGACGGCCTCGGCCAGGCGCTCGACCTGGGCCAGGCCGATGTTGTAGCCGGTCAGGAACATCTCCGGGCACACCAGCAAACTGGCCCCGCGTTCGGCCGCCAGTTGCGCCTGGTGGCGCAACCGTTGCAGGTTGCCGGGCACGTCCAGTGGCTTGGGTGCGCCCTGGAACAGAGCGATGCGCATGCTGCCTCCTTGTCTCAGTCCGGCAGGGCGATCGGGCCGATTTCGTCGAACACATCGCCTGGGCCGGGGTTGTCCGGGTGGGTGCGGCCACCGAAGTGATTCATGATACCCCACACCGCATTCAGCGATGTCTGTACCGCGCCTTCCACCCAGGCTGGCGTCCACGACACATCGTCACCGGCGATGAACATGCCGCGCTGCTCGGCAGGCATGTCCTGCTGCATGAAGTGCGCGTACATGCGCTGGTTGTAGCGGTAGTGGCCCGGCAGCGCGCCCTTGAAGGCGCCGAGGAAGTGCGGGTCGGCCTCCCAGGAAACGGTGATCGGGTCGCCGATGATGTGCCCGGCGATGTCGGTCTTCGGGTAGATCTTCTTCAGTGCGTCCAGGGCCAGTTGCACGCGTTTTTCCACCGGGTGCGGCAGCATCTTCAGCGCGTCGCTCATCCACGAGTAGGACAGGCAGATCACCCCCGGCTTGTCGTCACCGTTGTCGAACAGGTAGGTGCCACGGGTGAGGCGATCGGTGAGGGTCATGCTCATCAGGTCGCGGCCGGTTTCCGGGTCCTTGTCCTTCCAGAACGGCCGGTCGACCATGACGAAGGTCTTCGACGACTGCATGTAGCGGGTGCGGTCCAGGGCCATCCACATCTTTTGCGAGAACAGCGATTCCTCGCAGTCGATCTGGGTGGTCAGCAGCCAGGTCTGGCAGGTGGCGAGCACGGCACAGTAGTGACGGGTGTCGCCCCAGTTGTCGGTGACCGCCAGGCGGCCATCGGCAGCGCGGGCGATGCGCTTGACCCCGGTACGCGGTGCGCCGCCATGCAGCCCGCTCAGGCTGGTGCCTTCCGGCCAATGCACGCAGCGCTCCGGTACATGGCGCCAGATGCCTTGCGGTACCTGCTCCACACCGCCAACCACCAGGTGTTGGTGGTCGTCGCAGTTGGTCATCACCACGCGGAAGATTTCCAGCATCGAGTTGGGGAAGTCCGAGTCCCAGCCGCCGGTGCCGAAGCCGACCTGGCCGAACACTTCGCGGTGCTGGAAGCTCAGCTGGGCGAACGAGCGCGAGGTGGCGACGAAGTCGTAGAAGGTGCGGTCGTCCCACAGCGGTACCAGCTTGTTCCACAGCTCTTTCAGGCGCGGTACGTCACGGTCGCGGATGGCCTGCTGGATGTCGGCGAACTGGGCACCGCTTTCCAGCGCGTCGGCCCAGGCATCGGCCACTTCGTGGAACAGCTTGGGCAGGTCGGTGGGTTTTTCGGCGTAGTAGGTCTGGCCTTCCAGGTCGATCACCGTGCTGCCCGAGGCCGGGGTCAGTGGGTTGGGGAACGGTTTGGTCTCCAGGCCCAGCTTGTCCACGTAGTGGTAGAAGGCAGTGGACGACACCGGGAAGCGCATGCCACCCAGTTCGGCAATGATCCCGTCGGTGCCGTTGAAGGTTTGCGAGCGCAGCCGGCCACCCAGTTTGGATGCTTCGTACACCACCGGCTTGAGGCCCAGCTTCATCAGCTCGTAGGCCGCCACCAGGCCGGCGATACCGGCACCCACGATTGCCACTTCCTCACCATGGCGCTCGGCCGGGATGCTGCCCAGGCCTGCGGGGTGTTCCAGCCAGTCGTCGAAGGCGAAGGGGAAGTCCGGGCCGAAGATGGTGACGGGTTTTTTACCATCGGCGGGGTGGCGGTTTTTCTTGTTCATGGAGTGACCTTGCCAGAGAGGCTGCGCAGCGGGCGGAGCCTGAGTATAGGAGATGCCTGGGGGCCATTTTAGGGAGTGGGGTGTTCGTTATTAAGGTGCAGATTGTTGTCTGAATGTAGCTTGTATCGTCGAAATGTATAAGCAATATAGCTTTATGACGAACAGGAAGCCTACCCATCTCAAGCACAGCATCGGCCCCCTGTGGGAGCGGGCGAGCCCGCGAAGAAGCCCTCGCGGTGTATGGCACGGGCTGCGCCCGTGTTCGCGGGCACGCCCGCTCCCACAGGGTCTGCGGCGGGCTTACCAGGGTGTGATCAGATAGTTCCTACACCCATGCCGGGAAATAAAGAATTACCCTACGCCCCCTATCGCCTCGGTCTGGCATCGCGGGAATCGCTTCATCGTTAACTTCACTGGGTCGCCGGAAATTCGGCGATCGGGCGTGAGAACCCGCGGACCATTCTGGAGGCGCACTGCTATGGCAGCTGTGCGCGGGCAGGCTTTGCCTGGCCGGGTACGCGCCTCCAAGTTCGCCGGTTCTCACCTCGTGCATGGCTGCCACCCAATTCCCGTGAGAAGGATGCGATTGGTCGCCGATCACCCTTGTGATTTGGAGGCTATACCATGACCAAACGCTTACCCGACCAACCCGAAAAACTGAAACCCACCGCAGAAAAAACCTTCTGCAACTGCGAATCCAGCCATCCGCCATTATTCGCCATACGCCCCGGCATCGACGCCGCAGACGCCTTGGTCCATGCCTGCCTGCTGGCCCGTGGCCTCAATCAGATCGCCACCGACTACGCCCAGCATCACGCCCCCGAGCGCAGCCGTGACATCGTCTGGTCGATGCAGCATTCCGCTGAAAGCCTTTCGGCGATTCTGGAAGGCCTGCTCGACGGCCAGGAGGCCTGACCGCCAGCCAGGTTCAGAGCGGCTGTCCGCGGTCCACCTTGCTGCTGAGAATGATCGACGTGGTGGTCTTCTCCACCCCGTCGACACTGCCGATCTGGTCGAGCAACTGGTCCAGTTGCTCGGGCGAATCCGTACGCAGCCAAGCCACATAGTCGAACTCGCCGCTCACTGCGCACAGTTGCTGCACCTGGCCCATGGCACTCAGGCGCCGCACCACCTCCTTGCCCGAGCGCGGCTGCACCTTGATCCCCACATACGCCTGCAGCCCGCCACCCATCACCCGCTGGCCCAGGCGTACGCCATAGCCGGAGATGACCTTGTTCTTCTCCAACCGCTCCAGGCGCGAGTTGACGGTGGTGCGGGCGATACCCAACTGGCGGGCGAGGGTGGCGACGCTTTCGCGGGCGTTTATCTGCAGCAGGGCGATCAGCTGGCGATCGATTTCATCCAGCGTGATGGAGCGGGAATCCGACATGGCGAGTCTCTACGGTTGACCCGCTAGCCTAGCCAGCCTGCGGTAAGCAGGGCAAGGGTAGACAGTTGGCCATGCTGATGCGCCCCCGTTGTAGGAGCGGCCTTGCGTCGCGAAAGGGCTGCGCAGCAGCCCCAACAATATTTGCTCAGTGCCGAAATCCCGGGGCCGCTTCGCGGCCCTTTCGCGACACAAGGCCGCTCCTACAGCTGCCGTGTCGGCCTGGCCCAGGATGTAAACATTGGCCGTAGCTTTTTCATCCGGCAGAACTGCCGAAAAGAAAAAGGCCTACGTTCTGCAACGTAGGCCTTTGAGTTTTCTGGTGGGCCCACACGGACTCGAACCGTGGACCAAAGGATTATGAGTCCTCTGCTCTAACCGACTGAGCTATAGGCCCTCAGTAAGTGGCCGGATTATAACGAGGGTTTCGCACCTGTGCCATCTGAAAGATCCGATAGTGCTATGCGAAGAAACGTCGCCGCGAAGTCGTCCGGGGGCAGGGGCAGGCTGACGATGTAGCCCTGGATCTGCTCACAGCCTTCAGCCGCCAGGAAGCGTTGCTGGGCCTGGTTTTCCACACCCTCGGCAATGATGGTCAGCTGCATGCTGCGGCCCAGGGCGATGATCGCGCGGGCGATGGCGGCGTCGTGGGGGTCGTCGGGCAGGCCGCGGATGAAGGATTTGTCGATCTTGAGGATGTCCAGCGGCAGGCGCTTGAGGTAGCTCAGCGATGAATAACCGGTGCCGAAGTCGTCGATGGCCAGCTGCACGCCCAGCTTCTTCAGCTGGTGCAGCACGGCCAGGGCTTCCTCTGCCTGGCTCATGATGAAGTTTTCGGTGATTTCCAGCTGCAGGTCGCCGGCCTTGAGCTGGTAGTGCTTCAGCAACTGTTCGATGCGTCGGGCAAGGTGGGGGTGGCGCAGCTGGGCGCCGGCGAGGTTTATCGACAGCGGGCCGAAGGGGTCGTAGTGCATCTTCCAGGCATGCATCTGCCGGCAGGCCTGTTCCAGTACCCAGTCGCCGATCTGGAGGATGGTGCCGTTCTCTTCCGCCAGGTGGATGAAGTGCTCTGGCGGCACTTCACCAAAGGTCGGGTGGCTCCAGCGGATCAGCGCTTCGGCGCCGACCAGGCTCTGGGTCTTGAGGCTGAGCTTGGGCTGGAAGCACAGGCTCAGTTCGTTGCGCTCGATGGCGCGGCGCAGTTCGTGCTCCAGGGCGATGCGTTCGCTGGCCTGGGCGGTGAGGTCGAGGGTGTAGGCTTCGACGCGGTTACGGCCCTTGGCCTTGGAGCGGTACATGGCTGCGTCGGCGTTGCGAATCAGTGTGGCAACGTCGGTGCCGTCCTGTGGATAAAGGCTGATGCCGATGCTGGCGCTGGTGAAGAACTCGTGCTCGCCGGCCTGGAACGGTGCGTTGAAGCAGGCTAGCAGCTTGTTGGCGATGGCGCTGGCGTCACTGGGTTTGTGCAGGCCGGGCAGCAGGATGATGAACTCGTCGCCGCCCAGGCGGGCCACGGTGTCGACATCACGCACCTGCTCCTTCAGGCGTTGGGCGATGCCCTTGAGCAGCAGGTCGCCGACCGGGTGGCCGAGGCTGTCGTTGATGTGCTTGAAACGGTCGAGGTCGAGGAACAGCACCGCGCCCTTGCGGTTGGACACTTGCGAGCAGGTGAGTGCGGCCTGCAGGCGGTTCTCGAACAGGGCACGATTGGGCAGGCCGGTCAGCGGGTCGTGGTGGGCCTGGTAGTCGAGCTTGGCCTGGGCGTGCTTGAGGCTGGAGATGTCGGCGAACACGGCGACGAAGTGGGTGATCTCGCGTTCTCTGTTGCGCACGGCGCTGATGGTCAGCCAGCCGGGGTACAGCTCGCCGTTCTTGCGCTTGTTGTAGATCTCGCCTTGCCAGTGGCCTTCGTCGGTCAGCTGGTGCCACATGGCGACATAGAACGCGCTGTCGTGCTGGCCGGAGGCAAGCAGGCGCGGAGTCTGGCCGAGGGCTTCGATCTCGCTGTAGCCGGTGATTTCGCTGAAGGCGCGGTTGACGGCACTGATGCGCTGGTCGATGTCGGTGATCAGTACACCTTCGGCGGTGTTCTCGAACACGGTGGCGGCCAGCTGCAGCTTTTCCTGCATCAGGTGGCGCTCGGTGATGTCGCGGGCGATGGTCAGCATGCAGTCGTCGCCAGCAATCGGCAGCGGCCGTGCAGAGAGCTCGCAGAGGCGAATCTGCCCATCACTGCGGCGAAGGTGGCACGTGAAGTCGCGTACGAAACCGTCGCGGTTGAGCTGTTCGACCAGGCGTTTGCGCTCGTTGAGGTCGACCCAGATGCCCAGGTCCAGCGAGGTCTGGTCGAGGGTCGGGCTGAGGTCATAGCCGGTCAGGCGGCAGAAGCCCTCGTTCACTTCAAGCAGCAAGCCGTCGCTCTGGCGCGACAGCAGCAGGCCATCGGGCGAGGCATGGAAGGCCTTGGCGAATTTCTCTTCCGAGATCTGCAGCTGCTCCTGGGTTTCCTTGAGCTGGCTGATGTCGCGTACCGCCACCACTAGCGCGAGGTTGCCGTCGAGCTCGAAGGTTTCGGCCGAGGTCAGGCCGGTGAACAGTTGGCCGTTGCTGCGGCGGAAGCTCATTTCCAGGTTGCGAATACCGCCCCGGTGCAGGCGTTCGAGCAGCCGCGGGCCGGTGCCTTCGACGCCCCACAGGTTGAGCTCGGTGGCGGTGCGGCCGATTACCTGGCCCGGGGTGAGGCCGATCTGCTCTTCGAAGGCTTCGTTCACCTCCAGCAGGCAGCCGTCGCTGTGGCGGGCGATCAGCAGGATGTCGGGGCACTGCTGGAACACCGAGGCGAACTTCTGCTCGGACAGGCGCAGGGCGTCCTCGGTGCGCTTGGTCTCGCTGATGTCGATCATCAGGCCACGCATCACCGGCTGGTGGCCATGCTCGATCATGCTGACGATGTTGCGTACCCACAATGGCTGGCCATCGGCCCGGATTACCCGGTAGTCGAGGCTGTGGTCGCGCCCGGCGGCGGTTTCGCTGTCGCAGTAGGCCTGGGCCCAGAGGGCATCCTCCGGGTGCAGGATGCTGCGCCAGAAGCCGGGTTTGAGCCAGTCGGTCAATGGGTAGCCGAGCAGGCCTTCGGCGTGGGGTGAGACGTAGCTGTAGGTGAAGTCGTTGGCGTCGGCCTCCCAGGCGATGGCGGACAGGCTCTCGACCAGGCTGCGATAGTGGTACTCGCTGCTGCGCAGTTCCTGTTCCAGGGCGATGCGCCGGGAAATTTCCGAACTGAGCCGGCGGTTGATGCGGATGACCACTGCCAGCACGGCCATCAATACCAGCACCGCCGGCAGGCCGTATACCAGCAGGTCCGACCAGAACATCCGTTGGTCGACCACATTGCCTACCCAGCGTTGCTGGATCTGGCTGACTTCAGCGCTGCTCATGTCGGCCATCACTTTGTCGAGAATGCCGACCAGCACCTTCTTGTCGCGCGGGGCGGCCATGGCCAGCTGGTAGCGGTAGGGCGTTTCACCGCTGACGTAGAGGCCGTCGAGCTTGAGCTGGCGCAGGCTCCAGATGCTTGAAGCGAGGTCACCGACCACCGCGTCCACTTCGTCGGTAGCCAGGGCCTGCAGGGTGGAACTGACGTTGGGCAGGGCCACCAGGTTGAGGTCCGGGTGGTGGGTGCGCAGCAGTTCGTGCGGGGCGTAGTTTTCGACCACGGCAATCTTCAGACCGTACAGGTCGTCCAGGTTGCGCGGCTGTGCGCCGCCTTTGTGGGCGAGGATGACGATGGGGAAGTCGAGGTACGGCCGGGTGAAGGCCAGGTAGCCTTGGCGTTCGGGGGTGGACATGATGCCGGGCAGCAGGTCGATGCGGCTTTCGCGTGCTTGCGCCAGTACCTCGGTCCAGCTGCTGGGTTCGACCGGTTTGAGCGTCACACCCAGGCGTTGCTGGATCGTGGCGATGTAATCGGCGGCCAATCCCTGGTATCGGCCCTCCTGGTCGCGAAACTCGAACGGTGGCCAAGAGGCGTCTACACCCAGGCTCAGCTGCGGGTGGGCAGCCAACCAGGCTTTCTCCTCGTCTGTCAGGGTCAGGGCGCCGGCCGCTGTGTTCCACAAAATCAGGAGCAGCAACAGGATGGCCGGCATCAGCGGCATAGCGGCCTCACATTCAAGTGGTATGAAGTCGAGTGTAGACGGGCATTGCTGCAGGTGTGCGGTGGAAGGGCGGGCTTTGTGTTCTGGCTGTCGGAAGGGGGAGGTAACGAGGAAATGGGGCTGCTGCGCAGCCCATCGCCGGCAAGCCGGCTTCCACAGGGATCGCGCAGGGCCGGAAAAGAAAAACCCCGGCCTGGGCCGGGGTTTGTCATCACTCGTCGAGGAAGGAGCGCAGATGCTCGCTGCGAGTCGGGTGGCGCAGTTTGCGCAACGCCTTCGCTTCGATCTGACGGATCCGCTCGCGGGTCACGTCGAACTGCTTGCCGACCTCTTCGAGGGTGTGGTCGGTGTTCATGTCGATACCGAAACGCATGCGCAGCACCTTGGCTTCGCGTGCGGTCAGGCCCGAGAGCACGTCACGGGTGGCTTCCTTGAGGCTTTCGACCGTGGCCACGTCGATCGGGGACTGCATGGTCGAGTCCTCGATGAAGTCGCCCAGGTGCGAATCTTCGTCGTCACCGATCGGGGTTTCCATGGAGATCGGCTCTTTGGCGATCTTCAGTACCTTGCGGATCTTGTCCTCAGGCATTTCCATGCGCTCGCCCAGCTCTTCCGGGGTCGGTTCGCGACCCATTTCCTGCAGCATCTGGCGGGAAATACGGTTGAGCTTGTTGATCGTCTCGATCATGTGCACCGGAATACGGATGGTGCGCGCCTGGTCGGCGATCGAACGGGTGATCGCCTGGCGGATCCACCAGGTGGCGTAGGTCGAGAACTTGTAGCCGCGACGGTATTCGAACTTGTCCACCGCTTTCATCAAGCCGATGTTGCCTTCCTGGATTAGGTCGAGGAACTGCAGGCCACGGTTGGTGTACTTCTTGGCGATGGAAATCACCAGACGCAGGTTCGCCTCGACCATTTCTTTCTTGGCGCGGCGGGCCTTGGCTTCACCGATCGACATGCGACGGTTGATTTCCTTGATCTCGGCAACGGTCAGGCCGGTTTCGGTCTCAAGGTCGATCAGCTTCTGCTGGCAAGCGACGATGGCAGCGTCCTTTTCACCCAGGGCGGCAGCCCACTTGGTGTTGCGCTTGGCCAGGTCACCGCTCCAGGTCTGGTCGGTTTCGTTGCTCGGGAACATGCGCAGGAAGTCGGCACGCGGCATGCGGGCATCACGCACGCACAGCTGCATGATGGCGCGTTCCTGCTGGCGCAGGCGGTTCAGGGCGTCACGAACACGCTCTACCAGTACCTCGAACTGCTTCGGTACCAGCTTGATCGGCATGAACAGGTCGGCCAGGGCCTGCAGGGCGTCGATGCTTTCCTTGTGGGCGCGACCGTTCTTCTTCAGGACCTTGTTGGTGGCCTGAAGCTGGTCGTTGACCGCACCGAAACGCTGGCGAGCGACTTCCGGGTCCGGGCCGCTCTCGGCCTCTTCCTCGTCGTCACCGCTTTCGGATTCTTCCTCGTCGTCGTCGGACTCTTCCTTCGCGGCGGCGGCCTTGGTGCCCGGGATCGGCACTTCTTCGGTCGGCGCGGCGATATTGTCATCAGGGTCGATGTAACCGCTGAGAACGTCGGACAGACGGCCACCTTCGGTGGTGACACGGTCATATTCGCCGAGAATGTAGTCGACAGTGCCCGGGAAGTGGGCGATGGCGCCCATGACTTCACGGATGCCTTCCTCGATACGCTTGGCGATTTCGATCTCGCCTTCGCGGGTCAGCAGCTCGACGGTACCCATTTCGCGCATGTACATGCGCACCGGGTCGGTCGTGCGGCCGATATCGGTTTCAACTGCCGCCAACGCAGCAGCGGCTTCTTCGGCCGCGGCTTCGTCGGTGTCGGCTTCCGCCAACAGAAGGGCATCCGCATCCGGAGCACTCTCGAATACGTTGATCCCCATGTCGTTGATCATGCGGATGATGTCTTCCACCTGTTCCGGATCTGAAATATCCTCAGGCAGGTGGTCGTTGACCTCCGCGTAAGTCAGGTAGCCCTGCTCACGACCGCGGGTGATCAACTCTTTGATACGAGACTGCTGTTGCGCTTTTCCGGACATAACACCCTATCCACTGAAGGTCTTGGCGGGCAAAAAACAAGCCGAGGATTATACCCGAGCATGGGCCTCACGCGCCAGATGAGGTCGGCGTTTGTGCGGGAACATTCCGGCTCAGCAGGGCGAGGAGCTGGGTTTTTTCCTCGCTGGTCAATTCGCTTTGACGTGATTTCCTGAGCAGTTGTTCCAGGCTGCGCTCGCGTTGGCGGGCGGACAAGCTAGTTATAGTGTCGAAAAACTGTTGTTCAAGGTTGTCGGCCACGATCAGCCATTCCTTTTCCGCCAGGGCCCGCAGCAGGCGCCCCTGTTCGGTGCCGTGCCAACGTGCGATCAACTGCATTGAGCTTAGCCCAGGATTTTTCTGCGCGGCTTCGATCAGTGCCACCAGCAGCTGGCTGTACAGGTGTTCTTCGTCGGCGAAGTGGCTGGCATCCTCCACCTTGCCGGCCAGCAGCGGGTGGTGCAGCAGGGTGCGCAGGGCGGCCAGGGTGGGCGGCTCGACCGGGGCCGGTACGCGTGGTGGCGCTTCGTCACGTTGCTGCCATGGCTTGCCACCCTTGCGGTTCTTGTCCCAGGGTTTGTCGCTCCACTGCTTCTTGCCAGCGCCCTTGTTCGGCTTCCACTCCTGTTCCTGATGAACGGGGGCGAAGTCGTGCTGCGGCATGTCGCCGTAGTCGGGGGTGTAGCTGGCCATGGCGTCGTAGTCGTAGCCAGGGTCGTAGTCCGGCACGCTGCTGGCGGCCGGGGCGTGTTGCGCCAGTTGTTCGACCTGCTGCGGGTCGAGGCCGGTGATTTCCTTCAGGCGGTTGCGCATCAGCTGGCGCAGGTTGGCGCCGGGGATCTTTTCGATCAGCGGTGCGGCCAGGGTCGCCATATGCGCCTTGCCTTCCAGCGAGCGCGGGTCGGCTTCGACGCCCAGTTGCTCGAAGAAGTAATCGGCCAGCGGCTGGGCGTGCTGGTTGATGCGGGCCATGAAGGCATCGGTGCCTTCGGCGCGCACCAGGCTGTCCGGGTCTTCGCCTTCGGGCAGGAACAGGAAGCGCGCGCGGCGGCCGTCCTGCAGGTTCGACAGGGTCGACTCCAGGGCGCGCCAGGCGGCCTTGCGCCCGGCCTGGTCACCGTCGAAGCAGAACAGCACGCTGGGTACCACGCGGAACAGGCGCTTGAGGTGCTCTTCGCTGGTGGCGGTACCGAGGGTGGCCACGGCGTTGCGCAGGCCCTGCTGGGCCAGGGCAATCACGTCCATGTAGCCCTCGACGACGATGATTTCGTCGAGGTTGCGGTTGTGCTTGCGTGCCTCGTACAGGCCGTAGAGTTCCTGGCCCTTGTGGAACACCGGGGTTTCCGGGGAGTTCAGGTACTTGGGTTTGTCGTCGCCGAGCACCCGGCCACCGAAGGCGATGATGCGCCCGCGGCTGTCGCGGATCGGGAACATCACCCGGTCGCGGAAGCGGTCATAGCGCTTGCCGCTTTCGGCGTTCTCGATCAGCAGGCCGGCATCGATCATCACCTTCTGCTGCAGGGTGTCGGCACCCAGGTGCTTGAGCAGGTTGTCCCAGCCTGGCGGGGCGAAGCCCAGGCCGAAATCGCGAGCGATTTCCCCGGACAGGCCACGGCCCTTGAGGTAATCCACCGCCGCCTTGCGGGTCGGGTGGCTGCGCAGGGCCTGGCGGTAGAACTCCGAGGCGGCGTCCAGCAGCGGGTACAGCGGCGAATCGGTTGGCTGGCGCGGCTTGTGGTCGCGGCGGCCTTGCTCGCGGGGCACTTCCATGCCGGCGGCGCGGGCCAGCTCCTCGACGGCCTGGGGGAAGTCCAGGTTGTCGTGGTCCATGACGAAGCCCAGGGCGTTGCCGCCGGCACCGCAGCCGAAGCAGTAGTAGAACTGCTTGTCGGGGCTGACCGTGAAGGAAGGGGTCTTTTCCTTGTGGAACGGGCAGCAGGCGGAGTAGTTCTTGCCGGTTTTTTTCAGCTGGACACGCGAACTCACCACGTCGACGATGTCGAGGCGGTTGATAAGGTCGTCGATGAAACTCTGGGGAATCAGCCCGGCCATGGCAGTCTCGTCATCTGGCAGCTGGCAAGTCTAATCGCTCACGCGCCGAATGGGGCGAGTGCCGCTTGGGAAAGTGCGAGGGAATGTGTGCTCGTCGCCGGCCCCTGAGGGCCCGTCAGTCGGACGTGCACGTCTGGTCATACAACAAGGAGGACCAGCTCTGACGTTTCAGGCAGGTTGCCCATGTGCAGTTCGCATGAAGCTTGTGCAGGGCCTTGAGCTAGCTGCTCAAGTTTGAAACGACCACTGCCATCGCCCGGCGGTTAGCCGGGCAGGGCAGAAGCTTTGCGTAGAACGTCTGTATTAGTACAGACGAACGGCGCGGCGCTGTTCGCGCTGAACTTTCTTGGCGTGACGCTTAACAGCAGCAGCTGCTTTGCGCTTACGCTCGGCGGTCGGCTTCTCGTAAAACTCGCGGCTACGAACTTCAGCCAGTACACCGGCTTTTTCGCAGGAGCGCTTGAAACGACGCAGAGCTACGTCGAAGGGTTCGTTCTCTTTAACTTTGACGGCTGGCATCCAGGGCTACCTTAATTCATTACCGGGGTAGACGTGCTCCTGGCAAAACAAAGGTGTGCTGGAGAACGTCGGTTTTCAAGGGTTGCGGATGTTAACCCTTAGCAAGCCGGAATGCAAAGCCTCTGATCGAAAACCGCTGGTCGGCATCCGACACGGGGACTATCATGCGCGGCTTCGAATTCAGCCCCCACAAGGGACGAACCCATGCTAGTACTGGGATTGGAAACATCCTGCGACGAAACTGGCGTCGCATTATACGACAGCGAACGCGGTTTGTTGGCCGACGCGCTGTTCAGCCAGATCGACCTGCACCGCGTGTTCGGCGGTGTGGTGCCAGAGCTTGCCTCGCGTGACCACGTCAAGCGCATGCTGCCACTCATCCGCCAGGTGCTGGATGAGGCCGGCTGCGTCGCCACCGAGATCGACGCCATCGCCTATACCGCGGGCCCTGGCCTGGTCGGTGCCCTGCTGGTGGGGGCCTCCTGCGCCCAGGCGCTGGCCTTTGCCTGGGACATACCGGCGATTGGCGTACACCACATGGAAGGCCACCTGCTGGCACCCATGCTGGAAGAAAACCCGCCGGAGTTTCCGTTCGTCGCTTTGTTGGTTTCCGGTGGCCACACGCAGTTGGTGGGGGTCGATGGCATCGGCCAGTACGAGCTGCTGGGCGAGAGCTTGGACGACGCCGCTGGCGAAGCGTTCGACAAGACCGCCAAGCTGATCGGCCTGAACTACCCCGGTGGCCCGGAAATCGCCCGCCTGGCCGAGCGCGGCGTGCCTGGCCGCTTCGTGTTCCCGCGGCCGATGACCGACCGCCCGGGCCTGGAGTTCAGCTTCAGCGGCCTGAAAACCTTTGCCCTGAACACCTGGCAGCAGTGCCGCGATGCCGGCGACGATAGTGAGCAAACCCGTTGCGACCTGTCCCTGGCATTCCAGCAGGCGGTGGTGGAGACTTTGACCATCAAGTGCAAGCGGGCGTTGAAGCAGACTGGCCTCAAGCGCCTGGTCATTGCTGGTGGCGTCAGCGCCAACAAGGCCCTGCGTGCGTCCCTCGAGGACATGCTCGGCAGCATCAAGGGCAACGTGTACTACGCGCGCCCGCAGTTCTGCACCGACAACGGCGCGATGATCGCCTATGCCGGCTGCCAGCGGTTGTTGGCCGGGCAAAAGCAGGACCTGGCAATCAGCGTGCAGGCACGTTGGCCGATGGAGCAGTTGCCGCCGGTTTAAGCGTTAGAAGTGCCGTTCGCGGCCGGCGAACAGGTCGCGCAGGTTGCTGCGGTGGCGCCATACGATCATCGCTGTCAGCACAGTGATCGGCAGCAGGGCCTCTGGCTCGCGCCAGGCCAGCAACGGCAAGGTCAGCGGTGTGGCGATCAGCGCCGCCAGCGAGCTGGTGCGGGTGAGGTAGAAGGTCAGCAGCCAGGCGCCAATGGCCAGCAGCGCGGCCGGGAAGTACAGGGCCATGAGCATGCCGGCGGCGGTTGCCACGCCCTTGCCGCCCTGGAAGCGGAAGTACAGCGGGAACAGGTGGCCCAGCACTGCGCACACGCCAACCCAGGCCTGCGCGTGCAGGTCCAGCCCGGCACCGCGGGCGAGCAATACCGGCAACAGGCCCTTGCACAGGTCGCCAAGCAGGGTCAGGATCGCCAGTTTGCGGCCTGCCAGGCGTAGCATGTTGGTGGCGCCGGCATTGCCTGAACCGCTGGAACGCGGGTCCGGGCTGCCCGTAAGGCGGCTGAGGACGATGGCGAAGGACAGCGAGCCGAGCAGGTAGGCGAGCAACGCCAGTAACCAAAACATGCTAACTATTCCGGGCGAGGACGCCCTGATTCTAACGGCGCCAGTCGCCCTTGTCGTGCTGTGGAGAGAAGTGCTTGGACAGAGTGTTCATCGAAGGCCTGGAAGTCGATACCGTCATCGGTGCCTATGACTGGGAGCGGGATATTCGCCAGTGCTTGCGCCTGGACCTGAGCTTTGCCTGGGACAACCGCCCGGCTGCGGCCGGTGACGACCTGAACCTGGCGCTGGACTATGCCAGTGTGTCGGCGCGCATCCAGGCGTTTGCCGAACAGGCCCGTTTCGAGTTGGTGGAAACCTTCGCCGAGCGCCTGGTGGCGACGTTGATGGAAGAGTTCCATATCCCGTGGGTGCGGTTGAAACTGACCAAGCCGGGTGCGGTGCCGGCGGCCCGTGGTGGTGTTGGCGTGGAGATCGAGCGCGGATGTCTCTGAGCACGGTTTACCTGGGCCTTGGCAGCAACATCGACCGCGAGGTGCATTTGTGCGCCGGGCTCGATGCGTTGGCGGGCATCCTGACCGACATGCGCTGTTCGCCGGCGTTCGAAAGCCAGGCGGTGGGGATCAAGAGCGGGCCGTTCATCAACTTTGTGGTGACCGGGCAGACTGCGTTGCCGTTGATCGAACTGGACCGCCGGTTGAAGTTCATCGAGGCCGACAATGGCCGCTATGCGCCGGACCGCAAGGGCCTTCCGCTGGATATCGACGTGCTGATGTATGACGGCCTGCACGGCACGTTCGATGGGCTGGTGTTGCCTCGGGCCGAGATCCTGAAAAACGCCTTTGTGCTGTGGCCGCTGTCGCTGCTGGCGCCGGAGCTGGTACATCCGGGGGTAGGCAAGACAATGGCGCAGTTGTGGCAGGAGGCGCGGATTGATCAGGTGTTGGCCCCGGTTGCCTTTGAGTGGCGTGGGTTGCAGCTGACTCCCGCGTAAGCCTGTACCGGCCCTTTCGAGGCTAAAGCCGCTCCCACAGGGATCGCACAACACTTGGCATCATGCGATCCCTTTGGGAGCGGGCGAGCCTTAATGCCGGTCAGTTAAGAAAATTGGGGCCGCTTTGCGGCCCTTCGCGGGCTTGCCCGCTCCCACAGGTTAGGTGCGAGGCTCGGAAAATGCGCGGTTCCTGTGGGAGCGGGCGAGCCCGCGAAAGGGCCGGTATGTTCAACCGAGCTTGTAAGCCTCGAGCGCTTTCAGCCGCTCACCTTTGAGCGCTTCACCCAAGGCCTGGCCAGTAAGCCCTGCCTGCACCAACGGCTTGACATCCACTGCCCGCGCCGCCGCCGCTGCCCCTCGCAGGTAGTCGGCCTGTGGATAACCTGCTTTGCCCTCGCCCAGCGCTGTCATCTCGCAAGCGATCAGGAAGTCCTCGAACCGCTGTGGCCGCCGGTACACATCGAACTTCTGCAACAGCTCCAGCAGTGCCGTGGCAGGCAGTTCCAGCGCCTGGTTGCCCAGCTTCAGGCACTCACCCGTCAGCAGCGCCAGCTCCTGGCACTCTCGCGGTGCCTTCAGGCGCTGGTTGACGGCTTTGATCGCGGCCGGTGCCAGCGCCTGCAACAAGCAGGCCCAGCGTACATGCAGGGGCCGTTCATGCATTGCCGCCTGTTCCAGCGCCGCCAGGGCCTGGGGGGCGTCATCAAGCTCTGGCAGCAGCTCCTGCAGGGCCCCACAAGCATGCAGCACCTGGAAGAACACCTGCGGCTGCGCCTCCATCAGCGCCCGCTCGATTTCCTTCCAGCTGCGCTCGGCGGTCAGTGCTTGCAGTTCGCCCGAGGCGCTGATCTGGCGCATCAGCTCAAGCGTCTCATCGGCAACCCGGAAACCCAGCGGCGCATAACGGGCAGCAAAGCGCGCAACACGCAGCACACGCAATGGATCTTCGGCGAATGCCGGGGAAACATGGCGTAAAAGGCGCTGATCGAGATCGCTCTGGCCGTGATAGGGGTCGTACACCGTACCCGTCTCGTCCTCGGCCATTGCATTGATGGTCAGGTCACGGCGGATCAGGTCTTCTTCCAGGGTCACATCGGGGCTGGCGTGGAAGGTGAAGCCGCCGTAGCCGCGCCCGCTCTTGCGCTCGGTGCGCGCCAGGGCATATTCCTCGCCGGTTTTCGGGTGCAGGAACACCGGGAAATCAGCGCCAACCGGGCGAAAGCCCTTGGCGTGCATTTCCTCGACCGTGGCGCCGACCACCAGCCAGTCGATATCGCTGACAGGGCGGCCGAGCAGGCGGTCGCGCACGGCGCCGCCAACTTTGTAGATGTGCATGTGCAGCTCTCCATAACTGCCGACAGGATACCCTGTCGGCACTCATGGCGTGGCACTAGAGGTGGTGGATGACAGCCAGGTCCATGCGGCCGTAGTCGGCACTTTCGCCGTGCTCGCCGCGTGGTGGCATGTGGTGGGTCTTCATCACCTGCTCGCCCTGGACGGTCTCCAGGTGGATGTCGAAGCCCCACAGGCGGTGCAGGTGCTTGAGCACTTCATCGGTAGAGTCGCCCAGCGGTTTGCGGTTGTGTTGCTGGTGACGCAAGGTCAGCGAGCGGTCGCCGCGGCGGTCGACGCTCCAGATCTGCACGTTCGGTTCGCGGTTGCCCAGGTTGTACTGCGCCGCCAGCAGTTCGCGAATGGTCCGGTAGCCGGCCTCGTCGTGGATGGCAGGTACATACAGGTCGTCGCGCTGGTCGTCATCGAGGATGCTGAACAGCTTCAGATCGCGCATGACCTTCGGCGACAGGTACTGCAGGATGAAGCTCTCGTCCTTGAAGCTGCTCATGGCGAACTTGATGGTAGAAAGCCAGTCACTGCCGGCAATGTCGGGGAACCAGCGGCGATCTTCTTCAGTCGGGTTTTCGCACATGCGGCGGATGTCGGTGTACATCGCAAAGCCCAGTGCGTAGGGGTTGATGCCGTTGTAGTAGGGGCTGTCGAAGCCGGGCTGGAACACCACGCTGGTGTGCGACTGAAGGAACTCCATCATGAAGCCTTCGGTGATCAGCCCCTCATCGTACAGGTCGTTCATCAGCGTGTAGTGCCAGAACGTCGCCCAGCCTTCGTTCATCACCTGGGTCTGGCGCTGCGGGTAGAAATACTGGGCGATCTTGCGCACGATGCGCACCACTTCACGTTGCCAGGGCTCCAGCAGCGGGGCGTTCTTCTCGATGAAATACAGGATGTTTTCCTGCGGTTCGGCGGGGAAGCGCGCATCATCGCGCTCGTTACCCTTGTCGGCACTCTTCGGAATGGTCCGCCACAGGTCATTGATCTGCCGCTGCAGGTGCTCCTCGCGCTCCTTCTGCCGCCGCCGCTCCTCTTCGGCGGAAATCGGATAAGGCCGCTTGTAACGGTCGACGCCGTAGTTCATCAGGGCGTGGCAGGAGTCGATCAGGTCTTCCACGGCATCGATGCCATGGCGCTCTTCGCACTGGGCGATGTACTGCTTGGCGAACACCAGATAGTCGATGATCGAGCTGGCGTCGGTCCAGGTGCGGAACAGGTAGTTGCCCTTGAAGAAACTGTTATGGCCGTAGCAGGCATGGGCGATCACCAGTGCCTGCATGCACATGGTGTTTTCTTCCATCAGATAGGCGATGCACGGGTCGGAGTTGATCACGATCTCGTAGGCCAGGCCCATCTGGCCACGGCTGTAGGACTTCTCCGTGCTGAGGAACTGCTTGCCGTAGGACCAGTGGTGATAACCCAGCGGCATGCCGACCGAGGCGTAGGCGTCCATCATCTGCTCGGCGGTAATCACCTCGATCTGGTTGGGGTAGGTGTCCAGGGCGTAACGCTCGGCCAGGCGGCTGATTTCCCGGTCGTAGGTCTGGATCAGTTCGAACGTCCACTCGGACCCGGTGGAAATAGGTTGGCGTCTCTGTGCTCTGGCGGTCATGTGGCTAACCTGCGCTGGAAGAGTTCACGGAAGACCGGGTAGATATCGCCGGCCGATACCAACTGCTGCTGGGCGAACGTGTCGGGGAAGGCTTCGCCGATGCGCTCGTATTCGTACCACAGCGCCTGGTGTTCACGCGGGGTGATTTCAACGTAAGTGTAGTACTGCACATGCGGCATGATCTGCTTGGCCAGGATGTCGCGGCAGATCGGCGAGTCGTCGTTCCAGTTGTCGCCGTCGGAAGCCTGGGCGGCGTAGATGTTCCAGTCGCTGGCCGGGTAGCGTTCGGCCATGACCTCCTGCATCAGCTTGAGGGCGCTGGAAACGATGGTGCCGCCGGTTTCCCGCGAATAGAAGAATTCTTCCTCGTCGACTTCACGAGCGCTGGTGTGGTGGCGGATGAACACCACTTCGATGCGGTCGTAGTTACGCTTGAGGAACAGGTACAGCAGGATGAAGAAGCGCTTGGCGATGTCCTTGGTGGCCTGGGTCATCGAGCCGGACACGTCCATCAGGCAGAACATCACCGCCTTGGAGCTGGGGTTGGGCTGCTTGACCAGCAAGTTGTACTTGAGGTCGAAGGTGTCGAGGAAGGGCAGGCGGTTGATGCGTGCCTTCAGGCGTTCGATCTCGTGTTCGACTTCCTGGATATCGGTGAAGTTGTCGGGTTCCTCGACCTTCAGGCGGGCGAGTTCCTTCTGCGCTTCGCGCAGCAGTGCGCGGCTGCTGCCGGTCAGGGCAATGCGCCGGGCATGGGCCGAACGCAGGGTGCGCACGATGTTGATGCGGGACGGGTTGCCTTCGTTGGCGATACCGGCGCGCACGGTCTTGAAGGTGTCGGCCCCGGTCAGGTGACGTTTGACCAGGTTGGGTAGCTCGAGGTCCTCGAACATGAACTCGAGGAATTCTTCCTGGGTGATCTGGAAGACGAAGTCGTCCATGCCTTCGCCGGAGTTGCCGGCCTTGCCTCGGCCGCTGCCACCGCCACCGCCTTGTGGCCTGGGGATGTGTTCACCGGCGGTGAATTCCTTGTTGCCTGGGTGCACGATGGTCTGCTTGCCCCCGCGACCATGGTGCAGCACCGGTTCGTCGATGTCGCGCCCCGGGATGCTGATCTGCTCGCCATGTTCCATGTCCATGATGGAACGGCGGCTTACCGCCTCTTCGACGGCTTTCTTGATGTGTTCGCGGTACCGCCGCAGGAAGCGCTGGCGGTTCACCGTGCTCTTGTTCTTGCCGTTCAGGCGTCGATCTATAACGTAGCTCATGGCCCCTCCGGTAGCTGGGAACAGCTGCACGCTTCAAGCTACGAGCTGCTGCACGCAATGGCAGCAAAGCAGCTTCCGCCGCCCAAGGCTGGCAGCAGCCTTGGGCGTGCGGTGGGTAGCTTGTCGCTTTATTGCGATTTCCTGACCCGCAGGTACCATTCCGACAGCAGACGAACCTGTTTGTCGGTGTAGCCACGCTCCACCATGCGCGTGACGAAGTCGTTGTGTTTCTGTTGGTCCTCCTTGCTTGCCTTGGCGTTGAAGCTGATGACCGGCAGCAGGTCCTCGGTGTTGGAGAACATTTTCTTCTCGATCACCACCCGCAGCTTTTCGTAGCTCAGCCAGCTCGGGTTCTTGCCGTTGTTGTTGGCACGGGCACGCAGCACGAAGTTGACGATTTCGTTGCGGAAATCTTTCGGGTTGCTGATGCCGGCCGGCTTCTCGATCTTCTCCAGTTCTTCGTTGAGGGCGATACGGTTGAGGATTTCGCCGGTTTCCGGGTCGCGGTATTCCTGATCCTGAATCCAGAAGTCTGCGTACAGCACGTAGCGGTCGAAGATGTTCTGGCCGTATTCGCTGTAGGATTCCAGGTAGGCGGTCTGGATTTCCTTGCCGATGAACTCGATGTAGCGCGGGGCCAGGTACTCCTTCAGGTAGCGCAGGTAGCGTTCGCGCACCTCGGCCGGGAACTGTTCCTGCTCAATCTGCTGCTCCAGCACATACAGCAGGTGCACCGGGTTGGCGGCCACTTCATGCGGGTCGAAGTTGAACACCTTGGACAGGATCTTGAAGGCGAAGCGGGTCGACAGGCCGTTCATGCCTTCGTCGACGCCGGCGGCATCGCGGTACTCCTGGATCGACTTGGCCTTCGGATCGGTGTCCTTGAGGTTTTCCCCATCGTACACCCGCATCTTCGAATAGATGTTGGAGTTTTCCGGCTCTTTCAGGCGCGATAGTACGGTGAACTGGGCGAGCATCTTCAGCGTGTCTGGCGCGCAGTGGGCCTTGGCCAGCGAACTGTTGATCAGCAGCTTGTCGTAGATCTTGATTTCGTCGCTGACGCGCAGGCAGTACGGCACCTTGACGATGTAGATCCGGTCGATGAACGCCTCGTTGTTCTTGTTGTTACGGAAGGTGTGCCATTCCGATTCGTTGGAGTGGGCCAGCAGAATCCCGGAGTAGGGGATGGCGCCGAGGCCTTCGGTACTGTTGTAGTTGCCTTCCTGGGTGGCGGTGAGCAACGGGTGCAGGACCTTGATCGGTGCCTTGAACATCTCGACGAATTCCATCAGGCCCTGGTTGGCCCGGCACAGCGCGCCCGAATAGGCATAGGCGTCGGCGTCGTTCTGCGGGAATTCCTCGAGCTTGCGGATATCCACCTTGCCGACCAGCGCCGAAATGTCCTGGTTGTTTTCGTCACCGGGTTCGGTCTTGGCGATGGCGATCTGGTTGAGGATCGACGGGTACAGCTTCACCACCTTGAACTTGCTGATGTCGCCGCCGAACTCCTGCAGGCGCTTGGTGGCCCAGGGCGACATGATGGTGTTCAGGTAGCGCCGCGGGATGCCGAACTCTTCCTCGAGGATGGCCCCGTCTTCGGTGGCGTTGAACAGGCCCAGGGGCGACTCGAATACCGGCGAGCCCTTGATGGCATAGAACGGTACCTTTTCCATCAGCTGCTTGAGTTTTTCGGCCAGCGACGACTTACCGCCGCCCACCGGGCCCAGCAGATAGAGGATCTGTTTCTTTTCCTCCAGGCCTTGGGCGGCGTGGCGGAAGTAGGACACGATCTGGTCGATGCACTCTTCCATGCCATGGAAGTCGGCAAAGGCCGGATAGCGGCGGATAACCTTGTTGGAGAAGATTCGCGACAGTCTGGAGTTGGTTGAGGTGTCGATCAGCTCCGGCTCACCGATGGCCAGCAACAGCCGTTCGGCCGCCGATGCGTAGGCACTGCGATCCTCTTTGCACAGCTCGAGGTACTCCTGCAGCGAGAGTTCTTCCTGGCGCGTAGACTCGAAACGTTGTTGGAAGTGGCTAAAAATACTCATGACGTCACCTCGCTCGATACGTGGAGACGACGCCGGATCAGTCAGCTGATGCTGGCATGCAACCGGGGTTGCCGATTGCTGTATACCCCCCAGAACACCCTGTAACGCTACCGATGACCCGCACGCCGGTGTACCGGCTCTCCCCTTTTTCTGGATGGCCTGCGCTTAAGAATAGTTGGTTATCCGCAAGGTCAAGGGCGAGGGGCGGAGAAGTTGCGAACGACCGTTCGTCAGATAAGCCGCAAGCCCGCATGGGGCGCGGGCTGCAGTAAAAATGAAAAAATTATTCGGTAGTGCCCTGGGCGGTTTCGGCCGGGTAGGTGGCGCGCCACAGCTCAAAGCCGCCGTCCACGCTGTATACGTCCGAGAAGCCCTGGTTCACCAGATAGGCCGCGGCGCTTTGGCTGGAATTGCCGTGGTAGCACACCACCAGGGTTGGGGCATCGAGGTCGGCATTGCGGATGAACTCGGCGACCGAATGGTTATCCAGATGCTTGGCACCGGTGATGTGGCCGGCGGCAAAGGCCTGCGGGTCGCGAATGTCGACGACTACCGCACCTTGCGCGCGCAGGGCCAGGGCCTGTTCGGGAGGGATGCGCTTGAATTCGCTCATGGGTACGGCTTCCTTCAGGATTGATCGTTCAGTGTAGGCGTTTGGGTGGGGAGGCGTAAGTTGCCGTCGTCGCTGCAGTCACAGCGGTGGTATTCGCCGCTGTCGACGTTGTACAGGGTCATGGCACCGCCCCACACGCAACCGGTGTCCAGGGCGATGATGCCGGGCTCGTCGACCTGCCCCTGCAGGGCGGCCCAGTGGCCGAAGATGATCTTCACGTGGCGTGAGCGGCGGCCTTTGTGTGCGTACCAGGGCTTGTAGCCCTTGGGGGCGGTATTCAGGCCTTCCTTGCTCTTGAGGTCGAGCTTGCCCTCGGCGGTGCAGAAGCGCATGCGCGTGAGGCAGTTGGTGATGACCCGCAGGCGTTCGATGCCGCTGAGGTTCTTGCTCCACTTGTTCGGCTCGTTGCCGTACATGCCGTCCAGGTACAGCTTCAGGCGCTCGTCGTCGCGCAGCACTTCCTCGACCTCGGCGGCCAGCTCCAGGGCTTTGCCCAAGGTCCATTGCGGTGGAATGCCGGCGTGAACCAGGGCAATGCCACGGGGTTCGTCGTAATGCAGCAGCTTTTGCTGGCGCAGCCAGTCGAACAGCTGGTCGGCGTCCGGCGCTTCGATGATCTCGCGCAGGGTGTCGCTTTTCTTCAGGCGTTCGACGTTGTGCCAGGCGGCCAGCAGGTGCAGGTCATGGTTGCCCAGCACGCACACCAGCGACTGGCGGATCGAATAAAGGAAGCGCAGAGTTTCCAGTGACTCGGGGCCGCGGTTGACCAGGTCGCCGACCAGCCACAGGCGGTCGACGGCGGGGTTGAAGTTGACCCGTTCGAGCAGGCACTTGAGTGGCTGCAGGCAGCCCTGCAGGTCACCGACGGCGTAGGTAGCCATCAGTGCAGCGCCCCGGGCACCGCCAGGCGGAAGGGGGCGATCTCGGCATCGAAGCGTTTGCCGTCTTCGGCGAACATCTGGTAGCTGCCCTGCATGGTGCCCACGCGGGTGCTGATGACCGCTCCGCTGCTGTAGGTATGGCTCTGGCCCGGGTCGATATTGGGCTGCTGGCCGACCACGCCGGCGCCACGCACTTCCTCGACCTCGCCGTCACCGTTGGTGATCAGCCAGTGGCGCGACAGCAGCTTGGCCTTGAGCGAGCCATTGTTCTGCACGGTGATGGTGTAGGCGAAAGCGAAACGACTGTTTTCGGGGTCGGATTGTTCTTTGAGGTAGCGGGTCACGACGCTGACGTCGATCTGATAGCGGGGGTCGGACATGCAAGGGCCTTGGGCGAACTGACGCAATAATGCAGTCTAGGCCATTGAGAGGGGGAAGGGCCAGCGGTGAGGGGCTTGGGGATTGTGTTGTCTGTCCCGGCCCTTTCGCGGGTAAACCCGCTCCTACAAGGTACTGCGCAGATTTTGAGAGCTGTGCAGTACCTGTGGGAGCGGGTTTACCCGCGAAGAGGCCGGTACAGGAGATATCAGGCTTGTTGGTCAGCCAACTGGTCAGCCAGGCGCACGAAGGCGGCCAGGTCCAGCTGTTCAGGGCGCAGGCTGCCGTCCACACCGGCAGCTTCGATGGCCGCGCTGTCGAGCAGGCCTTTCATGGTGTTGCGCAGTGTCTTGCGGCGCTGGTTGAAGGCTTCGCGTACCACCTGCTCCAGCAGCTTTGCGTCCTTGGCCGGGTACGGCAGCACTTCGTGCGGCACCAGGCGGACGATGGCCGAGTCCACTTTCGGCGGCGGGTTGAAGGCGCCAGGGCCAACGTTGAACAGGTGCTCGACCCGGCAGTGGTACTGCACCATGATCGACAGACGCCCCCAGTCACCACCGCCAGGGCCGGCGGCCATGCGCTCGACCACTTCCTTCTGCAACATGAAGTGCATGTCGCGGATCAGCCCGGCATGGCTGAGCAGGTGGAAGATCAGTGGGGTGGAGATGTTGTAGGGCAGGTTGCCCACCACCTTGAGGCTGCGCGGTGGCACGCCCAGCTGGTTGAAGTCGAACTTCAGGGCGTCGCCCTGGTGCAGGCGGAAATTGCTGCGACCGGCAAACTTGTGCTGCAGGATCGGCACCAGGTCCTTGTCCAGTTCCACCACGTCCAGCTGTGCCCCGCTGCCCAGCAGGCCTTCGGTCAGGGCGCCCTGGCCGGGGCCGATTTCCAGCAGATGTTCGCCGGCCTTGGCGTTGATGGCACGCAGGATGCGGTCGATGATGCCGGCGTCGTGCAGGAAGTTCTGGCCGAAGCGCTTGCGCGCCCGGTGTTGGTATTGCTCGTTCATGGTCGGTTCTCGGCCATCTGGTAGGCGGTTTCCAGCGCGACGCGCAGGCTGCCGGTGTCGACCTTGCCGGTGCCGGCCAGGTCCAGGGCGGTGCCGTGGTCGACCGACGTGCGGATGATCGGCAGGCCCAGGGTCACGTTGACCGCAGCGCCGAAGCCTTTGTACTTGAGTACAGGCAGGCCCTGGTCGTGGTACATCGCCAGCACCGCATCGCAGTGCTCCAGATATTTGGGGGTAAACAGGGTATCGGCCGGCAGCGGCCCGCGCAGGTCCATGCCTTCGGTGCGCAGGCGGGCCAGGGTCGGCTCGATGATGTCGATTTCCTCGCGGCCCAGGTGGCCGCCCTCGCCCGCGTGCGGGTTGAGGCCGCACACCAGGATGCGCGGGTTGGCAATGCCGAACTTGTCGCGCATGTCGGCATGCAGGATACGGGTTACACGCTCGACGCGCTCGGCAGTGATGGCGTCGGCAATGTCGCGCAGCGGCAGGTGTGTGGTCACCAGGGCCACGCGCAGGCCACGGGTGGCCAGCATCATCACCACTTGCGCGGTGTGGGTCAGCTCGGCAAGGAATTCGGTATGCCCGGAGAAGGCGATACCGCTTTCGTTGATCACGCCCTTGTGTACAGGGGCGGTGATCATCCCGGCGAAGTGCCCGTCCAGGCAGCCTTGCCCGGCACGGGTCAGGGTTTCCAGCACGAACGCGGCATTGGCCTTGTCGAGCTGGCCCGGCACTACCGGGGCCGCCAGGGGGGTATCCCAGACGTACAGGCTACCCGCTGGCGCCGGCTGCTCGGGCCATAGGCCCGGCGCTACCGGCAGCAGGTTGACGGCCAGCCCCAGCTGCGTGGCCCGCTCGGCGAGCAGGTCACGGCTGGTGATGGCGATCAGGGGGTGGGGCTGGGCGTCTGCGGCGAGCAGCAGGCACAGGTCGGGGCCTATGCCGGCTGGCTCGCCGGGGGTGACGGCGAAGCGCAGGGGCTTCACTGGGCGGCCTGGTCAGCGCCAGGCAGCTTGATTTCAACGTAGGCCTCGTCGCGGATCTGGCGCAGCCAGGTCTGCAGCTCTTCGTCGTACTTGCGGTTGCGCAGTACGTTCATGGCCTGTTGCTCACGAGCCTGCTCGGTGCTGTCGGTGGCGCGACGGCCCAGCACTTCCAGGACATGCCAGCCGTACTGGGTCTTGAACGGACGGGTGACTTCGCCTTGGGCGGCGTTGGCCATCTGCTCGCGGAACTCCGGTACCAGGCTGTTCGGGTCAACCCAGTTGAGGTCGCCGCCGTTGAGCGCCGAACCCGGGTCTTCCGAGAAGCTCTTGGCCAGCTCGCCGAAGTCTTCGCCGTTCTTGATGCGCTCGTACAGGCGTTCGGCCAGTTGCTCGGTGGCCGCCTCGCTGCGGATCTCGCTAGGCTTGATCAGGATGTGGCGAACGTGCACTTCGTCACGCAGCACGTTCTCGCTGCCGCCACGCTTCTCCTCGAGCTTGAGGATGATGAAGCCGTTGGGGATGCGGATAGGCTGGGTAATTTCGCCAACCGGCATGCTGCTGAGCATCTTGGCGAAGTCCGGTGGCAGCTGGCCGGCTTTACGCCAGCCCATCTCGCCGCCTTCCAGGGCGTTTTCGCTGGCGGAGCGGGCAATGGCCATCTGGCCGAAGTCCGCGCCCTGCTTGAGCTGCTGGTACACATCGCCAACCTGGCGCGCGGCGGCCTGGATGGCTTCCGAGTTGGCCGCTTCCGGGGTCGGGATCAGGATGTTGGCCAGGCGGTACTCTTCCGACATCTGCATCTTGCCAAGGTCGGAGTTGAGGAAGTTCTTCACTTCCTGCTCGGAGACCTGGATACGCTCGGCCACGCGGCGCTGGCGCACGCGGCTGATGATCATCTCGCGCTTGACCTGCTCGCGGGCGTCGTCGAACGACATGCCGTCACGGGCCAGGGCGGCGCGGAACTGCTCCAGCGACATGCCGTTGCGCTGGGCAATGGTGCCCATGGCCTGGTTCAGTTCTTCGTCGGTGATGCGGATGCCGGAGCGCTCGCCGATCTGCAGCTGCAGGTTCTCGACGATCAGGCGTTCCAGTACCTGCTGGTCCAGCGCACCGGCAGGCGGCATGCCGCCGCCACGCTTGGCGATGGTTTGCTGGACCTCGCGGACACGCTGGTCCAGCTGGCTTTGCATGACCACGTCGCTGTCGACGATGGCCACCACGCGATCAAGAGGTTGCACCGCGGCATGCACCGCGCCACTCAGCAATGCAACGCCCAGCAACGCCGGGCGCAGTCGATCAATAAGCTTGGTCTTCACGTTCACGATAACCTTGAATGCCTTGGTCGAGGAAAGACTCGACCTTGTTGCCGACTACACCACCGAGGCCTTTCAGGACGATCTGAAGGAAGATGCCGTGGTCGCCTTTTTCGTTCTGAGGCAGGGCTTGGCTGAAGTCGTCGTAGTCGATCCAGTAACGGTTGATCAGGCGCAGCTTCCAGCAGCAGTTGTCGTACTCGAAACCGCCCATGGCTTCCAGGGTGCGGTTGCGGTTGTAGTCATGCTGCCAGCGAGCAATGACGCTCCACTGCGGAACGATCGGCCAGATGACCGAGAAGTCATGCTGCTGGATCTTGTAGTAGTCCTTGATGTAGTTCGGGCTACCAGGAACACCGTAGTCGCCACCGCCCACTTTCCAGGTACCGGTTGTGGAGTCGTAGGAGATGGTGTCGTTACGGTAGCGATAACCGAGGTTGACCACCTTGTTCGGGTTGTCTTCAGGCTGGTAGTGGAACATCGCGCTGCCCGAGCGGGTGCTGCGGCTGTCCGGGTCCCAGTTGAAGTCCGAATTGAAGCGCCAGTCGCGGTTGAAGAAGTAGTTGTACATCAGCGCGTACGGCGACACGTCTGACTGCGAGTCGCTGCGATCGCGGTAGTCGATACCCGGCAGTTGGACCTTGCGGTCCTTGAAGTAATAGGCCTGGCCGATGCTGAAGTTCTGGCGTTCGAAACCGTTCTCTTCGATCCAGCGGGTGGTCACGCCCAGCGACAACTTGTTTTCGTCGCCGATGCGGTCGGTGCCGCTGAAGCGGTTGTCGCGGAACAGCGAGTCGTAGCTGAACAGGGTTTCGCTCGAGTCGAACAGCGGAATGTCCACCTGATCCTTGTACGGAACGTAGAGATAGAACAGGCGTGGCTCGAGGGTCTGCTTGTAGTTCGTGCCGAACATGGAAGTGTTGCGGTCGAAGTACAGACCACTGTCGACGCTGAAGATCGGAACGTCACGGTTCTGGTTGCTCTTGAAGTCACCATAAAGATCGATTCGTTCAGGGTGATCGATAAGGTCTTGCTTACCCTTACTATCCAGATCGAGATCGTAGTGGGTGTACATGTACTTCAGCTTCGGCGTGATATAGCCATAGCTGGCTTCCATCGGCAGGCTGATGGACGGGGCGACGTTCAGGCGAGTGCCGTTGGCGCGGGCTACACCGAAGATGTTTTCATCCAGTCGCCGACCGCCTATGCCATCGGGTTTTAGTCCAGCAGTCAAATCTGGATTACCGTCTTCATCAAAGACGGCACTGTCTCTCAGATCACGATCAAAGCGAACTGCTTCGGTTTCATAATCGAAGTTCAAACCGCCAGGCTGGAACGGCAGCTTACCGTTGAAGGTAATCTGCGGCAGGCGATCATACGGGGTGATCTTCGAGATGGTCGCCATCTCGTAGGCATGCACATTCAACCGCGCGGTGTAGTTGTCACCACGGTAGGTCAATGCACCCTGCTGGTTCAGCAGGTCCTGGGTTTCAATACCGATCTGGTCGGATTCCAGGTCCTGGAAGTAGAACGGATCGCTGATGTCGGTGTAGTCCACCTCGGTCATCAGGCGCTCGTCCAGCCCGCCCTTGTGCTGCCAGTTGACCATCCAGCGCTGCTCTTTGTAGTCAGTCTGGTCTTTGCGGTCGTCGTTCTTGTCGTTGAGATACGCACCACCGAACTGGCCTTCGCTGGAAGGCGTCAGGTAGCGGAACTCGCCTTCCATCAGCAGGCCGCGCTTGGTCATGTAGCGCGGGTACAACGTGGCGTCGTAGTTCGGCGCCAGGTTGAAGTAGTACGGCGTGACCAGCATGAAGCCGGTGTCGCTGGTGCTGCTGAACGATGGCGGCAGGAAGCCGGACTGGCGACGGTCGTCGATCGGGAAGTAGATGTACGGTGTGTAGAACACCGGGAAATCCTTGACCCGCAGCGTAACGTTGGTCGCGGTACCGAAACCGGTGGCCGGGTTCAGGGTGATGTTGTTGCCCTTCAGCTGCCAGGCGTTGCTGCCCGGTTCGCAGGTGGTGTACGTACCGTCCTTGAGGCGGATGATGGCGTTCTCGCCACGCTTGGCGTACAGGGCACTGCCGCGGATGTGCGACTTGTGCATCACGTATTCGGCGTTGTCGACCTGGGCTTCGCCCGTGTCGAGCTGGATCTGTGCCTCGTCACCGACCACCAGCGAACCGTTGTCACGGATCTTGACGTTGCCCTTGAGCTCGCCACGGTTTTCGGTCTGGTAGAGGTTGGCCTCGTCGGCCTCGGCCTGCATGCTGCCCTGGCGCATCACCACGTCACCGGCGAGGGTAGCGATCTGCTGCTCCTGCTGGTACTTGGATACCTTGGCGTTGATGTAGGTCGGCGACTCGTCCTTCGGCGTGGTGTCGGCCATGCCCGGGCGGGTTGGCTCGATGTAGGCGCCACCGCAGTACGGGCCGGTTTCGGCCAGCTGTGCGGCAGTGAGCTTTTCACGCGGAACCCAGTCCAGGTGGCTGTAGTCTTCGCTACGCGACTTCAGGCCACGGCCTTTGGCCTCGGTGACCAGCATCGGCCGGTCCGCGGTTTCGCCTTCGCTCGCGGCTTCGGTGCCGGTGCTGACGGCAGCACCCTCGTGCACCGGGCGCGGCGGCAGGTTGTTGGCTGGGGTCTTGGGCTTGCAGTCCCAACCACCGGAGGCGGACACTTGGCAGTCGAACTGTTCGGCTGCCACCACGTAAGACGTGGCCAGAGGTTGCAGGGCCAGCAAACCGCCGGTTACCAGCAACGGAAACTTTCTACGAAACGCGGGGGATTTCAATGCCATCTTATTAGTCCGGGCTTCCTGCGTGCCATCTGCCCGCGTGTGGGGCCGCACGCCTCTCGATGGTCTGAAAAAGATGCTGGATAATAAAGCATGACCCGCTTGACGGCTAGGGCCGTCGGAGACCCTTGTAATGCCTGAACACGATGTACGCCTGCAACAACTGACGGTCTGGCTCGATGAGCAGCTCAATGATCTTTTCCGGAAAAACGCCTGGGGCGAAGTGCCCGCAGGCAGCCTGACCGCGGCCAGCAGCGATGCCAGCTTCCGTCGTTACTTTCGCTGGCAGGGCGCCGGCCACAGCTTCGTGATCATGGATGCACCACCTCCGCAGGAAAACTGCCGACCGTTCGTCGCCATCGACCACTTGCTGGCCAGCGCCGGCGTGCATGTGCCGCTGATCCATGCCCAGGACCTGGAGCGTGGCTTCCTGCTACTGGGTGACCTGGGCCACCAGACATACCTTGATATCATTGATGCCGACAACGCCGACGGCCTGTTCGCCGATGCCATCGACGCGTTGCTGGCGTTCCAGCGCCTGCCGATGGACGCGCCGCTGCCCAGCTACGACGATGCGCTGCTGCGTCGTGAAGTCGAGTTGTTCCCGGAGTGGTACGTGGGCCGTGAGCTTGGCCTGGCCTTCAGCGATGCCCAGAAAGCCACCTGGCAACGAATCAGCCAGCTGCTGATCGACAGCGCATTGGCCCAGCCCAAGGTACTGGTGCACCGCGACTACATGCCGCGCAACCTGATGCAGAGCACGCCCAACCCCGGCGTGCTGGACTTCCAGGATGCCGTGTACGGCCCGGTCACCTACGACATCACCTGCCTGTTCAAGGACGCCTTCCTCAGCTGGCCGCAGGCGCGGGTCGAAGGCTGGCTGCGCGACTACTGGCAGAAGGCGCAGGCTGCCGGCCTCCCGGTGCAGGCCGACTTCGAGGCGTTCCAGCGTGCCAGCGACCTGATGGGTGTGCAGCGCCACCTGAAGGTGATCGGCATCTTCGCCCGTATCTGCCACCGCGACGGCAAACCCCGTTACCTGGGCGACGTGCCGCGCTTCTTCGCCTATATAGAAGAAGTGATCAGCCGCCGGCCCGAATTGGCGGAGCTGGGTGAGCTGATTGCCGAGTTGCAGGCCGGAGCGCGTGCATGAAGGCAATGATATTGGCAGCGGGCAAAGGCGAGCGCATGCGCCCGCTGACCCTGCACACCCCCAAGCCGCTGGTCCCGGTCGCCGGCCAGCCACTGATCGAGTATCACCTGCGGGCCCTGGCTGCGGCGGGCGTCACCGAGGTGGTGATCAACCATGCCTGGCTCGGCCAGCAGATCGAGGACCACCTGGGTGACGGCAGCCGTTTCGGCCTGAGCATCCGCTATTCGCCCGAAGGCGAGCCGCTGGAAACCGGCGGTGGCATCTTCAAGGCCCTGCCATTGCTGGGTGACGCGCCGTTCCTGTTGGTGAACGGCGATGTCTGGACCGACTACGACTTCGCGCGCCTGCAGTCTCCTCTGCAAGGCCTGGCCCACTTGGTGCTGGTCGATAACCCAGGCCATCACGGCCGCGGCGACTTCCGCCTGGTGGGCGAGCGGGTGGTCGATGGTGACGATGCGCCCGGCACGCTGACCTTCAGCGGCCTTTCGGTGCTGCACCCGGCGCTGTTCGAAGGCTGCCAGCCTGGCGCCTTCAAGCTGGCGCCGTTGCTGCGCCAGGCCATGGCTGCGGGCCAGGTCAGTGGCGAGCACTACCATGGGCACTGGGTTGATGTCGGGACGCTCGAGCGCCTGGCCGAGGCCGAGCGCCTGATCGGCGAGCGCGCCTGACATGTGGTGGCCAAGCACGGTGATTGGTGCCGGTGCCGGCTTTGCCGTTGCCAGCATCCCCGGGGCCTTGCTCGGCGCGTTGCTCGGCCAGGCCATGGACCGCCGCCTGCGTTTGCAAGGCTGGGAGGACATGCGTGAACGCTTGGGCGGGCGCCCGGCCTTGCAGGACGACGAGTTACTGTTCGTGATGCTCGGGCGCCTGGCCAAGTGCGATGGCCGGGTGGGCGAGCAGCATATCCAGCAGGCGCGCCAGGAGATGGTGCGCCTGGACCTGGCCGAAGCGGCCCGGCTGCGCGCGATTGCCGCGTTCAACCGTGGCAAGGCGGGCAAGGACAGGCTGAGTGGGCACCTGAGGCGCATTCGCCAGCAGCCGCATGCGGCCGAGGGCACCCTGCGTGCCTGTTGGCGCATGGTCTGGGCCGACGGCAAGATGGGCAACAAGGAGCGTGAACTGCTGCTGGATTGGGGGCAGAAACTGGGCCTGAGCCGGCGGCAAGTGCAAGCCATGTCGCTGGAGTACGAACCACGCAAGGCGGCGGGGCCGGAAGGGGTCGCCATGACCTATGCGGCGGCGTTGCGCTTGCTGGCGGTCGAGGCGGATACCGATGCCGACAAGGTCAAGCAGGCGTATCGTCGGCTGGTCAGCCGGCACCACCCGGACAAGCTGGCGGGCACTGGTGCCAGTGAGGCGCAGGTGCGTGAAGCGACCGAGCGGACCCGGGAGCTGCATCAGGCTTATGCCATGATCCGCAAGCGGCGCGGGCTTTGATGGCCCTATCGCCGGCAAGCCAGCTCCCACAGGTATTGCACTGACCCTGAACACCGTGGGGTACCTGTGGGAGCTGGCTTGCCGGCGATGGGGCCATCATGGCAAACCTTACCCCTGCGGGTTCATCCACCCCCGCACCCGGCGGAACAGTTGCTCCTGCTCGGCCACCTTGTTCCCCGGCATGGCAATCAGCGACAACTGCCGGTACTGGCTGTCCTTCTGCCGCTTGCTGGCCTGCAGGCGCTGCGCGGCAGCATTGCGGTCAGCGCTGCGGGTGGCGTAGTAGATGTCGGCAGTCGGCACTTTCAAGGTCGGCGCCAGGCTTTCCAGGTCATGCTCCACGCGCGCCGGTGTCTGCGCGGCAACCATCACCAGTTTCTGCACCTGCGGTGGCTGTTTCTCGCTCAGGTAGCGGGCCGCCCAATACGCGCCGCTGCCATGACCGATCAGCACGATGCTGCGGGCGTTGTGCTGCTGGGCAAAGGCCACCGCAGCATCCAGGCGGGCGAAAATGCGCTCGGCATCGGCCGGGTCGGTTTGCTCGCTGGCCTGTTTGGCGTCAGTGCTCTCCGCGGTGTCGGCATCGGCTGCGGTAGCCTGGGCAACGTTGGCATTGGCATCGGCCGGCACGTCCTTGGCCGGGGCGCTTTCGCCGTTGTCTGGCTGCGGCTCGGCAGCCGGCTTGGCCTCGACCCGCGCCTGCGGGCTGTCGGCAAGCAGGTCGGGCAGGCTGATGCTCAGGCTGTGCCAGCCGATATCGGGGAACTTCTGCCGCAGCGGGCCGACCGCATTTGGCCAGTCAGCGGTTTCGCCAGCCCCCGGGACGATGATTACCGCCCCCTGCGGGTCGCTGTCGTTGGCCGGTTTCCACAGGGCCAGGAAGCTGTCGGCACCGGCCTGCAGGGTCTGCTGTTCGGCCTTGGGCACCAGCCGCTCCAGCGCCTGGGCGTCCTCCTGGCTGCGCTCCAGCAGCGGCGGGCGAGGGGCTTGGGCAGCGGGTGCCTCGGTGGTGGTGGATGGTTTTTCGGCATCGGCGGCCAGGGCGCCGAGTGGAAGGATCGAGGCCAGGCAGCACATTGCCAGCGTCGTGCGATAAAGTGTGGACATGAGTCAACCCAGGGCCAGAATGATACCGGCAGCCTAATAGTATTTGCCCGTGACGGCCATGCTGCATGGCCGCCTTGCCAAGACGAGCGTGTAGATGAAGCGAGTGCGTCGCCTGTTGGTTATCGGCTGCTTTTGGCTGCCCTTGATTGCATTGGCCAGGCCCGAAGCGGTGCCCACGGTTGCCCTGGAGCCGGCCCAGCAGCAATGGCTGGATACACACCGCAGCCTGCGTGTCGGCCTGGTGTTGCAGGCGCCCTACGCTCAGTTCGACCGGCGCCTGCAGCAGCTGTACGGGGCCAACGTGGAACTGGTGAGCAGCCTGGCGCAGGCGCTGCGGCTGGACCTTACCTGGCGCAACTTCGCCGACCAGGCCAGCCTCGAGCATGCCCTGCAGGCCGGCGAAATCGACTTTGCCCCGGGGCTTACCCAGACCCCTGCCAGCCTGCGTCTGTGGCTGTTCAGCGACCCTTACATGCGCGTGCCGCAACTGGTGGTTGGGCCGCGCACCGGGACCATGGCCGTGGAACTGGAAACGCTCGAGGCCGAGCAGCGGGTGGCGGTGCGCATGCCCAGCCAGCTGGCGGACTACCTGCGTGGCAACTACAGCAACCTCAACCTGCAAGGGGTGCCCAACGAGCGCGAGGCCCTGCAACTGGTGGTGGGCGGCCAGGCCAGTTTCGCAGTGCTGGACGAAGCCCAGCTCAGCCGCCTGTCGCGCGAGAGCGAGTTCGGCGAACTGGCGGTGGTCGGCGATATCGGCCTGCCGCAACTGTTGCGCATCGGTTCGCGGCGCGACTGGCCGCTGCTGGCCGATGTGCTCGAGCGTGGCCTGCAGGCACTGCCGGCCAAGGAACTGGAGCAACTGCACCAGCGTTGGCTGCAGCCAAAGTACCCACGCCTGAGCGAGTCGACAGGGTTCTGGAAGAACCTGGCCCTGCTGTTCGGCTTGCTGCTGTTGTGCGCGCTGGCCACCCTGGTGTGGCAGCGTCGGCAACAGCGCCAGCTGGAGCGCAGCCTGCTGGCCACGCGCGAAAGCCTGGTGGAGCGGCAGGTGCGCGAAGAAGCGTTGCGCCTGAGCCAGTTTGCCATCGACCAGAGCACGGTGGGCATCCTCTGGGTCAACTGGGACAGCCACGTACGCTACGCCAACCATGCCGCCGAGCGCATGCTGGGCTATGGCGAAGGCGCGCTGCTGGAGCGGCCGCTGAGCGACTTTGAACCCAGCCTGACCATGGACCGCTGGCTGGAGCTGTGGAAGGGCGCGCGCACCGGGGCGGGCGGTGTCGGCCAGTTCGAGACGCAGTGCCGCCGGGCTGACCACAGCCTGCTGCCGGTCGAGCTGTCGCTGAGTTTTCTGCGCTTTCGTGACTCCGAGTACCTGGTGGTGTACCTCGCCGATGTCACCGAGCGCCACCGCGCCCTGGCGGCCCTGCGCGAAAGCGAGGCGCGGCTCAAGGGCATTGCCGGCAACGTGCCGGGGTTGGTGTTCCGCCTGGAGCGCGACCCGGCCGAGGGCGACCTGGAATTCCCCTACATCAGCGAGGGCAGCGAGGCCTTGGTGGGCTATTCGCCCAGCGAGATCCAGCACCCGCAGATGGGCCTGCGCAACCTGGTACATCCCGAGGACCGCGCCGATTACCACCGAGTGCAGGACCTGGCCCTGGCCAGTGACCAGGACTGGTCCTGGCAGGGGCGCATCCTCACCCGCCAGGGTGAACAGCGCTGGGCCGACATCAAGGCCAGCACCCGGCGCCTGGGCAACGGCCAGGTGGTGTGGGACGGCGTGGTGTGGGACATCACCCAGGGCAAGCGGGCCGAGTTGGCGCTGGCCAGGTCCCAGGAGCAGCTGCGCGAACTGTCGGCCCACCTGGAGAGCGTGCGTGAGGAAGAAAAGGCCCGCATTGCCCGGGAAGTGCACGATGAACTGGGGCAGATGCTGACCGTGCTCAAGCTGGAGGTGTCGATGTGCGAGCTGGCCTTCGCCGAGCTGGACCCGGGCCTGAACGAGCGCCTGACCAGCATGAAGCGCCTGATCGCCCAACTGTTCCAGCTGGTGCGCGACGTGGCCACCGCCTTGCGCCCGCCGATTCTCGATGCCGGCATCGCCTCGGCCATCGAATGGCAGGCGCGGCGTTTTGAAGCACGCACGCAGATCCCCTGCCTGGTGCAAGTACCGGATAATCTGCCAGCATTGAGCGACGCCAAGGCCACCGGGCTGTTCCGTATCCTCCAGGAGGCGTTGACCAACGTGATGCGCCATGCCCAGGCGCACAGCGTGGAGATCGAACTGGTGCGTGAGCACGGGCAATTGCGCATGACTGTCAGCGATGACGGCCAGGGCTTTTGCCGCGACCAGCCCCGGCCCACCTCGTTCGGCCTGGTAGGGGTGCGTGAGCGGGTGCTGATGCTGGGCGGCAGCATGGCGCTGGACAGTGAACCGGGCGAAGGCACCAGCCTAAGCGTGGCCATACCGTTGGAGTAGGAGAGCGATCGTGATTCGAGTGTTGGTGGCCGAAGACCACACCATTGTCCGCGAGGGCATCAAGCAGTTGATTGGCCTGGCCAAGGACATGCAGGTGGCGGGGGAGGCCGGTAACGGTGAGCAGTTGCTGGAAACCCTGCGCCACACGCCGTGCGAGGTGGTGCTGCTGGATATCTCGATGCCGGGTGTGAATGGCCTGGAGGCGATCCCGCGGATCCGCGCGTTGCACGACGCCCCGGCGATCCTGATGCTGTCGATGCACGATGAAGCGCAGATGGCGGCGCGGGCGCTGAAGGCCGGGGCGGCGGGCTATGCCACCAAGGACAGCGACCCGGCGCTGTTGCTGACCGCAATTCGCCGGGTTGCCGCTGGCGGGCGTTATATCGACCCGGCGCTGGCCGACCGCATGGTCTTCGAAGTGGGCCTGACGGAGTCGCGGCCGTTGCACACGCTGCTGTCCGAGCGGGAGTTTTCGGTGTTCGAACGCCTGGCCCAGGGCGCCAACGTCAACGACATCGCCCAACAGCTGGCGCTGTCGAGCAAGACCATCAGCACCCACAAGGCGCGCCTGATGCAGAAGCTGAAAGTGAACTCGCTGGCTGAGCTGGTGAAGTACGCGATGGAGCACAAGCTGGTCTGAATGCGACATGCCTGTTCTCGGAACTTGCCGAGGTCCCTGTGGGAGCGGGCGTGCCCGCGAAAGGGCCTGACCTGCCGATCTCTATGGCTGAACCGGCCCCTTCGCGGGCATGCCCGCTCCCACAGGTTTGGCGGGTGGCTCGGATGAGCATTCCAAACCCGCCATCTTTGTAGGGGAATCCCTACAACAAATCTTCCATCCGGATGATGGCATTCTCTCAGCACCCCCGATTTTCCGGCGCTTGCCGCTTGTCTAGTCTTTGCCTACGCAGTCATCCAACAAGAAGGTGCAGGCATGAGCGAGGCGAAGTCGAACGCTGCAACCAGCGAAACGCTGGTCAGCTTCCGTGGTGTGCAGAAGAGCTACGACGGCGAGTCGCTGATCGTCAAAGACCTCAACCTGGATATTCGCAAGGGCGAGTTCCTCACCCTGCTTGGCCCGTCCGGCTCGGGCAAGACCACCAGCCTGATGATGCTGGCCGGCTTCGAAACCCCCACCGCCGGTGAAATCCAGCTGGCCGGGCGCTCGATCAACAACGTGCCGCCGCACAAGCGCGACATCGGCATGGTGTTCCAGAACTACGCGCTGTTCCCGCACATGACCGTGGCCGAGAACCTGGCCTTTCCGCTGACCGTGCGCAACCTGAGCAAGACCGACATCAGCGAGCGGGTCAAGCGGGTGCTGAACATGGTCCAGCTCGATGCCTTCGCCAAGCGTTACCCCGGCCAGCTGTCCGGCGGCCAGCAGCAGCGTGTGGCCCTGGCCCGCGCACTGGTGTTCGAGCCGCAGCTGGTGCTGATGGACGAACCGCTGGGCGCGCTGGACAAGCAGCTGCGCGAGCACATGCAGATGGAGATCAAGCACATCCACCAGCGCCTGGGCGTGACCGTGGTGTACGTGACCCACGACCAGGGCGAAGCGCTGACCATGTCCGACCGGGTGGCCGTGTTCCACCAGGGTGAAATCCAGCAGATCGCCGACCCGCGCACGCTGTACGAAGAACCCTGCAACACCTTCGTCGCCAACTTCATCGGCGAGAACAACCGCATCAACGGCACTTTGCTGGCCAGTGATGGCAAGCGCTGCCAGGTGCAGTTGCCACGTGGCGAGCGGGTCGAGGCGCTGGCGGTGAATGTCGGCCAGGCCGGCGAGCCGGTGACCCTGTCGATCCGCCCGGAGCGCGTGCGCCTGAACGGCCACAGCGAAAGCTGCGTGAACCGCTTCTCGGGCCGGGTGGCCGAATTCATTTACCTGGGCGACCACGTGCGGGTGCGCCTGGAAGTTTGCGGCAAGGGCGACTTCTTCGTGAAACAGCCGATTGCCGAGCTCGACCCGGCCTTGGCCGTGGGCGATGTGGTACCGCTGGGCTGGGAGGTGGAGCACGCCCGCGCGCTCGATCCGATTGCCGAAGCCCATTGATGGATTGCTTCACCAACCCTGTACTGTGGAGAGAATAATAATGCGCAAGCAGTTGAAACTGACCGCCCTGGCCCTGGGGCTGTTCGCCGCTGGCCAGGCCATGGCCGCAGACCTCACCGTGGTCTCGTTCGGCGGTGCCAACAAGGCGGCCCAGGTCAAGGCGTTCTACGAACCGTGGGAGAAGGCCGGCAAGGGCAAGATCGTCGCAGGCGAGTACAACGGCGAGATGGCCAAGGTCAAAGCCATGGTCGACACCAAGAGCGTGTCCTGGAACCTGGTGGAAGTTGAGTCGCCAGAACTGGCCCGCGGCTGTGACGAGGGCATGTTCGAAGAACTCGACCCGGCCCTGTTCGGTAATGAGGCCGACTACGTGCCGGGTGCCATCCAGCCATGCGGCGTGGGCTTCTTCGTATGGTCCACGGTGCTGGCCTACAACGCCGACAAGCTGAAGACCGCACCGACCAGCTGGGCCGATTTCTGGGATACCAAGAAATTCCCGGGCAAGCGCGGCCTGCGCAAGGGCGCCAAGTACACCCTGGAATTCGCCCTGATGGCCGACGGTGTGGCGCCGAAGGACGTGTACCAGGTGCTGGGCACCAAAGAGGGCGTGGACCGCGCCTTCAAGAAACTCGACGAACTCAAGCCAAGCATCCAGTGGTGGGAAGCCGGCGCCCAGCCGCCGCAGTACCTGGCCTCGGGTGACGTAGTCATGAGCTCTGCCTACAACGGCCGCATCGCTGCGGTGCAGAAAGAGAGCAACCTGAAGGTGGTGTGGAACGGCGGCATCTACGACTTCGACGCCTGGGCCATCCCGAAAGGCGCCAAGGATGCCGAGGAAGCGAAGAAATTCATCGCCTTCAGCGTGCAGCCCGAGCAGCAGAAGACCTACTCCGAGAACATCGCCTACGGCCCGGCCAATTCCAAGGCTGTGAGCCTGCTGTCGGACACGGTGAAGAAGGACATGCCGACCACGCCTGAAAACATCGCCAACCAGGTGCAGATCGACGTGGCCTTCTGGGCTGACAACAGCGAGCAGCTGGAGCAACGCTTCAACGCCTGGGCGGCGAAGAAGTAAACGACCAGCGTAGGGGGCCGCGTTGCGGCCCATCGCCGGCAAGCCAGCTCCCACAGGGACCGCGCTATCCCCGATGTCAGCCCAGTACCTGTAGGGGCAGCTCCCACAGGGATCAGAAGCCCCGAGGCCAGTGCAGTACCTGTGGGGAATGCTCTCACAGGGATCACAAGCCCCGAAGCCAGTGCAGTACCTGTAGGAGGTAGCTCCCACAGGGATCAGAAGCCTCGAAGCCAGTGCAGTACCTGTGGGAGCTGGCTTGCCGGCGATGGGCTGCGCAGCAGCCCCATTTTCAGTTCGTATCGCGGAGTTCGCCATGGCCATTGCAGTGCCCCTCAAAGAAGGCGCAAGTCCAAGTCTCAAGCAGCGCCTCAAGCACGCCGAGCGGGTCAACCGCTGGAAGGCGCAGGCGTTGATCGCGCCGCTGGCGCTGTTTCTCCTGCTGGTGTTCCTGGTGCCGATCGCGGCGCTGCTGTACAAGAGCGTCGGCAACCCGGAAGTGGTTGGCGGCCTGCCGCGCACCGTGGGCGTCATCACCCAGTGGGATGGCAAGAGCCTGCCGGGCGAGGACGTGTACAAGGCGTTGAGCCAGGACCTGGCCGAGTCGCGCAAGAACCAGACCCTGGGCGACCTTTCCAAGCGCCTGAACATGGAGCTGGCCGGTTACCGCAGCCTGTTGGCCAAGACCGCGCGGGCGCTGCCGTTCAAGAGCGAACCCGCTTCCTATAAAGATGCTTTGCAGGCCCTCGACGAGCGTTGGGGCGACCCGGCCTACTGGCAGGCGATACGCCGCAACACCAGTACGGTCACCTCGTTCTACCTGCTGGCTTCGCTCGACCACCGTATCGATGACCTTGGCGAACTGGCCAAGGCCACCCCGGACCAGGCCATCTACCTGGATATCTTCGCCCGCACCCTGTGGATGGGTGTGGTGATTACCGCCATCTGCCTGGTGCTGGCCTACCCGCTGGCCTACCTGCTGGCCAACCTGCCGACCCGGCAGAGCAACCTGCTGATGATCCTGGTGCTGCTGCCGTTCTGGACCTCGATCCTGGTGCGGGTGGCGGCGTGGATCGTGCTGCTGCAGTCGGGTGGCCTGATCAACAGCGCGCTGATGGCCATGGGCATCATCGACCAGCCGCTGGAACTGGTGTTCAACCGCACCGGCGTGTACATCTCGATGGTGCACATCCTGTTGCCGTTCATGATCCTGCCGCTGTACAGCGTGATGAAGGGCATTTCGCCAAGTTACATGCGTGCGGCGATCTCGCTGGGCTGCCATCCGTTCGCCAGTTTCTGGCGGGTCTACTTCCCGCAGACCTACGCCGGGGTTGGCGCTGGTTGCCTGCTGGTGTTCATCCTGGCCATCGGCTACTACATCACCCCGGCACTGCTGGGCAGCCCGAATGACCAGATGGTCAGCTACTTCGTGGCCTTCTACACCAATACCAGCATCAACTGGGGCATGGCCACCGCGCTGGGCGGGCTGTTGCTGCTGGCGACCGTGCTGTTGTACCTGATCTATAGCTGGCTGGTCGGCGCAAGCCGCCTGCGCCTGAGCTGAGGAGCCTTGTCATGCTGAGCCCTTACATGTCGCCCGTGGAGCGGGTGTGGTTCTACAGCCTGCGCATTCTTTGCGGCTTGATCCTGCTGTTCCTCATACTGCCGGTGCTGGTGATCGTGCCGCTGTCGTTCAACAGTGGCAGTTTCCTGGTGTACCCGCTGCAGGGCTTCTCGCTGCAGTGGTACCAGGACTTCTTCGGCTCGGCCGAGTGGATGCGGGCCTTGAAGAACAGCATCATCGTCGCCCCGGCAGCCACAGTGCTGGCCATGGTGTTCGGCACCCTGGCGGCCATCGGCCTGACCCGTGGCGACTTCCCGGGCAAGTCGCTGGTGATGGCGCTGGTGATTTCGCCGATGGTGGTGCCGGTGGTGATCATCGGTGTGGCCAGCTACCTGTTCTTCGCCCCGCTGGGCATGGGCAACAGCTTCACCTCGCTGATTCTGGTGCATGCGGTACTGGGCGTGCCGTTCGTCATCATTACCGTGTCGGCGACCTTGCAGGGCTTCAACTACAACCTGGTGCGCGCGGCAGCCAGCCTGGGCGCCTCGCCCCTGCTGACTTTCCGCCGGGTGACCCTGCCGCTGATCGCGCCTGGGGTGATTTCGGGGGCATTGTTCGCCTTTGCCACGTCGTTTGACGAAGTAGTGGTGACCCTGTTCCTGGCCGGGCCGGAGCAGGCGACCCTGCCGCGGCAGATGTTCAGTGGTATTCGCGAGAACCTGAGCCCGACCATTGCCGCGGCGGCGACCTTGCTGATTGCCTTCTCGGTGGTGTTGCTGCTGACCCTGGAGTGGTTGCGTGGGCGTAGCGAGAAGCTGAGAACTCAGCAGCCTGGTTGAAGGTATGTTGCCTGTGCGGGCCTCTTCGCGGCTAAAGCCGCTTGTATGGTGATACTCGAAGGGGTGGTGGGACGAAAAAGCCGAATCTGACTGTTCACAGCAGTACAGACCGTGGGAGAACTCGCCCCACCCCTT
>NZ_NEJX01000050.1:0-1250 GCF_002113245.1 Pseudomonas sp. B13(2017)
TGATCTGGTCAAGTAATTTTGGACACCGGTTAAGGTTTATGCCGCTGCCCTCAGTTTTTCCTCCATGGCTACCGGGGTCTCGTATCCGTTGTAGCTGTGGAGACGTTTGAGGTTGTAGCGCACCAGATAAGCCATGATGTCGGCCTTAGCCTCAGCTTCGGATTCATACCCTCCTGCCGGCATCCACTCTGATTTCAACGCCCCAAAAAATCGCTCCATGGCGGCGTTGTCCCAGCATTGGCCGCGGTGGCTCATGCTTTGTTTCAAGCGGTATTCTTCAAGCACAGCCCTGAATTTATGGCTGGTGTACTGGCAGCCTTGATCTGAATGAAACATCACGTCCGCAGGCTTGCCCCTGGACTCAGACGCCATACGCAGCGCGTCACAGGCCAACCTGGCATCGGCAGTCATTGAAAACGCCCAGCCCACAACTCGGCGCGCGTACAAGTCGATTACTGCGGCCAAGTACAGCCAGCGCCTGCCAACCTGGATGTAAGTCACATCGCCACACCAAACCTCGTTGATAGTCGAAACTTTGAAATTTCGCTTCAGTTGGTTTTCCGCAATCAGTGCTTCTGTACCTGACGAGCGATACCGGTGCGGCCTGCGCTGCCGGCATTTCAAGCCAGCCTCACGCATAAGCGTGCGCACTTTGTAACGCCCGACTTCATGGCCTTCACGTCGTAGCTCCTGCATCAGAGTGCGTGATCCTGCGGAGCCTCGTGACGCATTGAAAAGGTTGATTACACGCGAGCGTAGAGCATCCCTGTCAGGATTTTCACGCCCTTGGCGTTTGCGCCATGCATAGAAACTGCTGCGCTTGACCCCAAGCACGCGACAGCAGTCGACAACACCGTAATGCTCACTCAGCTCGTTGATCAGCGAGAACGATCTTTGGAGTCCCGAAGCAGGAGAGCACTGGCCTTTTTTAGGATTTCGATATCCCGATCCTTTTGACGAACCAGGCTTTCCAGCTCCTCGATTCGTCGCTGCTCCGGGGTAATAGCCTTTGCACCAGCCGGAACTTTCCCCTCTCTCTCCTGCCGTACCTGGTCAACCCACCGGCGGAGAGCTGTGCGGCCAATCCCGAGGATTTCACATACCTCAGGAACTGACTGGCCACCGTCCAGCACCATTTCAGCTGCTTGGATTTTGTGTTCTTTCGAATAAGATTTTCGCACTGATTTTGCCTCCAATTGGGCGCCATCATAGCGCCCGAAGAAGGTGTCCAAAATCATTAGGCCAGTTCA
>NZ_NEJX01000051.1:0-1180 GCF_002113245.1 Pseudomonas sp. B13(2017)
GGAGATTCTATGGTTGTGGGCAATGCTTTTTGCCCCCTTTGCTCATGTATTCGCCTTGAGTCTTCATCAAGGCGAATGCAATTCTGGCCAGCTTTCGGGACAGGATGACAAGGGCCTGAGTGGTTGCCTTACCTGTATTCCGATAATGTTCATACACCTCTTTCCACGCAGCTGTCTTGCTAGCCGCCATGGCTGCATTGTGCAGTAGCCGGCGCACTTCTGAGCAGCCTCGCTTGGTTAAGCATCGGCGTCCGGATTTCTGGCCTGATTCGGCAACTTTCAGATCCATGCCTAGAAAAGCGATGAATGAATCGCTGCGCTTGAAGTCGCCGCGGATGAAGGCGGTGACTAAAGCGACGGCAGTCAGAAAACCAATGCCTTCAACTGCCTGGCAGCGGGCAACCTGCTCGCTCAGCCCCGCTTCTCTAACCAGCGTCTTCAAACGCTTTTGAATCAGCAGATCAAGCGACTCAAAGTGTTTGGCGAAGCTATTGAAGGCGTCCTTGAGGGACGCTTCGTTACCCCAACTCTGGGTCAGACTGGTGCGCGCTGACACCAGTGCTGCTCGGCGTCGGAGAAGGCTCTGAAGCTTGCTGTAGACGGCTGGAGGGGGTGACCAAGGACGAAGCAAGCTGCCCTCACGATCCAGGAAACGGGCTAGCAGGCAGGCATCAGATGCATCAGTTTTGGCACGCCCGCCAATCCCTTTTCGGTAGTTGCTGAGTTGGTACCCATCAACGACATAGACTGCAAAACCCTTTTCGTAAGCCATCTCCACCAGGTCCAGGTGATAAACGTTGGTGGCTTCAACACAGATAGCCGTATTGGCTGGCTGAAGTGCCAGCCACTTGCGGATCTCAGGCTTTGTATTTTTCAACGAGTGTTGTTGAGCGGTTTCCTCGCAATAGCTGACCAGTTCGACCTTGGCGACATCGACGCCAATGATGAACTTCTCTACTCGCATTGCCATCGCCTGAACTCCCACGGTATGGTTTTTGGGCTCGGAGGGGTTTCACCAAGAGGCGCTGGCTTGCTTCTATCGTCGCTTGCAAACGATGCATTCTTTATCGGCGCTTTGGTGAAGGGGTGGGGCGAGTTCTCCCACGGTCTGTACTGCTGTGAACAGTCAGATTCGGCTTTTTCGTCCCACCACCCCTTCGAGTATCACCATACAAGCGGC
>NZ_NEJX01000052.1:0-1167 GCF_002113245.1 Pseudomonas sp. B13(2017)
TGGCTGTGGAGCCTGATTCGGTTGTATCGCATGAAGAAGCTGGTCATATCCTGCTTGGCTTCTTCAATTTCCTTGTAGCCCTTGGGCGGCACCCATTCTGACTTGAGCGTCCCAAAGAAACGCTCTGTTGGTGCGTTGTCCCAGCATTGTCCCCTGCGACTCATGCTCTGCGTTATACCATGCTCAAGCAGCTCGGACTGGAAGCGCTGGCTGGTGTACTGGCAGCCTTGATCCGAGTGAAACATCAATCCTGCATGCTTGCCCCTAACCCCTACTGCCATCCTCAGCGCCTTGCTAACCAAGTTGGCGTCGTTGATCAGGGAAAACGCCCAGCCAACGATCCGACGCGCAAACAAGTCAATCACTACTGCCAGGTGATACCAGCGCTTCCCGACCATCAAACTGGTCACATCACCGCACCAGACCTGGTTAATTGCTGTTGGCTCAAAGTTACGTTCGAGCAGGTTCTTGGCCACAAACGCTTCAACGCCTTTGGAGCGATTCCGATGCGGACGACGCTGCTTGCTTTCCAGATTTGCCTCCTCCATGAGTTTTCCGGCCAGATACCGTCCCACCTTGAACTGCTGGGCCTTCAGGTACTCAGAGATCATTCTCGCGCCCGCGCTCCCCCTGCTTTCGACGTGCAGCTGAACTACTTTCTCTCTGAGTTCGTCACGCTCGGTATTCGGTGTTGAACGACGGCGAAGCCAGTCATAAAACGCGCTACGGGATACGCTCAGCGCACTGCAAAGAAGGCTGGTCGGATACGAGCCTGACTCTCTCAGTTCCTCAATCAGGAAAAACGATCGGGATCCGACATCAAGAGAGCCGTAGCCTTTTTTAAGATTTCAGCCTCGGTCTCCAGGCGCTTGATCTTGGCTCGCAGCTGCTGGAGCTCGCGCTGTTCGTCGCTGATCGCTTTGGTACCGGCTACTGGCTGGCCCTTGTGTCGCTCTTTACGCACCTGATCAACCCAGCGGCGCAGGGCTGTAGGGCCGACGTCCATTGAAGCGCAGACGTCGGGAATCGAGCAGTGGTCATCAAGGACCATGCTGGCAGCACGTTGCTTGAACTCGCGGGTGTAGGTCTTTCGTTCTTGCATGGAACCTCCTGATTGGGCGAATCATATCGCCCTTAAGAGGTGTCCGGGATCATTAGGCCAGTTCA
>NZ_NEJX01000053.1:0-896 GCF_002113245.1 Pseudomonas sp. B13(2017)
AAGCTCAGGGTCTGGCCGTTGCTCAGGGTGACAGTGAACGCCTGGCCCGCTGGGTGGCTCAGGGTGCCGGTGATGGTTGTGGTGTGGCCTTCCTGCACGGCATTGCCGGTGAGGGTCAGCGTCACTTCATCGCCGCCATTCGGCGTACCCGGGGTACCAGGGTTGCCTGGAGTACCCGGTTCGTCGGTGATCTGCAGAGTGACCGGGTCGCCTTTGACCAGGTTCTCAAAGACCTGTTTGCCAGTGCCTTGCTCAGTGATTCCGTTGATGGCGATGCTCGGAGCACTGCTGCCGACATAGACGTCATCCGCCAGGTTAGCGGTTTGCGAAGCGCTGACCTGGCCCGCAGGGATGTTGATCACCTCGCCGTTGCTCAGCGCGATGGACAGACCTCCGTGCTGACTCAGGTCGGCACCGGCAGGACCGGTCAGGGTGATGGTGTAGGTCACCGCCTGGCCTTCCACTGCCGGGTTCGGCGAAATGCTCAGCTCGGCCTTCACGGTGTCGACGGTGTCGCTCACGGTGACGGTCGTGGTGGCACTGGTGTTCAGGTTCTCGAAGTTGTGGTTGCCCGCATTTGTCACGCTGATGGTCTGAGTTTCACCGTCACGAAATACGTCATCGCTCTGCGCCACGAACGGATTGGTAGTCGCGGTAAGCGCGCCCTCGGCAAAGCTCAGGGTCTGGCCGTTGCTCAGGGTGACAGTGAACGCCTGGCCCGCTGGGTGGCTCAGGGTGCCGGTGATGGTTGTGGTGTGGCCTTCCTGCACGGCATTGCCGGTGAGGGTCAGCGTCACTTCATCGCCGCCATTCGGCGTGCCTGGGGTGCCAGGGTTGCCTGGAGTACCCGGTTCGTCGGTGATCTGCAGAGTGACCGGGTCGCCTTTGACCAGGTT
>NZ_NEJX01000054.1:0-807 GCF_002113245.1 Pseudomonas sp. B13(2017)
GATGGGGTCCATCATGCCGCACACGTCGATGATCTGGAAACGGCCCTGCTTGGACTTCTTGATCGGCTTCTGGCCGGTGATCATCATCATCGGCATGCCACCCAGGTAGGCATAGGCGCTAGCGGTGACCAGGTTGGTGGCGCCAGGGCCGAGGGTCGACAGGCTGACGCCGGTCTTGCCGGTCAGGCGGCCGTAGGTGGCGGCCATGAAGCCTGCGGACTGCTCGTGACGGGTAAGTACCAGCTTGATCTTCGACTTGCGCAGGGATTCGAGCAGGTCGAGGTTTTCTTCACCGGGAATACCGAATACATACTCGACACCTTCGTTTTCCAGGCATTGCACAACGACATCGGCGGCCTTGGCCATCTTGCTTGCTACCTCAAGTGATGGGACGGTGGAAGTCCGGAAATGCGCAGCACGGTACGCTGGCATCGCTCAGCCCGGGGCCAGGAATGCCCCGAACCAAAGTCTTGACGTAGGCCAGGCGCGGGAAAGTCACGTGAATGTGACGGGAATATTGTCGCAGCCAAGGTATTTTGCGGTCGGGGTGGGAGCCGGCATGTCGAGGCGTCGAACCGCCGCGAAGCGGGCGACATGGTGGATGGCACCGGCTTTGCCGGTGTTCGCGGGTGAACCCGCTCCCACAGAGGAGGGTTGTGCAGGCCTGGGATTTTTTTTGCCAGAAAGACAAAACCCCTACCTGCATGCGCAGATAGGGGTTTTGCGAAATGAATCTTGACGATGACCTACTCTCACATGGGGAAACCCCACACTACCATCGGCGATGCATCGTTTCACTGCTGAGTT